>DBQB01000048.1 GCA_002305685.1 Ruminococcaceae bacterium UBA1405
TTATTGCCCATGCCGGGCGCACGATCACAAAAGGTCGCCGCAAAGATTCTGCGGCGACCTTTTTTCTTACAATATTCTATGCGATGGAGCAAACCGACTGCCATCAAAGAAACCTTTGCCGGTTTTACCGGGATACCGGGGAGGCTTGAAAACCTGGAATCCGGTTGACTGCAACGCCAACCACACTGGCCATGACACATTTGATGATATCCCCCGGAAGGAAAGGAACCACCGTCAGAGCAAAACCTTCCAGCAACGAAATCTGCTGCTGCATACAGAAAAAGGCGCTTCCCAGAAAATCTATCACCAGGGTGCCCACCAAAACGGTGGCAAAGAGATAGCGGAAAAGATTGACCTTTTTTCCCTTACAAAGACTTACCATCGGAGCCGCCGCCACAAACCCAAGAATGTATCCTCCCGTTGGGCCCAACAGTGCACCGATACCAGCGCTGCCACCCGCAAAAACCGGTAGCCCAACGATTCCCAGCAGCAGATATACCACCATGGCCACCAGCGCAGAAACCGGCGCCAAAACCAAGCCCAACAGATGTACCATCAGCGTTTGGCCGGTAATTACAATAGGGGTAAAGGGAATAGGAAAGGACAAATAGGACGCGACACAAAGCAGCGCCACACAAAGCGCGATTTTCGTCATCCCGCGGGGATTCATTCTGGATTTCATTTTATGCACTCCTTACACCGTTCATAAGTATCAACAAGTGCCATTATACCCGAATCGCCAGCTATTGTCAACCATATTTATAATCACGGTTGACAATAGCCATTTTCGTTTCATTGGGTGTATCTCCGGCTCCTGCCAGTACAGTTTTCAAAGCAACAAAAAACGGTACAGCAAAAACTGTACCGTTTATAAAAAACTTGAAAATGCTCAGTTGCGTTTTCGCAACAGGAAATTTTACAGATTCTGCACTTTTTTAAACCACTGGGTCAACAGATCCAGCTGCTCCACCTCACTGAGAAACAGCGGAGACATCTCGTGATGGTTTTTGGAACGGGTATAGGTGGTGATGGGCAACCCCTGACCTTTCAGAAACGCCTTGGCATTGACAGGATACAGCTGCTTTTCAATTTGAGACATCATGGTCAGGAAAGCCTGTACCACCTGGGCGCGCTCCGGTTCGTTTTTCCAGTTTTTGCACAGCCATACATACAGTTCCGGATGGAAGTTGGCCATAACCCCGGAAAATCCGGCTGCGCCATGCTGCAGGGAGTCCAGAAGTGTGGCGGTATTGGCATTAAAGAGCCGTAGGTTTGTCCCCTCAATGCACTGCAAACGTCTGCGGATCAGCGCTGCGTCGCAGCAGGTATCTTTGAGAAAATGGAACCGCCCAGTCTGCGCCGCATATGCAATCTCGTCGTCGGCAATCAGTCTTTTGTAGGGATAGGGACATTCATAAAAGCCCAGCGGAACCTCCTCAGGAAGGGCCTTGAGCAGATAATCCAGATTTCTTTTCCAAACATCCGGTTCACTGCCCTGCTCCGCCAGACGATTGGTGATCAAAATTACGGCGTCTACACCGGTATCCGCCACCCGCTTGAGCTCCTCCGCCTGATCGTCGATGTCATAGGAGGTATGGCCGGAGGCAATCACCGGAACCTTGGCAGTTTTCTTGATGAAACGCGCCAGCTCCACCCGCTCTTTGAGGCTGAGAAAGAACATTTCGCTGGACTGACAGACGGCAAACAATCCGTCCACGCCCCCCGCTTCATACCAGCGGATCAGCGCTTCCAGCGCGGCATAATCCACCTTACCGGTATCGGTGAAGGGGGTGAGCATGACTGGCCATACGCCATTTTTTGCTTTGGATGCCATGAAAAATCCCTCATTCCTGTCTAGTATACGGATTTTGGTCGTCCCGCCCCAGTGGCGGACAAAAATCCATTTACCAGTATACCCCTTCTAAAACAGACCGTCAACGATTTCCCTTAGAATACACCATTTCATAACAAATTGCTATGCTGCTTTTGCATATTCCTCCAAGCAAAGCCCCTTTTCTTTTATTTCCAGCGCTGCATCGGTCCCCACAAAACGATAATGCCAGGGTTCATTGGAAATGCCAGTGATCTGGGTCTTGTCCTCCGGATATCGCTTGATAAAGCCATAACAGTGGGCATATTCCGACAGCCAGTCGTATACCTGCTGCCCGGTGGAATGGATGCCGTCCGCATTGATATCCACCGCCAACCCCAGTTGATGTTCGCTGGTACCGGGAAGCGCCACCCACTCCTGGGCCATCTCCTCTGCCTGGTCAGAGGAATATCCCTGCATCTGGAACTGCTGTATCTTCTCGTCCATAATCTGCTGCTGCTCCTCCCAGGTGCGAAATCCGGACACAACTACCGGATAGATTCCCTGTGCACGCATAGCGTCAAACATCTGCTGCAAAGCCGGATAGATCCTTTTGTCCACCTGCTGTCCATTATCCAGCGTCACCGTTTCTATGGAATAATCCTGGGGCAACGGGTGATTCCTGTTCACCAAAATCAGCTTCCAATCCTCCTCTGCATCGCTCTGAACACCGCCGCTTTCGACGGAAAGCGGCGGTTCCCCCTCCTTTTCGGAAGACTGTTGATGGATCGTTTGGGTCAGAAAAGTTTCCTGACTTTCATCCAGTTCCATACAGTTGGCGGTCACACCCGCAAGGAAGGTACACATGGTAAAGAGCAGTACCAGAGACGGGAGCGGATTGATTTTGGAGCGGTGCCTGCGACAGCGGCTTCGCTTCCAATCTTCTGCTTTTCTCTTACCTGCGCGGGGCTGTTGGACGAACCGACGCATATCTTTCATGGGACATTCACCTCTCGGATAAAAAATCACACGGTTTTGATGGTTCTATCCTACCAAAACCGTGTGATTTTTGTTTTCATACTTCTTTGTGAAACCTTCAAGATTTTATCCGCTTTTTCATACGATTTTATGACGATTCCGGGGCAGTCGAACCAGAAAACGGATGCTCTCCGCCTCACTCTGGGCCTGGATGTTTCCCCCATGCTGTTCCACAATCTCTTTGGCGATGGCAAGCCCTAAGCCAGCCCCTCCGGTTTGGGAATCGCGGGAGGGATCCAGACGATAGAACTGTTCAAATATTTTGCTGAGTTTTTCCGGGGGAATGGTTCTTCCGCTGTTTTGCACCTGAATTTCCACCTGGTCGTCGGAGGCCTCCAGCGTCAAATGGATTTTGCTGTTGGGATAACTGTAGCTGACTGCGTTGCGGATGAGATTGTCAAACACCCGCTCCATCTTGCCAGGATCACAGATGATCTCGATGTCGGGTGTAAGAAAGGTCTCCCATTCCAGGCCTTTTTCCTGTAAAATCGGCCGGAACTCCCAGACAATCTGTTCCAGCATCCTGCTGAAATTGACCCGCTGTGTCTGCAAAACCAGCGACGTGAAGTTGAACCGGGTGATATCAAAAAACTCATTGATCAGATCCTCCAGGCGAAGCGCCTTGTCCAGCGCAATGCCGGTGTATCGCGCCCGCAGCTGAGGGGAGATCTCCCCCTCGTCCCGCAGCAGCGTCAGATATCCGATGACGCTGGTCAGCGGCGTTTTTAGATCATGGGCCAGATAGACCACCAGATCGTTTTTCCGCTGTTCCGCCTCCTTGGCCAAAAACGCATTGCGCAAAGCCTGCTGACGGATCAAATTCATCTCATCCTGTACGGTTTTGAGCTGGCTGGAAAGGGTTATCTCCTGATCGTCCGGGGCAGCAAGTTTTTCGGAAGCATCGATGACGTCGTCCAGATAGCGCAGCGAGCGATGAATAAAGAGAAAGGAAACCAGCAGAACCAACAGCAAAAAACAGGCGCTTGCAGTCAAAACAAAATTGTCCTTAATCCAGCGCAAAAGCTGGTAAAGAGGGTCCCAGGACTGCCATAGGAAACTGTGGGCGACCAGCCAAGCCAAAGCCACCACAACCGTAAAGCCAATCCCAACGGCACACAGGGTCAAAAAATATTGCAGCAGAATCTGGCGGCTCAGAGCGCTTCTGATGAAATTTCGTTTGTTACTCAATGGTATAACCCACCCCCCAGACGGTTTTGATATACTTGGGTTTGCGGGGAGGTTCCCCCATCTTCTCCCGCAACCGGGCAATATGGGCCATCACCGTATTGTTGTTGTCCAGATATCTTTCCTTCCAAACCGCTTCAAACAGTTCTTCGGAGGAAACCACATGGCCCTGCCTTGCGCACAGATACCATAAAATCTCAAACTCCGTCGGCGTCATAGAGAGCTCCTGCCCGTTGAGGATACATTTATGGCGATCCCGCGAGATGAAAAGCCCTCGAATCTGGAAGGATTCCCCTTCCTCGTCTCTGCGCACCTGCCGGTCATAACGGATATACCGCCGAAGCAGCGTCTTGACCCGCGCCGTCAGCTCCAAAGGATTGAAGGGTTTGGTCATATAATCATCCGCCCCCAGGGCAAGGCCGGTGATTTTATCCAGATCCTCCACCCGGGCCGTCAGCATCAGGATGGGGAAAAGATGGGTTTCCCGGATCTGTTTACAGAGCTGGAAACCATCCAGATCCGGCAGCATCACATCCAGTATCGCCAAACAGATATCCTCCTGCCTTACGAAAGCCAGTGCATCCGTAGCGTTAAAACATTTACAGACGGTATACCCCTCGTTTTTCAGATATACTTCCACCAGGTCGGCAATCTCCTTCTCGTCGTCTACTACCAAAATCTTCTCAGACAACTGCACGCTCCCCCTTCTTGCCAACAAAATACCATCTTATCTTGCCGCTCCGCTCAAAACCCCTGCCTCCAAAACCGATACGTTCCCACACACAGATAAAGCTCCTCCCGAAAACCCTGGGCATTGGGTACCTCAAACTGTTTTTTATTATATATCACCGGTCGAAAGATGCAATCGGTATTTTGGGGGTGTGGGCAAACCTTCCATAGGAAAACCGGAAAAATCCATTGTCCTGCCGGGCAAAAATAGGCGCTATCCCATTGCCATTACCGGTCTGGTCTGCTATGATGAAAGCAACCAATCACCGTACCAAAAGGAGGGCAATGCTCATGCAACCACAAAAACCTCTGTTCCCGCAGTTGGGCGGCTTGCTTCACGGCGGAGATTACAATCCGGATCAGTGGCTGGACCGCCCGGACATTCTGGAAAAAGACATTGCACTGATGAAGAAAGCAGGGATCAATTCCGCCTCTGTGGGGATCTTTGCCTGGTCCGCGCTGGAACCTCAGGAGGGGGTTTATACCTTCGAGTGGATGGACCGGGTGATTGACCGGCTGTATGAAAACGGAATCTACACCGTTTTGGCCACACCGTCCGGCGCCCGCCCCGTCTGGATGGATGAGAAGTATCCGGAGGTTCGCCGGGTGCGCCCGGACGGACTGCGCAACATCCACGGCCAGCGCCACAACCATTGTATGTCCTCCCCCATCTACCGGCAAAAGGTCCGGCAGATGAACACCCTTTTGGCCAAACGCTACGGCTCCCATCCCGGCGTTATCCTCTGGCATCTTTCCAACGAATACGGCGGGGCCTGTTACTGCGATCTGTGCCGCAAAAAATTCCAGGAGTGGCTGCGGAAAAAATACCACGACGACATCGGCGCCCTCAACCATGCCTGGTGGACCGCATTTTGGAGTCATACCTACACCTCCTTCGACCAGATTGATCCCCCCATGGAGCACGGCGAACACTCGGTGCTGGGAATGCTGCTGGACTGGCGGCGTTTTACCACCGAAAATACAGCGGAGTTTATGCGCGCCGAGATCGAACCGCTGCGCCAGTATTCCAAGCTCCCCGTCACCACCAACTTTATGTGGATGTATGGAGGTCTTGACTACCATACCCTGGCCAAGGATCTGGACATCATTTCCTGGGACGCCTATCCCCGCTGGCACAACAATGAGGAGACGGTGTACGACACCGCCACCCAGACCGCTTTCAACCATTCTCTGATGCGCTCTTTCAAACGGGGACAACCGTTTATGCTGATGGAAAGCACCCCCAGCCAGGTCAACTGGATGCCATTTAACAAGCTCAAACGTCCCGGCATCCACGCGCTGGCCTGTTTGCAGGCCGTCGCCTGCGGCTCCGATACAGTACAGTATTTCCAGTTCCGCATGGGACGGGGCTCCTTTGAGCAGTTCCACGGGGCAGTAGTCAACCATACCGGAAGAGATGATACCCGTACCTTCCGGGAGGTCAGCGAGGTGGGACAGCTGCTTCGCACACTCTCCCCGGTGGCAGGTTCCTCCCCCGCGACCAAAAAAGCGGTGATCTACGACTGGGATAACCGCTGGGCCATTGAGGATATGGCGGGCGCTGCCAAAAACGATAAAAAATACCATGAAGTCTGTTACGAGCATTTTGACGCGCTGCGCCGACTGGGAGAAGATCCCGACGTCATCAGCAGCACCGAATCCTTTGACGGATACGATCTGATCTGCGCTCCCATGCTGTATCTGCTCAAACCGGGCGTTGCCCAGCGGCTGAAGGATTTTGTGGCCCAGGGCGGCACTCTGGTCACCACCTGGCTTACCGGTTATGTGAACGAAACTACGCTGGCCTTCCTGGGCGGATTCCCGGGGGATGGGCTGATGGAGCTTACCGGAGTGGAGGCCGAGGAATTGGACACCCTTTATCCCGGGCAGACAAATGGGGTTCAGGTGGGAGACGAGCGGTATGAGACGGCACAGTTCTGTGAACTGCTGTCGCTGCGTTCCCCTGAAACCAGGGTGCTGGGCAGCTATACCCAGGATTTCTATCAGGGACAGCCTGCCATCACCATCCATCCCTACGGCAAGGGAAAATCGGTGCACATTGCCACGCGGGTAGAAAAACAATGCCTGATTGATCTATACAGCGGGCTTCTATCCATGAGTCCCTCCCCCAAGGAACCGGTACTGCTTCCCAACGGCGTGGAGGTTCATCGCCGCGTCAATGCGGATACCCAGTACACCTTCTATCTCAACTTTTCCGAGGAGGAGGTTACACTGCCTGCGCTGCCCCGGGATTGCCGGGATATGCTCACCGGGGAGCGGCTGAGCGCAGGTTCCCGGGAAACTCTGGGGGCATACGGATACCTGGTGGTTGCTTCGGTATAATGCCGGGCACATCCGATTCCTGGGAGCAAAGCCAACAGAAGCTTTTTTGGGATGCTGATACCCCTTTTCTCTTGCAATTTGACCCAACATCCCTTATAATGACCTTTGTGGGGAGCTTGCCCAAGCAGGCTGAGAGGAGACGAAAGGGAGTCTCGACCCGAAAAACCTGATTTGGGTAATGCCAACGTAGGGAAGGATGCACCGCTTTTTATATTGGGGACATACCTACGCAGGTATGTCCCCAATTTTTGTAATCTAGGAGGGCATCATCAGATGAAAACAACAAACATGAAAAAACTGGCACTGGCAGGGATTCTGATCGCAGTAGGGGTGGCGTGTTCTCCCTTCTATATCCCGGTGGGCGCTTCCAAATGCTTCCCCATCCAGCATATGGTAAACGTTCTGGCCGCTGTGGTGCTGGGACCATATTACGGCGTGGCGATGGCCTTTGTGACTTCGCTGCTGCGTTTGGCTATGGGAACCGGAAGCATCCTGGCTTTTCCGGGCAGTATGTGCGGCGCGCTCCTGTGCGGTCTCGTTTACCACTATACCCAAAAACTTCCCTGGACCTATGTCGCTGAAATTCTGGGTACCGGCGTTCTCGGCGGGCTGGCGGCATGGCCTTTGGCTACCTTGTTTATGTCCGCTGACGTGGCGCTGTTTGCCTATGTCATCCCGTTTTTGGTCAGCACGGTAGGGGGTACCGTAATCGCCGCCGTACTCATTGCCGCGCTGAAAAAGACCCACGTGCTGGAACAGTTTGCAGCCTGAGTTTTTCTCAGCATTGTTTCCCATCTCCATTTATCTATCGTTTGACGCTGTCTCCTCGTATCCGCTCTGATTTTTGCCGTATTACGGGAAAACCGGAGCGGATATTTGCATGTTATCCCCTGATCTTGTATAATGAAGCTGTTGTTGCGGAAAGGAGAGGCTGTAATGTTCGACGCCGAAATAAAACTGCTGCGGGAAAATCCCCCGCTGGTACACTGTATCACCAACCCCGTTACCATCAACGACTGTGCCAATCTGCTGCTTTCCTGTGGGGCATCCCCCATCATGGCGGACGATCCCATGGAAACCGCTGAGGTGGTCTCATCCGCCTCGGCTCTGGTTCTGAATCTGGGAATGCCCAATCCCCGTAAACTGGAAGGGATGCTGACGGCCGGAAAGGAAGCCAACCGAAGAAAGATTCCGGTGGTTCTGGATCCGGTCGGCGTTGGCGTCTCCCGCTTTCGCATCGAGAGCGTACAGCGCCTGCTCAAAGAAATCGAGTTTTCGGTCATCCGGGGAAACATCAGCGAGATTCATGCTCTCTGTGGAATTGCCTCCAGCTCCCGCGGTGTGGACGCCCTGGCAGATATGACCCAGGAACAGATCCACGACGCGGTGCATCATCTTGCCAATGCCACCGGCGCTGTAGTAGCGGTAAGCGCCGCCACCGATGTGGTGACCGATGGGCTGCGCCGCATCCACATTCACGGCGGCACCCCTCTTATGTCCCGGATTTCCGGAACCGGCTGTATGCTTACCGCACTGATCGGAATGTTTTGCGGCGTGCTGCCCCAGGACCCACTGAAAGCCGCCACCATCGCCTGCGCACTGATGAAACGGTTTGGAGAGCACGCAGCGCTGATGATGGAGTGCCGAAATACTGGCTTCAGCTCCATGCGCCGCTATCTCATCGATACCGCCAGCCGTCTGGACTTTCTGGCATTGCAAGGAGGTTTTCACATTGAAGATTGGTAAAAAAGATATGCTGCTCTATGCAGTGACCGACCGAAGCTGGCTTGCACCCGGAGAAACCCTTGCACAAAAGGTAGAACAGGCAGCGCAAGGCGGGGTAACCTGTATCCAGCTGCGGGAAAAACACGCTTCTGACCAGGAATTTATCGCTCTGGCCAAACAGCTCAAACCCATCTGCGCTGCTTACCAGTTGCCGCTGATCATCAACGATAATCTGACAGTAGCTATGGCAGTGGACGCCGACGGCGTCCATGTGGGGCAAAAGGATATGTCCCTTCCCCAGGCAAGGGCACTGCTGGGTCCCGATAAAATCATCGGAACCAGCGCCCACAATGTGGAGGAAGCCAAACGTGCGGTGGAACAGGGCGCGGATTATATCGGCGTAGGCGCAGTGTTTGGCTCCTCCACCAAAACCGACGCCACCTACCTATCCCCCCAAACCCTTCGCGCCATCACCCAGGCAGTCAAAATCCCGGTGGTAGCCATCGGCGGCATCAACGAGAGAAATATCCTCTCGCTGCACGGCAGCGGTGTGGACGGCGTAGCGGTGGTTTCGGCGATTTTCGCCCAGAAGGACGCTGCGCTGGCAGCCAAACGGCTGCGGGCGCTTTCCACAAAAATGGTGCATGGGAAACTGCGCTGCGCCATCTTTGATGCGGATGGTACCCTGACCGATTCCATGTACATCTGGGAAAACGCCGGCAGCCAGCTGCTCAAAAATCATCAAATTCCGGCGCCGCCCGATCTGCGCAGCCAGCTGGGACCGATGACGTTGCGGCAGACCGCCGCCTATTTTAACCAGCATTATGGAATCCATGAGACTGAGGAGGAGACCATGGAGGAAATCTGCAAGCAGGTGGAGGATGAATATTTTTACCGGGTTCCGGCCAAGGCCCATGTGGAGAAGGTTCTGTCCTGGCTGCGGCAGCAGGGGATCGCCATCTGTATCCTCACCGCCTCTGAGCGCTATCACGTGCAGGCTGCCTGCCAGCGCCTGGGGATTCTCAAGTATTTTGAGAAGATTTTCACCTGCACCGAGCTGGGAATGAGCAAGCACGATCCAAATATCTTCGGTTTGGTCTGTAAATCCATGGGCGTTAAACCCTGGGAGACGGTGGTATTTGAGGACGCGCTGCACGCGGTGAAAACCGCTTCCGATTCGGGATACTTCACCGTGGCGGTGGACGACCGATACAACCAGGACAAAACCGAAGCGCTGCAACAGACGGCTGACTGGTTTATCCGGGATTACACCGAGACCATCGAAAAATTAAAACCCTTTGTAGAATGACCGAAGCAAGGCCCTCACCAACCTTTCAGATGGCCAAAAATCCTGCCTTTGTCTCCGCTTTTTCTACACCAAAACCGCACATATGGCCATTTCTTGTCACTTTGAATCTGGAATTTCATAGAAAGAAGGCGTTGATATGATGGATCTCACCCCTTATCGTGACGAGCTCATGCAAACCGCCCGCCAGCTGCTGGAGGTGGACAGCCCTACCGGCTATTGCCGGGACGTGATCGCACTGATACAACAAAAGGCGCAGGCATTGGGGTATGGTTTCTCCACCATCCAAAAAGGCTGCGGCATCATCACCATTCCCGGTCGGGATACCAGCAAAACGGTAATGCTTTCCGGCCATGTGGATACGCTGGGACTGATGGTGCGTTCCATCACCGAGGACGGTATGCTCACCTTTGTCCCGCTGGGAGGTCCTATCGTCCCCACACTGGACGGAGAGTACTGCCGCATCCGCACCAGAAGCGGCCAGGTATATACCGGAACCATTCTCAGCCTGAGCCCTGCCGCACACGTATTTCCCGACAGCAAAACCCGTCCCCGTGTTCCGGAGGAGATGGCGGTGCGTCTGGATGCGGTGGTGCGTAAAAAGGAAGACGTGGAGGCTTTGGGCATCGGGACTGGTGATTTCATCTGCATCGATCCCAAAACTCAGATCACCGAAAATGGGTTTCTCAAATCCCGCTTTATCGACAACAAAGGCGGCAGCGCCTGTATGCTGACGCTGGCCTCCATCCTCAGCAACCGCAAACTGGTTCCCAAGTATAACACCCTGCTGTTCTTCTCCATCTATGAAGAGGTCGGGCACGGAGCAGCCTATGTTCCCCAGCAGGTCAGCGAGGTTCTGGCGGTGGATATGGGATGCATCGGAATGGATCTGAGCTGTACGGAATATGATGTCTCCATCTGCGCCAAGGATTCCAGCGGACCCTATGACTACGATATGGTGGGAGAACTGATCGCGCTGGCAAAAGAGCATAACCTCTCCTACGCTGTGGATATCTATCCTTTCTATGGCTCTGACGTCAGCGCATCCCTCAAAGGCGGCAACAACATCCGCGGCGCCCTGATCGGCCCCGGCGTACACGCCTCCCATGGTATGGAACGCACCCACTGGGAGGGGCTGAAAAATACGCTGGCGCTGATGCTGGCTTATGTGGACCCTTCCGCTATGTCCCGGTAAAAGGTTATGACAACCTCCGCTTTAAAACTTCTGGCCCTGGCGCTGATGGTGGTGGATCATATCGGGGCGTACCTACCCGGAACGCCGCTGTGGCTGCGCTATCTGGGAAGATGTTCAGCGCCGCTGTTTCTGTTCTGCCTGGCATGGGGGTTCCATTACACCCATAGTCCTAAAAGATACCTGTTACGGCTCTATCTGGGAGGGATTGCCACCGCACTGCTGGATGCGGCACTTCAGATTTTTGTGCCCAGGGAGACAGCGATGATGACCAGCAACATCTTCCCCACCTTGTTGCTCACCGGCATCCTGATCTGTCTCAGGCAGCGTCCCCTGTCCGAATGTTTTTTCTTTTTCATCTGGCAGTGCCTGGATCTGCTGCTGCTGACCTGGCTGGTGACCCAGGTCGGGCTTCCCGGATGCGACGCCTATACCGCCACCGTCTTTTATAACGCCCTGTTTCCTTCCCTGATTTACACCGAGGGAGGCGTCTTTGTGGTGCTGCTGGGCGTCGGCTTTGACCGCCTGAAACAAAATTCCAAAGCGCTCAGCCTGTGGTATCTGCTTTACTGTCTGCTCACCATCCTTCTGACCCATCCGCTGATTCCAAAACCCCAATGGCTGAGTCAGCTGGTGCGGTTTCCCGATTACCAGTGGATGATGGTAGGCGCACTACCCTTTCTGCTGTTGTATAACGGAAAACGGGGTAAAACAAACCGCTTGTTTTTCTATCTGTTTTATCCGGCACATCTCTGCGTGCTTTATCTGCTGGGACGGGCTATGGAAACCTTTGCATAATCTTATCTCTGCCGTCGGGAAACATCCCGGCGGCACTTTTGTCTTTATGGGTATATTTTACGGCAGAGCGAACAAACTATCAAAAGTAAACCGCTTCCAAAAAAATGCCTTCCCGAAGAAGATAGAAAGGATTGAGCGCGCTGTGAAAAAAATCATAACAATGCTGGTTGCGGCGGCTATGGCTTTCTCTGTCACAGCCTGCAGCCAGGAATCCAGTCAGACCGATTCCTCCACAAATAGCACCGGTACCTCCGCCAAAGCAAAAATCTATTATCTCAACTTTAAACCGGAAATCGCAGAGGTTTATGAGGAAATTGCCAAGGCCTACCAGCAGGAAACCGGTGTTGAGCTCACCGTCGTGACCGCTGCTGCCGGAGGATATGAGCAGACGCTGAAATCGGAGATTGCCAAAGCGGAACCTCCCACCATCTTTCAGATCAACGGCCCTAGAGGATATGCGGGCTGGAAAGAATACTGTGCCGACCTGAAAGATACCCAGCTGTACCAGCATCTCACCGACAAATCCTTGGCCATCACCGATGGGAACGGCGTTTATGGGATTCCCAATGTAGTAGAAGGTTATGGAATCATTTACAACGATGCCATCATGCAGCGATATTTTTCCACCCCAGGGGCAAAGGTATCCTCTATGGAAGAAATCCGCAGTTTTGAAACCCTCAAAGAGGTGGTTGAGGATATGACCGCCAAAAAGGAGGAGTTGGGGATTCAGGGGGTTTTTGCCTCTACCTCCCTGAGTCCTGGAGAGGACTGGCGGTGGCACACCCATCTTGCCAATATCCCTCTGTACTATGAATTTACAGAAAATGATATTGATCTTTCCGGAGATGGGGTGAACACCATATCCCTACAGTACAGCCGGCAGCTGCAAAACATTTTTGATCTATATCTGAATAATTCTGTCACCGAGCCCAAACTGCTGGGCAGCAAGCAGGTGGCAGATTCCATGGCAGAGTTCGCATTGGGTCAGTGCGCCATGGTACAAAATGGAAACTGGGCCTATAGTCAAATTTCTCAGGTGGACGGAAATACCGTACAGGCGGAGGATATCAAATTTCTTCCCATCTATACCGGCATTGCCGGAGAGAAGGACCAGGGAATCTGTATCGGAACCGAAAACTATCTTGCCATCAACCGCAAAGTTTCCCAGGAAAAGCAGCAGCTCTCGGCAGATTTCCTGTACTGGCTGTATTCCAGCGAAACCGGCAAGGACTTCGTTGTGAACCGTCTTGGATTCATCGCCCCGTTTGACACCTTCACGCCGTCAGAACAGCCCGACGACCCATTGGCGCAGGAGGTCATCCGTTGGATGAACACCGAAGAGGTTCGAAACATTCCTTGGTATTTCACCATTTTCCCCAATCAAGCGTTCAAAGATGACTTTGGAGCCACGCTGCTGCAATATGCTCAGGGCAGCAAGAATTGGGATCAGGTGACCCAGACGGTTGTCACCCGGTGGACAGAGGAATTTGGCTCATAACTGCAAAAGCCTCCCACCAGTTTGATTCAAAGACCATTACCGTAGCTGTCGCAAAACAAACCCCGGAGTCCCGCTCCATCCATTTTGCGGCGGATATACGGATATAAAGGATTCGCCAATGGAAAAAACATTGAAAAAGTACTTTCCTCTCTTCCTGCTCCCCACCCTTCTGGCATTTCTCATCGCATTTTTGATTCCTTTCGGAATGGGGATTTATCTTTCTTTCACCCAATTCACCACCGTCACCGACGCTCAGTGGGTGGGACTGGACAACTACCGGCGCGCTTTTACCGCCAACCAGGATTTTAGAAATGCGCTGTGGTTTACCGTAAAGTTTACAATCGTGTCTGTCGTCACCGTCAATCTCTTTGCCTTCCTTCTGGCCCTTTTCTTGACCCAAGGGGTACGGGCAACCAACCTGTTCCGCACTGTGTTTTTTATGCCGAATTTAATTGGTGGGATTGTGCTGGGGTATCTTTGGCAACTGATCATCAACGGCGTCCTGCGCTATTGGGGCGTGGACATCACCTTCTCCGCCAACTATGGGTTTTGGGGGTTGGTGGTGCTGATGAACTGGCAGATGACCGGCTATATGATGATCATCTACATTGCCGGGCTGCAAAATATCCCTCACGCCCTCACCGAAGCGGCCGCCATCGACGGGGCCAGCTATTTTCAGATCTTACGGCATATCATCCTGCCCATGGTGATGCCGGCCACCACCATCTGTACCTTTCTGACCCTCACCAACTCTTTTAAACTGTTTGATCAAAATCTTGCCCTCACCGCCGGAGCTCCCGGCAAAGAGAGCGCCATGCTGGCGCTGGATATCTACAATACGTTCTATGGAAGAATCGGTTATGAGGGGGTTGGACAGGCAAAAGCCGTGATCTTTTTCCTGATTCTCGCGCTGATTGCCTTTGTGCAGCTCTCCCTCACCCGAAGCAAGGAGGTGTCCCAGTGAAATCCATGAAACTCCATCGGGAAATCCAGTTTTGGCTGCTGGTATTTCTTGCTCTCGCCTTTCTTGCCCCCATTGGGATCGTACTGTATAACTCCTTTAAGGGTCAGTTTTATATTACCGATAATCCCTTCGCGTTCCCCTCAAAAGAAACCTTTGCGGGGCTGCGCAACTATATCAGCGGTATTGAAAAGACGGATTTTTTCCGCGCATTTGGTTATTCCCTGTTTATTACGGTCGGTTCGGTGGCGGCGATTGTATTGTTGTGTTCTATGACGGCATGGTATCTGGTTCGGGTACAAAACATCTTTACCAAAGCGCTGTATTATCTGTTTGTCTTCAGCATGATTGTCCCATTTCAGATGGTCATGTTTACCATGTCCAAAATCGTCAATCTGCTGCGGCTGGACCATCCGCTGGGACTTACAGTGGTCTACCTGGGATTTGGCGCAGGACTTTCGGTATTTATGTTCAGCGGATTTGTCAGAGGAATTCCACTGGAAATCGAGGAAGCCGCCATGATCGATGGCAGCGGACCGGTGCAAACCTTTTTCCAAATCGTATTTCCCATCCTCAGGCCCACCGCCATCACCGTCGCCATCCTCAACGCCATGTGGATCTGGAACGACTATCTGCTTCCCTATCTGACCATTGGGAGCAAATACCGAACCATCCCTGTGGCGATTCAGTATCTACAGGGCGGCTACGGTTCCCGGGATATGGGGGCACTGATGGCAATGTTAATTCTTTCCATCATCCCTATTGTAATCTTTTATCTCTCTGCTCAGAAATACATCATCAGCGGCGTGGTAGCCGGAGCGGTAAAGGGATGATTCCTGGTTCCGATATATCGTCTTATACGCTCACCCCAAACCCATTTCCCAAACGACACGCCCGGAGCCCTATCTGATAGGACTCCGGGCGTGTCGTTTGGGTGTTTTGTTGTTTTACAAACGAAACAGCCTATTTGTTTCATCGATTGGCCTGCTCCAGAGAAAATCCTTGCTGCTGCGCATACTGCTTCATATATTCATAGCATTTCATCGTTTGAATGGCGTCGGAGAGTGCGCGATGTTCCACCGTATCTCCAATTCCAAAATACTGAATCAGGGTGGAGAGCTTATGATTGGGAAGCTGAGGGAACAGCAGCCGGGAGATGCGCAAGGTATCCATATATGGATTTGCCACCCTGCGATGCAGCACCACCATAGAATGATATCGGATAAAGCGAAGGTCAAAGGCGGTATTGTGTCCCAAAAGCAGATCATTCCCCAAAAAAGCCAAAAAAGTGGGAAGCACCGCTTCGATCCTGGGGGCATCCATCACCATTGCATTATCGATGCCGGTCAGCTGGGTAATAAAGGAACTGATCTCCTTGGTGGGACGGATCAGCTGTGAAAACCGTCCCACCTCCTCCCCGTCCTTCATGCGCACAGCAGCCAGCTCTAAAATTTGTTCCTGCGCCGGATTCAGGCCAGTGGTCTCAATATCCAGAGCGACATAACGAGAGACATGAGCCAAGATACTTTTTTTCGGCGGATCTGCAAAAGATCCCTTCTGGGGCACGGAGGGCTGCATAGCTGTATCACCTTTCGAATAAATGTTCTTTCGATAGCATACCACAAAATCATCTGCTCCGCAACGAGAATCCCGTGATTTCTTCACCCATCGGCTGAAAACTGCATATTCTGAACTGAGCGGCAGAAGTGGTTGTCACAACGCCGCGCAAACCTTGACAGAAAGGAAATTGGCCCATGGAAGAATTCTTTTCCCGGGATCCCTTAAATCCCAATGGCCCGCTGGTCTCCATGCAGATGACACGGCAGGAATCGGAAAACAGCGACAGCTGTTCCGATCCCTTCCCCATGGCACTGGCTATGGCCTATGTCCGCTATCAGAAATGGGGCACCACCTATGACGGAGCCACTGCTTTGCAGCGGGGTACCCTGTTCCCGGATCTGGATAAACCTTTTATCGGAGAGGAGGCGGTGAGCCGTGGCAGAAAATGAAAGCAAAGCGGTACTGCTCAACCGTCTTCAGGTATGTGACTTCATTTTGGTGGAACTCAACGAATATCTGGATACCCATCCCGATGATACGGAAGCGCTGAAAAGTTTTGAAAAACATCGCATGATGCGGGAACAAACCGCCAAAACCTACACCGAGCGCTTTGGTCCCATCGTGCCAACCGATTCCACCAGTACCACCAGATGGTCCTGGATCGACGGTCCCTGGCCCTGGGAAACCGATGCCGAAAGGAGGGCATAATTCATGTGGGTTTATCAGAAAAAGTTACAGTACCCCGTCAAAATTGCCCGCCCGAATGCAGCGCTTGCCAAGGTAATCATCAGCCAGCTGGGAGGCCCCGACGGAGAAACCGGTGCATCCACCCGCTATCTGAATCAGCGCTTTTCGGCGCCCACCGCGGAAATGAAGGGAGTCCTTACCGATATTGGCACCGAAGAACTGGCACATATGGAACTGGTAAGCACTTTGGTTTATCAGCTTACCAGAAACCTGACCATGGATGAGATCAAAAACAGTGGATTTGACACCTATTTTGTGGACCATACCACTGGCGTCTATCCCGTCGCAGCCTCCGGCACCCCCTTTACTGCCTTGACGCTTCAGTCCACCGGCGATCCGATTGCGGACCTCAACGAAGATTTGGCGGCAGAGCAGAAAGCGCGTTTGACCTACGACAACATTCTGCGTCTTGCAGATGATCCCGATGTGCGGGACGTCATCAAATTCCTGCGCGCAAGGGAGATTATCCACTATCAGCGCTTCGGCGAAACACTCCGGGGACTGCTGGACACCCTGGACTCCAAAAACTATTACGCCTACAATCCTTCCTTTGATCAGAAAAAAAGCTAAACACCCATCCATTCGTTGAGAAGGCCCTGTATTTTGATATTTAGAAAATAATCAAAATACAGGGCCTTTCATCTATTCTTTTCGTCTCAATTTTCTGAGAAGAGCTTTTTGCGCATCGGTCAACCGATAGCTTTCCACCGCTTTCTGGACGGTTTTATTGTGAACCCACAAAGGTAGGCGATGGTCTTGCAGATATTTCAGCGCAAAGTCATACTGTTTTGCCAGGGCGGTGGCAAAATACCATGCCACCATCATCCTGACATAATAATGCTCGCTGTCCACCGACGCAACCCACTCCAGATATTCCTCAGAGAAATGCTCGTCCAAATATTCCCGCATCAGCACGCCTATCCCGAAACGCACCGTATAGGGATGCTGGGAAGCCATCCAAACCTGAACCTCCTCCAAAAGCTGAGAGGTATTCTTTGAAAAAACACGGGGATGAATTGCGTCACAGGTAGCCCAGTTGTCCACAAAGGGCAAAAAGAGATGCAGCGCCTCCACCGTCTGACGGTAATCCCCCAACCGCTCGATCAAAAAACCGTGCAGGTTGTTTTCCTCGTAATAAAAATGCGGCAGAGCACGCAAAAACTCCTGAGCCTGAGGCTGTCGTGAAAGGACAAGGGAAAAACGCCGCAGCTGAGGCGTGCGAATTCCAATCACCCGCCGGGGATCCACCGTGGGCATCAGTTTACACTGAAAGAGACGATATCTTTCCTCCCCCATCGACAGCAGCTGCTCCCGAATCCACGATACCGCTTCGCTCATAGCCGACCGCTCCTTACATCCGTTTTGACGGTGCGCCCATCCACCATATCATAGCTTCGCACAAACCGTTCCAGTTCCATCCCTCCTTGCAGACAGCGAAGCAGCACCTGCGCACAGGCCAAACTGTCGCTCCCCGCCTGATGATGGTTCAGCTCAATTCCCAGATATCTGCACAGGGTATCCAGCCGGTGGTTGGGCAGATGAGAGAAACAGCGTCTCGCCATCTGGCAGGTACAGGCATAGGGGACCACAGGTCCCCATCCAAAGCCATATCCCCTCAAGCATCTGTACAGCACCCCCATATCAAACGGCGCGTTATGGGCCACCAGCAGTCCGCTTTCCATCAGCGGGCGGATCTGAGGCCATAGCACATCAAAGGTGGGGGCATCCTCCACCATCTCCGGAGTGATACCGGTGATGCGGATATTCATCGGCTCAAAATAACTCTCCGGATTCACCAGGGTTTCCAGCCGTTCCAAAACTTTTCCCTGTTGTACCACCGCAATCCCGATGGCGCTGATGCGATCGCTCAGACGATTGGGCGTTTCCACATCAAAGACCACAAACCGTTCCCACTTCTGCATATCGCCTTTGCATCAAAAGACGATGATTCTGCCTGTATCCGCAGCCAGCTGCGCTTTCAGGCAAACCTCAGTTGCATAGAAGGACTGCTCTGCGGTGATCAGCGGCTGTACTTTCCCATCGATGCCGTCCACAAAATCCTCAAAAATCTTGGGCGGGGTCAGCAGCTCCAACTCCTGCAATCCCTTGTCCGCAATCAGATACACCTTTCCCTCGCTGCCCCTGACCTCAATCACCCCTTTGGTTCCCGCAATCCGAATCCGGTCATCGCCGTGGGTGGGAGCGCTTTGCGGGCGCAGATAATCGATGTTGACATGAGCGACCACCTCATCCTCCATCTGGAACATACAGATGGCGGTGGCTTCCATCGTACCGTTGCCTCCGTTGGCTTGGGAGGACTGGACAGCGGTTACCCGCTCCACCTTTTTGCCGGAAAACCAGAGCACCCAGTCAATGGCATGGATTCCCACCCAGGGAATGGTACCTCCATAGGTTTTTCTTTGATGGAATAAGGGCGCCCTTGTTCCCGCTTTGTAGGATTTCTGACCGTTGAGCATCCGAATCTCCCCAATCACACCCTGCTGCACCGCCTGATACGCAGTATAAAACCAAGGATCGTAACGGGTGGTAAGCATATAAGCAAAGTGCACGCCTTTGCGAGCCGCCTTGGCATAGACGGTTTTGAGAATTTCGAGATCTTCCAGCGTGGTAGCCACCGGCTTCTCACAGTAAACATGAATCCCCATAGCCAGCGCGTAAGCAGACATTTCCGCATGATCGCAGAAATATCCGTCCACCACTGCAATATCCGGTTTCTCTTCGGTCAGCATCTGACGGTAATCGTCGTAGCGTTTGGGAACCGCAATACCATTCTGCACCAGAGCAGCTTCCAAACGGCTGATATCCACCTGCTCCGAGCCGGCACTGATGGCCGAAACGGTAAAACGCTCCGGATGGCTTCCAATCACCGAGACCGCAGATCCAAAATGTCCGCAGGCACCGATAAAACATACCTTCTTCATAAAAAAATCTCCTTCCCTTCCACAAAAGAATTGCTGCCTTGGCTTCATCATATCCCAAAAGCAGAGAATACGCAAGGCATACCGTCAAACTTCCAATTTCAGCATACAAAAAGAATAAAATTGCGCAACTTCGAGAAAAAGAACAAAAAACGGTTGACAAGATTTTGGTTTTGCTATATAGTCATAGTCACAAAGCGGTACACACTTTCAGATTTGGTGAAAGGAGAACGACAGCGTATGAAGCTGGCCAACACCTCTCGATTTAGCAGCTTTTCTTTTGGCTTGGGCTATGATTATGGCACAGGTTTTCTTTGCTGCGCAAATCGGGAAGAAGATGCCAGAAATGGACTGTCGTTTATGCCGTACCGGTTCAGGATGTCAAGAAACAATCCATCTTGATGGAATTGCCTGAAAAAACTGGTAAGACAAAATCGGAAACCCAGAAGATGGTATCATCGGCCTGTGCTTTTGGCAGCAAAAGCACAGGCCGTTTTTCTTTTATCCGCCATCGGTCTGCGGTCACAGAAATTGGAGGAAATTGGTTATGGTCGTCATCTTAAAACACAACACCACTCGTGAGGAAACCCAAGAGATCATCCGTTGGATCAAGGAACTGGGCAATGTGGAAGTCAATCCCATTTATGGTACCCAAACCACCATTTTAGGATTGGTGGGAGATACCTCGTCCATCGATATCAATCGGATTCAGTCCAACAGTCATGTGGAAAATGTCAAACGCATCCAGGAGCCCTACAAACGCGCCAATCGCAAATTTCACCCCGACAATACCATTGTGGATGTAGCTGGGCGCAAATTCGGCGGAGAGGATCTCCAGGTGATCGCCGGTCCCTGTTCGGTGGAGACCGAAGAACAGATCATCGAGGTCGCCAAAGCGGTAAAAGCTGCCGGCGCTACCCTGCTGCGAGGTGGCGCCTTCAAACCCCGCACCTCCCCCTATTCCTTCCAGGGATTGGGGCAAAATGGTCTGGAGCTGCTGCTCAAAGCCAAAGAGGCCACTGGTATGCCCTTGGTAACTGAAATTATGAACATCAACCATCTGCCGCTGTTTGAAAATGTGGATCTGATCCAGGTCGGGGCGCGCAATATGCAGAACTTTGAGATGCTCAAGGAATTGGGAAAAATCAACAAACCCATTCTGCTCAAACGGGGTCTGGCCAACACCATCGAGGAATTTCTCATGAGCGCAGAATACATTATGGCTGGAGGCAATGAGAACGTAATTTTGTGCGAGCGTGGAATCCGTACCTTTGAACCCCAAACCCGCAACACGCTGGACATCTCCGCGGTACCGCTGCTCAAACGGCTGACCCATCTGCCGGTAATTGTGGACCCCAGCCACGCAGCCGGCATCACCTGGCTGGTGGAACCCCTCTCCAAAGCCGCCATTGCTGCTGGTGCGGACGGTCTGATGATCGAGGTACACAACAATCCTTCCAAAGCGCTGTCCGACGGCGCCCAGTCCCTCAAGCCCTGTGAATTCGAGGCTATCATGGAAAAGCTGAAAAAATTGGCGGTATTTGAAGGAAAACACATCGGATAACCAGTTTTTTTGAAAAAAGGATGTCTTGACGCTTACCAGATGGTTGCGGCTTGGCATCCTTCCTGCTATATTATTATATAAGGAAAAGATAAATGCCGCCTCTGTTTCCCTTCGACGGCATAAACCCGATGAAGGCCAACTGGTTTTTGTGGGCAAAACAGCAAAAGGAAGGAATACACCATGAATCAAATTACCGTTCATACTTCCCGACCTTACAACATCTTGATTGGCAACGGATTGCTGAAGGACATCGGTCGATACGTCAAGGAGGTTTCCGGCTGCCACAAAGTAGCGGTCATCACCGACGATATTGTTGCAGGGCTCTATCTGCAAACCGTCACAGACTCTCTCAGACAAGCTGATCTGCGGGTCTGTTCCTATGTATTCCCCAACGGAGAAGCCTCCAAATGTCACCGGACGCTGCTGCCCATCTATGATTTTCTCATCCGGGAACAGCTGACCCGTTCCGACCTGATTGTAGCGCTGGGGGGCGGCGTGGTGGGGGATCTGGCGGGATTCGCCGCCGCTACCTATCTGCGGGGCATTGACTTTGTACAGGTTCCCACCACCTTTCTCGCACAGATTGATTCTTCGGTGGGCGGAAAAACCGGCGTGGACACCGACGGCGGGAAAAATCTGGTGGGAGCGTTCCATCAGCCCATCCTGGTGCTGTGCGATCTGGATACTTTGTCCACCCTGCCGGAAGAAAACTTCAAAGACGGTGTTGGTGAGGCGATCAAATGCGGGATGATCCGCGACGCCAAACTTTTTGAGGTCATGCGCAGCGGACAGGTACGGGAGCATCTGCCCTATGTGGTCTCCACCTGTATCGACATCAAGCGCAAGGTGGTGGAGTCCGATGAACTGGACAAAGGGGAGAGAATGCTGTTGAATTTCGGCCACACCGTCGGCCATGCCATCGAGAATCATATGCATTACCAGCTCACTCACGGCAAATGCGTGGGTATCGGTATGGCGGTGATCACCAAAGCAGCAGCGGCGGCAGGGATCGGGGATCCCTCCATCCACGACGCAGTGGTACAGGCCCTGCAAAACAATGGGATGCCCGTCTCCCTGGACATCGACTACAGCGACGCCTGCGAGGCCTGCCTTCACGATAAAAAACGCTCCAGCAACATCCTCAAATGTATTTTGATCCGCTCCATTGGGGACGGTTACATCTACGCCATGCCCGCTGAGAATTTTAAGCCCTTTGTTCTTAAGGGGGTAGAAAAATGAGCACAGCCGATGCCGTAATACGCTGTTTTGGCGCGCAAAAGCAGGAAATTCCCCAGCTGAGCACCCTGATGGAGATGGACGCCCGCGTTGTCTATTCCACCGTTGCGCCTCCTTCCAAATCCGCTTCCCACCGCGCTATGATCTGTGCAGCACTGGCACAGGGAACCACTAGACTGGAAAACTTCGCCTATTCCCAGGATATGTTGGCCACGCTGCGGTGTGTTGAGGCACTGGGAGCCAAAGTGGTGCGAGGGGAGGATTGGGTTACCATCACAGGCATCAATACCCCCAGCCCTCAGGCAAGGATGGACTGCGGTGAAAGCGGTTCCACCCTGCGCTTCTTTGTCCCCATCGCTGCCGCTCTGGGCTGCAAGGCGGTCTTTACCGGGCAGGGAAAACTTCCCACCCGTCCCATTGCCCCGCTGGTGGAGGCTATGACCCCCCACGGGATTACCTTTGACTATCAGGGTACCATGCCGTTCTCCCTCTCCGGGAAACTGGAAGGGGGAGCCTTTGAGATCGCCGGGGATATCAGCTCCCAATATGTCACCGGACTGCTGTTTGCCGCTCCGCTGCTGACAAAGGACACGGTCATCCGGCTGACCACCCCTCTCACCTCCCGCTCTTACGTGGACATGACAGTACAAACCATGCAGGATTTCGGCATCACAGTCATCCCCACGCAGGATGGATGGCAAATTCCCGGAAACCAACGCTACCGCTGCCAAAACCGGTACCCGGTGGAATGCGATTACTCCAACGCCGCCTTTTTTCTCACGGCTGGAGCCATTGGCGGCAGAGCGGTAACCGTCCGGGGACTGCGCCGATGTTCCACCCAGGGAGACCGTGCCATTCTGGAACTGCTCTCCCGGTTTGGCGCTTCGGTGACGGTGGAGGAGGACGGCGCCGTCTTTGTGGCGCCACGCCCTCTACAGGCAATCACCATCGACGCACAGGATATCCCGGATCTGGTTCCGATTCTCTGTGTGGCTGCCTGCCATGCAGCAGGTACCACCCGCATCACCCATGTCGGACGCTTGCGCTATAAGGAAAGCGACCGGCTGGCTGCTATGGCCGACTGCCTCACCCGTCTTGGCGGAATTGTCAAAGTGGGTGAGGATGAGATCAATATTACTGGCGCTCCTCTCCACGGCGGACGGGTCAACGGCTTTAACGATCACCGCATCGTCATGTCGATGGCCATCGCCGCGTTGATTGCCTCCTCTCCCGTCGAAATAACGGGATATACGGCGGTCAACAAATCCTATCCCAATTTCTTTGAGATCTATCAAACCTTTGGAGGTATCTGCAATGTCCTCAACCTGGAATAATCTTGGTCTTCATCTCTCCATCTTTGGAGAATCCCACGGCAACGGCATCGGCGTGGTGCTGGACGGTATTCCCGGAGGAACACCCATCAATCTGGATGAGCTCAACCACTTTATGCAGCGTCGGGCTCCCGGGCACAGCTCTACTTCTACCCGCAGAAAAGAAAGCGATCAACCGGAGATTCTTTCCGGCGTTTTACAGCAGGATGGCACCCCCTTTGCAGTGGCCTGCGGCACCCCCATTGCTGCTGTCATCCGCAACACCGATACCCATTCTGCCGATTACGAGCAAATGTCCACTTTGGCCAGGCCGGGCCATGGCGACTATACAGGACACCTGCGCTATCATGGATGCAACGACCCTCGGGGGGGAGGACACTTCTCTGCCCGGCTTACCGCTCCGCTGGTCTTTGCCGGAGGTATCTGCAAACAGCTGCTGGCCCTCAAAGGCATACGGATCGGCGCCCATGTGCTGCAGATCGGATCCATCCAGGACACTTTCTTTGATCCCCACTCCATCCCGGAGGTGCTCTTTGACACCATCGCCGGCAAAGCCTTTCCGGTCATCGACAACGACGCCGGGAAACAGATGATCACCGCCATCGAGGACGCACGGCTGGATCAGAACTCTTTGGGAGGAATCGTGGAATGTGCCGTCACCGGAATGCCGGCGGGCGTCGGGGATCCTATCTTTGGAGGCATTGAGAATGTCATCAGTTCCGCCATATTTGGCATCCCTGCGGTAAAAGGCGTATCCTTTGGCGCAGGCTTTGATTTCGCCGAGATGACCGGCGCACAGGCCAACGACCCCTTCTATATGGACGGCGATGAGATCAAAACCTCCACCAACAATGCGGGAGGAATTCTGGGAGGAATCACCACTGGTATGCCGGTGCTGGTCAAGGCCGCATTTAAACCAACCCCCTCCATCTCCCGGCCCCAGCATACGGTAGATTTCAAAAATCGTACCGATGCCATCCTGGAGATCAAAGGCCGTCACGATCCCTGTGTGGTTCCCCGTGCGGTCCCCTGTGTGGAGGCGGCGGTTGCCGTTGCAATGGCCTCCTTCCTCATCCATAACTGAGTATTTTCGTCCCTCAATCGGGGATGATCCCTCCGCCGTATCCCAACGGCGGAGTTTTTTATGAAAAAGACAGAAAAGGCAGGGCGCTTTGCGGATGAAAAACCATCGCAAGCCCTGCCTTTTTTCAAACAGATCTCTCCGATCCTCGATCGGGATTTTACATATTACTGTCCGATCATCATCTTGATGATCTCCTCGTTGGTCTCCTTCATGCCCTGTTTGCCGAGACGGCCTACATTTTTTAAGGTATCCTCCACCTGATCCATCACGATGCCGTCTCCTCCGTCAAACTTTTTGCCGTGGTCAAACATATGCATCCCCAAAATCCCTGCCTCCACCGCCGAGGCAATCTTTGCGGCGCAGGAGGCCTTGGCGCCGTCGCACACAATCCCCGACACCACCGCCAAAGCATTGACCACCGTCTGGGTAATCTCTTCAAAGCTGCCCCCATACAGGTAGGCGATTCCGGCCGCTGCACCGGCCCCGGCGCTGACTGCACCGCAGTAGGCCGACAGTCTGCCGATGGGGGTTTTCTGATGGATGGCCGTGAGATTGGACAGAGCCAGCGCACGGTACAGGGTATCCTCCGATACCCCCAGCTCCTGAGCGTACACCACCACCGGTACCGAGACGGTTATCCCCTGGTTTCCACTGCCGGAGTTGATAATTACCGGCAGCTCACACCCGTTCATCCGGGCGTCGGAACCGGCGGCCGCCATGGCCTTGGCACGCACCTGCACGTCGTTTCCTTCCGTATCCAGCAAAATCGAACCGATGTTAGCGCCGTAATCCCCGCGGATTCCTTCCTCCGCGATGGCCATATTACAGCGGACCTGCCGCTCCAACACCTCGCGGATATCTGCGATGTCCACCGTTTGGATAAAATCCCAGATATCCTTCATATTGAGCAGCGTGTGATCGGTCAATCCCTCCTCCTTCTCTCCGACAACCTGGGTCTGATACAAAACCTGGCCATCCTTCTCCACCAACACCACATTGGTGTGATAGTTGGCGATCCGCACCTTGGCGTAGGATGCGCCGCGAAAAAGGGTTACCACAATCTCAAAGGTGATGCCGTTTTCGATGTGCTCTACCCGGATATCGGTTGTGGCAAGGAACCGTTTCATCTCATCGATCTGCTGCGGCGTTACCTGGGAGATCACCTCCAGCTTCTTCTCCGGATCCCCCGCGACGATTCCAGCCGCCGCCGCTGCCGCAATCCCTTTCTGATGCCCGGTATTGGGCACCACCACCGATTTGACGTTTTTGATGATGCTTCCGCTGGCGCCGATCACCACCCGCTCCGGCATAGCTCCCAGCGTTTTTTTGGCCACCGCCGCAGCATATGCCAGCGCAATGGGTTCGGTACACCCCATGGCGGGAACCAGTTCTTCCCGCAAAATAGCAACATAAGCACGATATTTGTTGTCGTCGCGATTCATAGCATCCAGTCCTTTCAGAAAACTGCTTTCTCTTACTGCTCACCGTTGATTTCCTGATATCTATACTGTATCATAGAAGAATAACAATGTAAAATTTATCGTTTTTATCTTAATGTTTAAAATAATTAAATTAAAGGAGAAGAATCTTGGAACTTCGAGAAATATCCACCTTTCTGCAGGTAGCCCAACTGAAAAGCTTCTCCAAAGCCGCGCATCAGCTGGGTTATTCTCAGGCAGCAGTCACCGTACAAATCCACAATCTGGAACGGGAGTTGCAGGTACATCTGTTTGACCGCATTGGCAAACAGATCACCCTCACCCATCAGGGGATGGTGTTTTATACCTATGCCTGCGGCATCCTGCGAGACCTTGCCCGCGCCAAGGACGCGGTGGCAGATGCCTCTGTGCCCACAGGGCGGCTCTGCCTGGGAACCATCGAATCCATCTGCGCCTCCCTGCTGCCCTCCCTCATCCGGGAATATCACCGGCTTTATCCCAAGGTCAGCGTCAGCATCCTCACCGATTCCCCGGAAGCGCTACTGGAGATGATGAATCAAAACGCCGTCGATATCGTCTACTTCCTGGACAAACGCATCTACGATCCCAAATGGGTCAAAGTGCTGGAACAGCCGGAAGAGATTGTATTTGTGGCGTCCCAGGAAAATCCCATCATCGGGTGCGGGGAGCTGAGTCTGGAACAGGTGATCGCACAGCCTTTCATCCTCACCGAGCGGGACGCCAGTTATCGCCTGATGCTGGACCAGTATCTTACCGCACAACAGAAACAGATTCTCCCCTTTCTGGAAACCGGAAACACCGAATTTATCCTCCAGATGCTCCGGAGCAATCTGGGGATCTCCTTTTTGCCGGAATTTACCGTGCGGCAGGATGTTCAGCAGGGAACCCTCTCGGTGCTAAAAGTAAAAGACTTTTCGATGCGCTCCTGGCGCCAGGTAGTCTACCATAAGGATAAGTGGGTTTCCCGGGAAATGGAGGCTTTTCTGAATCTGGTTGGCCTACAGGAAACAAAAGCATAAACGTAAACGCAGTCTGCTGGCAGTGCAAAAAAAGGCCCCGATGGAACAAAGTCCATCGGGGCGAAAATCATTCAGCGGGTTACATTGCGAAGCCAGCGCTTGCTCTTGTACCGCCAGGTGGTCAGCGGTATCTTGACAATCTCATCGCTCATCAGCACCACGTACACCACCGCCACCGGAAGCTTGAAAACAAAGGCACAGAGAAATCCCAGTAGAATCGCCCACCCCCAAAGGGCCGACACATCCGCAATCAGACCAAATTTGGTATCCCCGCCTGCCCGGAAAACACCCACCACCATGGTGGTATTGTATCCCTGACAGATGCTGAAATAGGACATGACAATCATCATCAGATTGAGGTATCCCCTTGCCTGATCGGAGAGGGTGAGGAAATTACCGGCGATGGGACCGATGGCCAGAATCACCAGCGCACCGCAAACACCGGCGATCAACGTCAGCTTGACAAACCGACGCGCATAGATCTGAGCGCCGTCATATTTGTTTTCCCCGATGGCTTTGCCCACAATTACCGCCGTAGCGTTGGCCAAACCAAAGGCCACCACCATCGCCAGCTGACGCACCACCTGAGCCACCGAGTTTGCCGCCACCACCGAACTGCCCAGATGCCCGATAATCATGGCGTTGACCGAAGTCCCCAACCCCCACATCATCTCATTGATGGTGACAGGGATGGAAAAGCGAAGAAAATCCTGAAACAGCAGCCGGTCCATCTGCAGGACATTTTTCCAGCGAAAACGAGCTACCGGGTTTTTCTGGGAGTAGATGGCCACGATAATGAGTTCCAGGATACGGGTAATCCAGGTTGCCAGCGCCGCACCGGCCACCCCCATTGCAGGAAAACCCAACAAACCAAAAATCAGGATGGCATTGAGGGTCACATTGCACACAAGGCCGAACAGATACACCAGCGTGGAGATTACCACCCGCTCCACACTGCGCATCAGATTCAAAAACACCATGGAAAAAGAGATGGGAATATAGGACAGAGAGACAATCCGCAGATAGATCATCCCCTGCTCAATCACCGGTTCCTCCGAGGTGAAAAGTGTCATCAGTTGCCGGGGAAAAAGCCAGGCTGCCGCTGTGAACACCACCGATACCAGAAAGGAAAACCGCAGGGCAATCCCCATCACCTTCTCAATGGTCTGGATATCCCGTTTTCCCCAATACTGCGCTGTCAGCACAGCGGCGCCGGAGGTCAGACCAAAGAAGATCAGATTCATGATAAACTGTACCTGCCCAGCCAGAGAAGAGGCAGAAAGCGCAGTCTCCCCCACCTTTCCCAGCATCATCACATCGGCGGAGGTGATGGCGGTATTGATCAGATTTTGCAGCGCCATGGGGAGGACCAGGGAGAAGGTCATCTTTAAAAAGGCCTTTGTATCCACCGCCTCGCTTTGGTGAAGGGAATGGGGTACGCTATTGGGACTCATATTTCAGACACGTCCTTTCCGCTGCACACAGCTGATAGTAATGGTAAAATCTCCACTTTTGATCGCAGAGGGCCGTAGGATATTATAGCATATCTGCCATAAAAAAGTAAACCACCGTCGTGGTTTACCGCCACGGTCACAGTCACCGGCTAAGACAGACCGGTAAAAACGACAACAGACAAAAATCCCCCTGATGCAGCAACATAAAACTGCATCAGAGGGATTTTCATGCTTGGAAAAACAGGAACGTTTCACGATCCAGTGGAAATTGATTGTGTCAGCGGAGTATATCGAGGGGATCAGGAACGGATCAGATAGGCGGTGACATTAGAACCATTGTCGGTAAAAGCAGATGTACCGGCGGCATCTCCATACGCTTTATATCCCTCCGGGGTCTGTATCCGCGCTACGGCATCGGTGGAAACCTTTACCGTTTCGGTCTTTTCTTCGGTGGTGCCGGGATCGGTGATGAGCGTTACCGTTCTGGTATTTGGGGGGTTAATCAAGTCAGTGATCTGCTGGGGTACCGTGTAGCTGGGATCGGTATTCACCGTCACCTCACATACCGGAACCTCTGAGCCGCCATCGATGGATACCACTTCCAACGTGCGGATTCTCAGGGTATCGGGATCCAGACCGTAGATGTTGCGGATGGTGCCTGTCTTGATCCCATAAACCTCCTCATAGTATTCCAGATCATCTGCAACGCCGAATTCGGTGATCATGGTAATACTATCCCCAGACTCGCTGGGGGACGCCGAGATCAGTTTTTCGTAATCCATCTGCTGGAACACGAAGTAATCAACGCTCTGTTCCAGCGTAGCCTGATATTCGCTCTGAGGATAACAGCGCACCTTCAAGGTATTGTCCGCCGGATCAAAGATGTATCCGCTTCCGTTGGCGGTCACCTCTATGTAGCCGTTGGAATCCTCATAGGCCGTGGACTGCTGCGTTCCGGTTCCCTCGATGTAAAACATGGCGGAATAGGCTTCGTGGCCATACCAGTTGTGCTCCACCACGTTTTTGGACGCTTTTCCGTACGCAGACAAAAATTCCTCCCCGGTATTGGCCTTAGCCACCTGTTCCAGCGTGACCTGGGAAGCAATCTCCTCCAATGTAGGGGCGCTTTCCGGTACCTCCAGGGAGACCTCCGGCGCCGATTGGGAGGAACTGCTGGAACTGGACGAGGAAGGGGTAGCGCGGTTGCATCCTGCCAGTATTGCCAAACAAAGAGCCATCGCCAAATATTTTCCGTATCCTCTCATTTCACTCTTCCTTTCCGGACGACTCAGTAAGAGTCCTCGTTTGATGGATTTATCCTTATGTGTGCGTTTGCCGCGTTTTTACTGCATCTCCGTTGGATTTTTCGATAAAAAGACCGCTGTTTCACCTGTTTGGGATGAAACAGCGGTCTTCTCTTTCTCACAACATCTGCCGCTGTTTATTTTACTATTTTTAAGGCGGACAGACTTCACCTGGCAATGGGTTATTCTGCATCAAAGAGAATACTTTTGACTGCGTTGACAATATCGTCCGCTGTAATACGGGCCACACCCATACTATCCAGCAACGCATCCGTCTCGGTGTTGGTCGCATCCAGGTAGCCAACATGAGCAATGCGCAGAGCATTTGCAAATACCTCTGCCTCCTCCGCAGTACCGGAGTCGTTCATCTCCATCTCCAACAACCGGAGGGTCACCGCAACCGCCTGGGAACGGGTGAACAGCGCGTTGGATGCTTCTTTTTGGAATTCCTCGACCTTGTTAAGCGTTCTCATCCGATCAGACCCCTTTCTTTTGGTGCAGAATCATCAGCCCACTCCATTCAGGCTGCTGATACATCATTACACCGTTATTATACCGCATTACTGTACAGATATCAATAGAAGCCTTGAATATATCCCCACGCCGGTTACAGATTGGCCGTACTATCCTGTCCTACCTGGAAGGAAGCGGGTTTTTCTTCTCCAACCTCAACGGTAATCTCCATCGTTTCGGTACCGCGGACAATGGTCATCTTCAGCTGATCTCCCACATTGCTTTGTTCTACAATGGCTTTGACCTCATCGCTGGTGGTCACTTCCTGACCATTGATAGAGGTAATGCAGTCTCCGGCCAACAGCCCTGCCTTGGCGGCGGATTCTCCGGTTACCTGATATACATACACACCGCCCCGGGTTACCTGATAACGCATCATATCCTGCATGGTGGTAACATCAATCAGCGAAACTCCCAGCAGCGGACGCCCGGTGACATAGCCGTTATCCCGCAGCTGCTGTACCACTTCCTTGACCACATTCACCGGGATGGCAAATCCCAGCCCTTCCACGTCGGTTCCGGAACTCTTGGCAACCACCAAGCCAATCAGTTCCCCTTTGCTGTTAAAGAGTCCGCCGCCGGAGTTTCCGGGGTTGATGGCTGCGTTGGTCTGAAGCAGGGTCATCGTCTCGCCCTCCAGGCTGATTTCACGGTCCAGAGCACTGATGATACCGTTGGTAACGGTGCCGCCCAGTTCGCCCAGAGGATTTCCTACCGCAACCGCCGTCTCTCCCACCACAAGAGAATCGGAATCGCCCAGTGTTGCAGGAGTCAGACCGGTTGCTTCTATCTTCAGCAACGCAACATCGGTCTTGCTGTCGGTACCGATCAGGGTCGCCTGATAGGTATTTCCGTCATGCAGACGAACGGTGATCTTGGAGGCATCTTCAATCACATGATTGTTGGTGACGATATAACCATCTTCTGTAAGGATGACGCCGCTTCCAGCACCGGCAGTGACATACTGCTGCAGCCAGGTGTACCCATTGGTAACCGATTCGGTCGTGATCTCCACCACGCTGTCGGCTGTCTTGGCAGCTACCTCAGCAACGCTCATCTCACCGCTACCGGTTGCCAAAGTGGTATAATCACCGGATGTTGTTTGTGTGCTGGATATACTAGACGAACTCTGGGTTCCCGCACTGAGATAGGAAGCCGCATACCCTCCGCCAAAACCTGCCGCACCGGAAAGAACTACGCAGCAGGCCAGCAGTGCCGCCAGGCTGGAACGCTTTTTGGATTTGGTCGAATCGTTGTGGGATGGTTCCTGGTGACCACGGAATGGGCTTTCTACACGATCGGTATACACATCGGTTTGGTTGTTGTTTCTCTCATTCATTTCACTCATGGTACTTCTCCCCCATTTTCTGTATCATAAAATTATTATTGGTTGGTTGTCGGAGGTGTGCGGCGGGACAGACCGTTTGGGATTCTTCCTGAGAGGCCTTAGGTCTCTCAGCTGTCCGCCGCCCTCCTGAGTACGATATCAGTATATCGGGGAAAAGTGATTATTTTTTAACCGTTTTTCGAAAGAATACTGAAGGATTTGTCAACAAAATACGGATGTCTTGTGTTGAATGTGTGAAGGGATATTGGGGTTTTGTTTTTCCATTTATATCCATATTCATCAAGAGAAACTGCCTTTTTCGAAAACGAAAAAGGCAGTGAAACAGAGCGATTTCTCTTCTTTCTCTCATACAATAGCCGCATCGTTCCGGGAACTCTACCAATCAGCGTCCGTCTTTGATCCGTTCAAAGCCAAGATAGCGGGTCCCCTGAAAGGAAAGCTGTCCATGATCTCCCTCGGCAAGCATTCCATACTCATAACCGTTCATACGCAGCTCCATCCGATCCCCGCTCTCCACCTCAAAGGTCACATAGTAGCTGGTGGAGGTATGTCCGGCGCCATTGGTGTGATGATGCCGGGATACGTTGGTGCGTTTGGTCACCACGGTAGCTTCCACCGTCAAACGGGGAGAATGGTTATTTTTGTTCCACTGTCCAATCCCGCGAATCACAGTGACAAGAAATACGCCAAAAATCGTAAAAAACATCAAAAAGAAGAGAATCTCAAATCCTCCGCCAAAGAAAAAAGTCATAAACTCTCTCCTCTCATGGTACATCATCGATAAAAAAAGCACCCCATTTTTCAAACGAATGGGGTGCTTCTCTTACAACATCGGTCTTGGGATCTTCCCCATTGCGGAAACCTTTTGCAGGCGTTTTTTCTGCATCCTGCCCGATCAAAAAGCCTCCATGGGTATTTCTCCCTTTATTTTCCCAGTTTCTCCATCGACTGGGCAAATTCTGCTTTCACCTTTGCCAGCTTTTCCGGATTGACAATCAGCTCCGCACCCAGACTGGCCAGCGCCGCAGCACCGTTGAGCAGTCCCTCACGCCCTTCGGGGGAGATGGTAGCGGCGGCCATCTCGCGGGAGTGACCGGCAACGGTGGTATCGGCAATCTTGATATAGCCGTGAAGAGCCGGACAGCGATAGCTGACGCTGCCGATATCGCTGGAACCGGCGGGAACCTCCCGCACCGGCTGGATCTCGGTGATTCCCAGCGCCTCATACTGTTCTTTGAGCATATCGCACAGGCTATAATTGATGACAAAATCGTCATAAGGACATTCGTAGATGCTGGTCTTAAAGGTGGTACCGGTGGCAACGCAGGCGCCTTCCGCGCATTTGATCGCCTTTTCGGTGATTTCCTTGACATAAGGCATGGTGGTACCGCGGAAATAATACTCCAGCGAAGCGTAAGCGGGAATTACATTGGCCGCCAAACCTCCGTCCCGGAAGATACCGTGGATAAAGGTATTGGGCAAGCAGAACTGCCGCAGGAAATTGATGTTGGTGAAGGTGAGCACTGCCGCATCCAGCGCGCTTTTTCCCTCCTGGGGACGGCAGCCATGGGCATTTTTGCCGAAAAACTCAAACTTAACCGGATTAAGGGCATTGGTACGGCCTCCCAAACCGTTCTGGGTCGAGGGATGAATCATCATCGCCACGTCCACATCGTCAAACACGCCGGCCTCCGACATGGATACCTTACCGCCAAAATTCTCCTCCGCCGGGGTACCTACCACCCAAACCTTGCCGCCGATCTCATCGATGACAGATTTGAGGGCGACACCTGCGCCAACCCCAATGGCAGCGATCAGGTTATGGCCGCAGCCATGCCCCACCTCGGGAAGCGCATCGTACTCGCACAGATAGGCAATGGTGGGACCTTCCTTCCCGGAATCATACTTCCCGATAAACCCGGTGGGAACCACATATCCCGTCTCCACCGCAAAGCCGTAGTCCTTGAGCATCCCTGCCAGCAGCGCCATAGAGGCAAACTCCTGGTTGCCGATTTCAGGATGGTCATACATCTCCTTGACGGCCTTCATATAGTTATCCAAATGCTGCTGCACGTTGGATTTCATCTGCTGCAAATAAGTCATATCCATATCTCCTTTGGATCGAAATGTTGTCGAATAACGGCACGTTATATTATACATGATTATGAAAATAAATGCAATATTTTTCCCAAATATAAGGGGATAAAATGGAAAAACATCTGCATATCAATGCATTGGCTTTTTTCTTCCTCCAAAAGCCACGCAAAATCAAAAAACTGCGTGAGAAAATACAATGACATTTTTCCAACAGCTGGTATAATGAGGATAAGAATTCCCGGATGGAAGGCTTTTCAAACACCCCTTTGGTCCGGTATAAGGAGGTATCTGTCATGCTGTATGAAAAGAAGAACGCACCTTTGGATCAGGAGGCATTCCGTTCCCCTACCAGCGAATACCGTGCAGCGCCCTTCTGGGCCTGGAACGGCGATCTGCGTGAGGATGAGCTTCGCCGGCAGATCGGCTGGTTGCAGGAGATGGGCTTCGGCGGATTTCATATGCACTGCCGCACCGGTTTGGTAACCCCCTATCTCAGCGACGACTTTTTCCGTCTCATCAAAACCTGTGTGGAGGAAGCCAAGGATAAAAAGATGCTGGCCTGGCTCTATGATGAGGACCGCTGGCCTTCCGGAGCAGCCGGTGGCATTGTGACCAAGGATAAAACCAAACGGGCACGCCATCTGCTTTTCACCGTGACCCCGCGCCCCTATGACGATCAGGAGCCTCAGGGACGCGCCGCCCAAAACCATCTGCTGGGCTGCTATGACATCCAGCTGCAGGAGGATGGAAGTCTGAAAAGTTACCGTTCCATCTCCAAAGACCAGCAGGCTCAGGGAACCAAATGGTACGCCTACCTGGAACTGCAGGAGGAAAGCCCCTGGTACAACAATGAAACCTATGTGGACACGCTGGACAGCGGCTCCATCGCCCGTTTTATTGAGGTAACCCATGAAAACTATGACAAAAACGTCGGCCAGGATTTCGGGAAAACCATTCCAGCCATCTTCACCGACGAGCCACAGTTTACCAGAAAACAGGCGCTGGGTTTTGCCTTCGGACAGGAGGACATCATCCTTCCCTGGACCGATGATCTTCCCCAAACTTTCTCCAAAACCTATCATGAAAATCTGCTGGAAAAGCTGCCGGAACTTCTGTGGGATCTCCCGGACGGCCAGGTATCGGTTGTGCGCTATCATTTCCATGCCCATATTTCGGAGCGGTTCGCCCATGCCTTCTCGGATCAGCTGGGCGAGTGGTGCGCCAAACACGGCTTGGCTTTGACCGGCCATATGCTCAGCGAACCTACCCTGGAAAGCCAGACCGGTTCTCTGGGCGAGGTGATGCGTTCGCTGGCTTCCTTCCAGTTGCCGGGAATCGATATGCTGTGCGATGCCCGAGAGTATACCACCGCCAAACAGGCCCAATCGGTCTCCCATCAATACCATCGGGAAGGGGTTATGTCTGAGCTTTACGGCGTCACCAACTGGGATTTTGACTTCCGCGCACATAAGCTGGCCGGAGACTGGCAGGCCGCTTTGGGCGTGACGGTGCGGGTGCCTCACCTCTCCTGGGTGACCATGCTGGGCGAGGCCAAACGGGATTATCCTGCGTCCATCCATTATCAGTCCCCCTGGTTCCGGGAGTATCCCCTCATCGAGGATCACTTTGCCCGGGTCAATGCCGCCATGACCCGTGGGCAGGCGGATGTGCGGGTGGGCGTGATCCATCCGGTGGAGAGCTATTGGCTGCACTGGGGACCGCAGGAGCAGACCGCCGCAATGCGCAAGCATCTGGACAAAAACTTTGCCAATCTGACCGATTGGCTGCTGTTCGGACAGATGGATTTCGATTATATCTCGGAAGCGCTGCTTCCCTCCCAGTGTCCCACCGCCAGCGCCCCGCTCCAGGTAGGCGCGATGGCCTATGACGTTATCGTCGTTCCCGGCTGTGAGACGCTGCGCTCCACCACCGTAACCCGTTTGGAAAGCTTTGTAGAAGCCGGGGGAAAACTGCTGTTTGTGGGCTCCGTTCCCACGCTGGTGGACGCGGTGAAAAACGACGCGGTAAATGAACTGGCAAAATCTTCCAACGTGCAGGTGATGAGCTTCAGCGAGTATGACCTGCTCAAAGCACTGGAATCCTACCGTCAGGTGGAGATCGTGGATTTCAAAGGCGCCCGCACCGACAATCTGCTGACCCAACTGCGCCGGGAGGGAGATACCCGCTGGCTGTTCATCGCCCATGGCAGAGGATACACCGCCATCGGGGATGTCCTGGGCGGCATCAAGGCAAAGGATGTCCTTCCCCAGGAAAATATCACTGTGCGGATAGACGGGGACTACATTCCTACCCTTTACAACACCATGACCGGCGAGGTTCTTCCTCTTGCCTGCCACTATAAAAACGGAAAAACCGAGATCGCCCATACCTTCTATCCCCACGACAGCCTGCTCATCAAACTGGAGCCGGGACGTCAGGCAGAAGGGGTGGGAGAAAGCTTTGTGAAACCTTATCCTGTCGGACGGCTGGGACGTCTCTCTCTGGCTGACCGGGATGCCGATACTCCCTTCTTCGCTCAGGTACCGGTCACCCTCAGCGAACCCAACGTGTTGATGCTGGATATGGCCCAGTGGCAGCTGGACGATGGGGAATGGCAGCCTAAGGAAGAGATTTTGCGGCTGGACAACAAAGCGCGGGATCTGTTGGGATATCCCCATCGGAAAAACCATGTAGCCCAGCCCTGGGTCATCACCCAGACCCCCAACACCCACACCTTAAAACTCCGCTTTGTCTTTACCAGCGAGATCGCTGTATCGGATGCAAAGCTGGCTTTGGAATACAGTGAGAGTACCTCCATTCGCCTAAACGGCAAGGAGGTCCCCAACACCATCGTAGGATGGTATACCGACGAACGGATTCACACAGTGGCTTTGCCGGAGATCCGGGCAGGAGAAAACATTCTGGAACTTTCCATGCCCTTTGGTATGCGCACCAACACTGAAAACTGCTTCCTGCTGGGAGATTTCGGCGTGAAGGTGCAGGGCAGCATCGCAGTGATAACCGAGCCGGTACGCACCCTCACCTTTGGGGACATCACCAAACAGGGACTTCCCTTCTACGGCGGCAATGTGCAGTACCATCTGCCGGTGCAGGCAGGGGAGAACGGTATTACCGTTCGGGTTCCCCACTATCGCGGCGCCCTCATCGGGGTTTCACTGGACGGCAAGCGGGTAGGTTCCATCGTGTTTGCTCCCTATACCCTGAAGATCGATGCTGCTCCCGGTGAACATACCTTGACCCTCACCTGTTTTGGAAACCGGGTCAATACCTTTGGTGCGGTGCACAACTGCAACGAATTCTGGACCTGGTTCGGTCCCGACGCCTGGAGAACCTACGGCGACGAGTTCAGCTACGAGTACCAGCTGAAAGCCACCGGTATTCTGAAATCTCCTGAGGTCATCACTGGGAAATAACAAAATCATATCTACTCCTTAGACCGATAAAAGCAAAGCATGGTCGCGCCTGCGCGACCATGCTTTCTTTTTGTGATACACCTATAAAGAATCCCAGACATGATGCAGCGTTCATTTTGCCGAATACGCAAAATCACTGAACCCTCGAAAACCACCATAGCCGCAGATCAAAAATCCTGCCGTATTCCTCCGAAAAGAAGGAACGACAGGATTTGTTTTTCTTTATGCTTTACCGGCAATGGTGACCGTTACATTTTTCCATTTGAGCCCCTTGACGCCAGAAATATTGCCAAAGGTCTTGGCGGTGATATCAATGTCCTCAAAGGTAACATCCTCCATTGGCTTTGCCGCGTAGGCGTCAATATCGAACGCCGTGGAACCGCGATCCAGCTTTGCATCACAGTCCTCAGAAAGGGTGGCAACCACATCTTTCACCACGATGTTGCGTACATAGGGAATCCCCTTTTCCGGGTCCACCCGCTGTGCCAGCAGTTTCCAGCGAGGCGGGATCTCTCCCTCATAGTCGGCTGGAACCTCGCAGTAGCTGTAGGAGGGGTTCCAGTCAAGCTGGAAGATGATGGGATTGGAGACATTGCGCATCCGCAGATGGGAAACCTGGATGTTCTCAATCACTCCACCCCGGGTACGGGCAGATTTGATCCGAAAACCGCCGGCAGTGCCGTCGTAGGTAATATTCTCCACCCGGATATTGCGGATTCCTCCGGAAGTCTCGCTGCCCAAGGTAATACCGGAACCGGCCAATAACCGGCAATCCCGCACCAGGACATCCTCACAAACCCGATTGACCCGAAGGCCATCGGCATCCCGGCCAGACTTGATGCAGACGCTGTCGTCGTTGCAGGAGATCACACACCGTTCCACCAACACATCCTTGCAGGAATCCACGTCGATGCCGTCGGTGCTGGGACCGTTGTTGTCCCCCATGGAAAGACCGGTGACATGGATATTTTTGGAGTAACACAGATGGACATTCCAGAAACCGGAACGCACGCTGGTAAAATCCGAGAGCAGAATGTTTTCACAGTTCATCACGATGACATTGCGGGGGCGGGTACAATCGTAATCCACCGCCCAGCGAAGGCCTCTTTCGGTATACCCTTTGCGCATACCGCCCTTGCGGTCGTCCCCCCAGTATTTGTTCCACCAGAAGGGACCCTGTCCGTCGATCATGCCGCAGCCGGTAACTGCAACGTCGTGCTGATCAAAGATATTGACCACACCGGCGGGCCATTCCATCTCAACGCCCGCTACCCGGGAAGGAATCACCGGATACTGGCTCTCATCGGTAGAGCCCAGCAAGCGGGCATCCTTTTCCAGGTGAAATTCAATACCGGATTTCAAAAACAGCGAGCCCACATGGTAGGTTCCGGCGGGAACCACCACCTTTCCTCCGCACTGGGCGGCATCGTCAATGGCCTGCTGAATCTGGCTTGTCGCCAGCGCCTGACCATCCGTGGGGGCATGATAATCGGAGACAGAGAAAATTTTTCTGGTTTGGAGTAGATTCATCGTTGATACCTCCTGCCCTTGGCGGGCACATCTATACAATTTTTCCTGCTTTGTCCGGCTTACAAGCCAAACTTTGCCTGATGACGCTGCACCCAGGTCTCAAATTCCACAACCGGAAGCGGTTTGGAGAAGATATATCCCTGTACCAGATCGCATCTCATCTTCTTTAGAAGTTCCAGCTGTTCTGTGGTTTCCACCCCTTCTGCAACACTCATGGCGCCGATCTTTCTCGAAAGATCGATCACAGAAGAGACAATATCCCCGGTTTTGGGATTGTGAATATCTTTAAAGAAGGAGCGATCCAATTTGATGTCGTCCACATCGAATTCCATCAACAGGCCCAAAGTGGAAAAACCGGAGCCAAAATCGTCCAGCGAACATTGGAACCCAAGTTGGTGCATCTGTCCAATGAAATTTTTCACCGTCTCCACTTCCGACTCGTTAAAGAAAATAGATTCTGTCAGCTCCAGCTGAAGCAGATTGGTGGGAACACGATACCGCCGCGCAAGATCGGCCAGACGGGAAAGAAAATCTGGATGCTTAAAATGCTGACGGGAGAGATTGACCGAAACAGGAAAAACGGTACGACCATCCGCAAGCCATCTGCTTAGCGTCCTGCAAACTTCCTCGAAAATATAAAAATCCAATTTACAGATATTCCCGTTTGCCTCAAACATCGGGATAAAATCGGAGGGGAAAATCATGCCTTTCTGCGGATGGATCCATCGGACCAGCGCCTCCGCACCGCCTACCGTTCCCTTCTGCACCCAAATTTTAGGCTGCAAATACAACTGAAAATCCCGATTTTCCAGAGAATGAGAGAACATGGCGTTGAGCTCCTGCTCCTTTTTCATGCGATCCAAAATATCCACGTTGTAGAATTTTACGACGCCATCCTCGGTGTCCGACCGGTTCTGACAGGCGGCTTTGGCCCGATCCTGCATAATGGTAATGTCCAACATGGGATCCTCTATGATATACACGCCGGATTGCAGCACAAAATAGTAGGAAGTATCAAGGCTTTGAAAATATTTTTCCATCACAACGTTGACGCTTTGCAAAACATCGTTGATGAAAGTTAAAATTTCTTCCTGATTCCCCAGATGCAGGCAAAGATAAAAATTATCGCTGGCTGCACGTGCCGCAAAGCCATAGCCCTGGACCTTTGTGTTGAGCACATCCATTACATACCGAAGAATCATATCGCCCTGGCCGATGCCAAATAAGTTGTTGATGAGTTTAAAGTTTTTAATATCAAAAAATATAATGCTATAAGTCTCCGGCGCGGAAAACGGCAATATTTTCTCGCACTCCATCTGGAAAGCGCTGTTGTTCATTTTACCGGTCAAACGGTCCACAAAAGCGGATTGTCTGATCTGCCGGTAATGATTCCGCTGGATGAAAAAAAGGATAAAAGGAATACTGATGAGCAAACATACCGTCAGCAGCGATATTCCCAATACGCGGGACATATAGAGATTCACCGTTTTCGAGATAATATCACTGGGAACCAACGTCAGCAAAATCCAACCGGAAGACGGCAGCGGATCATAGGAGAGGATCAAATCACTGTCATCCTTTGCCTTGAAGCGAAAGATACCTGGACGGTTCTCCACCAAATCCTTTTCCATCTGTCTGATACTCTGGGAAACGTCACTATCCGAATCCTCTTCCTGAAAAATGCTGTCCAGCTGAAGGAAGGGGGCGGAATCGGTGGGGGCGACAATCACATTCCCCTCGTTATCCACAATACAGGTTAGGCCGCGCCCTGAAAAACTGTCCAGCTGAATCAGATTCTGCATATTTTTGATGTCACGAATCCCACCCAGAACGCCAATGATCTCTTTACTGTCGTTTTCGTAAATTGGAGCCGTATAGATCATACTGCCATCCTGCAAAAAATCTATGCCGTTCTCCCCTTGCAGCGCTTGCTGAACCGCGGCGTTGGAAAAGAAATCCTCCTGCTGGGAACAGGTCTGATAAATTACCTGGGTCTGATCGGTTATGAGCAGAGAGGTAAACCCCAGTGTCTTAACCTTTTGTTCCAGATAACCTCCAATATTTTCATGAATGTCCGAATCCAACATGGATAAGCTCTCACTCACCGATACCAGGTCCGTGACAACCTTGGAAATACGATTGTCAATGTCCTGAGCAATCTGAATGGTTACATCCGAAACATAACGTTCGGTATGTTCGCCAATTTCAGTACGAAGCTGCAAAAGGCATTGGACAATAAACACCGAGACCAGCGTAATCACCAGAGAAAAAAGCAACAGGATTGTAACTGACCATAGGTGGCGCTTCGATTTTTGCATTTTTTCACCTTCTCACTTGGATACGTGTGCGACCAGCGCACAGACAGGACGACCCAGTACTCCCAAACCTCAGACGGTATGGACGGATGAATCCGCTCGTCCATCAGGGAGAAACGTGCAAAACAAGTCGTTTGGATAAAAGATACAATAAAATGGACGTCTCATAATTTGCGCCTATCCCCAATCACTTTATAGTGTAGCACAACTGGAAAATGGTTTCAAGTTGAAGCAGCAAAACGAAACGGAATGAAACAACCATTTTCCCTTTTCCCTGAATTTTTACAAAAATTTTTATAAGATAGAGATGAATTGGGGCCTCTTCTGTATTATAATGGATAGGGTTTTTGTAAAAAAGTCCTGGGCATATTCAAACGATGACGGTCAGGAATTTCCCATCAAAGGAGACGGCCATGAGCGAAACGATTTTCTTGCGGGTGATTGCCCGTATTCATAACGACTTTACCGAAAAATTTGGTATCCCTCGGCAGAGCGGATTGGTGCCATCCCTTCGATCCCGCATTGTGCTGGAACCAGAATATCGAGTTTGGGAGGCACTGCGCGGTTTGGATGGTTTTTCCCATATCTGGCTGCTGTGGGAATTTTCCGCCGCAGTGCGCACGAAATGGTCTCCCACCGTCAGACCGCCGCGTTTGGGCGGCAACACAAGGATGGGGGTTTTTGCCACCCGCTCCCCTTACCGGCCCAATCCCATCGGTTTGTCCTGCGTCAAACTGGAGGAGATTCAGATGGACGAAAAAGACGGCCCGGTATTAACGGTATCCGGCGCAGATCTGATGGATGGCACCCCCATTTTGGATATCAAACCCTATCTGCCCCATGCAGATTGTATTCCCGATGCTCAGGGCGGTTTTGCTGCAAACTATGTCTCTTATCATTTACAGGTGGATTTTCCCGAACCTCTTTTGGAACAGATTATCCCCCAAAAACGGGAAGCGCTGTTGGGAATATTGGCGCAGGACCCTCGCCCATCCTATCAGCAGGACGCCGAACGCATATATGGAATGCGTTTTGGCGAATATGAAATCAAATTTACAGTGAAAGGGCATCTGCTAACGGTTCGGGATGTACAAAAAGTTATCCCTGTACAAAATAATATAGAAAAAAGAGGATAATGGATATGACAACCATGACAAAACAGGATTTGGCGCTGGAAATCATTCGGCGTTTAAAGGAAGAATACCCCGACGCAGATTGTACGCTGGATTATAACCAGGCTTGGAAGCTGCTGGTCAGCGTGCGGTTGGCGGCTCAATGCACCGATGCACGGGTCAACGTGGTGGTACAAGATCTATTTGCTCAGTATCCCAGCGTTGAAGCGCTGGCCCAGGCGGATGTTTCGGAGATAGAACGGATTGTGCGGCCCTGCGGCCTGGGTCACAGCAAGGCAAGGGATATCAGTGCCTGTATGAAGATGTTACAGGACCAGTACGGCGGCAACGTCCCGGAGGATTTTGATGCACTGCTCAAGCTCCCAGGGGTGGGACGCAAAAGCGCAAACCTGATTATGGGGGATGTGTTTGGAAAACCTGCCATCGTCACCGACACCCACTGTATCCGGCTGGTCAACCGCATGGGACTGGTGGACGGCATCAAGGAGCCCAAGAAGGTGGAAATGGCCCTTTGGAAGCTGATTCCGCCTGAGGAGGGCAGCGATTTTTGCCACCGTCTGGTTTATCACGGCAGAGAGGTCTGCACTGCACGCACCAAACCCTACTGTGACCGGTGCTGTCTAAAAGATATCTGTGAAAAACACGGCGTATAAACGCTTTTCTCAGCCCAGGCGGGATTTTGCACCGAGGATTCTACTTAACACATTTTGTGCATAATTGTTTTATGCACCGCGCACACTCAAAACAGTAACACAACAGGAGGATCAATCAAATGCAGCAGTGGATCATGGAGTGGATGAATTCCTTTGGATATTGGGGAATCGCTCTACTCATCGTACTGGAAAACGTATTTCCCCCTATCCCTTCCGAGATTATTTTAACCTTCGGCGGTTTTATGACCACCTACACCCGGATGACCATTCCCATGGTGATTCTGTTTTCCACAGCCGGTTCGGTGGCTGGAGCACTGATTCTATATGCGGTGGGCAGGCTGCTCCCCCGGGAGCGGTTGGAACGGCTGGTAGATGGAAAAATCGGAAAGATTCTTCGCTTTAAGCGCCAGGATGTGGAGATGGCCATGGGATGGTTTGACCGGAAAGGATACCTGACCGTACTGTTTTGCCGGTGTATCCCGGTGGTGCGCAGCCTGATCTCCATTCCTGCCGGCATGGCTCAGATGCATCTTCGCCCCTTTTTGTTGTATACCGCCGTAGGAAGCGCTGTTTGGAACACCATACTGGTGGTGGCAGGCGCAATCGCGGGGGAGGCCTGGCCTACCATCGTGGAATGGATTGACCGGTATACCGGCGTTACCGTTTGGACACTGATAATCTTTGGTGGTTTGGTAGCTGTATGGTGGTTCTGGAGCCACAGAAAGAATAAATAAGGCAGAAATCCTAAAAACAAGAAAAAATCCGGGAACCTTTGAGCCCTCATCGCCCAAAAGTTCCCGGATTTTTATATGCTTTGGAAAAAGACGGCCTTATACCGTCCTCCATTTATACCTTTCACCGGACAAAAACCACGCGATATTTTCTGTCAGTTTTTGTAATCCAGCGTAACGGTGCCGTCCTCGTTGTAGATGACCGCATCCTTATCGAGCATTAGTTTGTCGATGGCCGCCAAAAAGGCCTCCTGGGAAGGATATACCGGAGTTGCCTCCGCAACCACCTTTTTACCCATGGCCGCATCGTCCCGCAGCAGAATATCTGCCATCAGCACCAACGCTTTGGCTGCATTGACGCAGGCTTTCTCCGCGTCGTCGATATAATAGTCGTTGCCGTGACCCACGCCGATGGCTCCCGCCGCATAGGGATGGATGGCAGGCATCACGCAGGAGATATCGCCCATATCGGTGCAGCCAGTACTCCAGTTGTCGTTGAAGCTCACCTGTGCGGCATCCACCACCTGCTCCATCGCCTCTTTGGCCACCAAACGCAGGTTCTTATCGTTGTTCAGCGGAGAATATCCGGGACGGTCCCCCAGATGCACATTGGCTCCAAACGCAGCTGCGGAAGCGGCCAGTGCACGGTTCACCCGCTCGTTGGCGCCGATGATCGCTTCCATCGAAGCGCCGCGGACATAGCTCTCAATTTTGGTCAGGTTGGGAATGGCGTTGACCGCCTGTCCCCCTTCGGTGATGATGGGATGGAAACGGATGTGCTGATCGTCCTGGAAAGTCTCCCGCAACGAGTTGACCGCCTGGATTCCGATGGTGGCAGCATACAGCGCATTGATGCCTTTATGGGGCGCGCCGCCGGCATGGGAGGAAACTCCCTGATAATCGATGTTTTTGACCACACAGCCGTTGCTGCCTTTGGGAATGCTGAAAGCGGTACCCTCAGGCAGATTGGAGGTATGGATCATCATGCTGATATCCACGTCTTTATAGTAACCTCTGTGGAGAAACTCCACCTTGCCGCCCATATATTTGATGACGCCCTGTTGTCTGAGCCCTTCACGGTAACCGATCTCCAGAAGTTCCTCCGCGGGCACCGCCATCAGACGGATGGAACCGGAAAGACCATCCAACGCTCCCGGTTCTTTCAGCGCAGCAGCAACTCCTACCAATGTGGCGCACTGGGCATTGTGTCCGCAGGCATGAACTGCACCGGTTTCAGGATCAGCGTCCGGATGGTTGGAGCAAAGCAGCGAATCCAGCTCACCCATAATACAAACCTTCGGGCCGGGTCTTCCGGTATCGATATCCGTGTAGAAGCCGGGAATATTTCCTGCCTCCACCAGCGTATATCCCAGATCCTCAAAAACCTTCTTCATGTATGCGTTGGTTTTCCACTCACGATATCCAGTTTCAGGATGTTTCCAGATGTAACGCTCCGCCGCGAAGATCTTTTCACGGTTTTGTTCTACCATGGCTTTCAGCTGTTGGGTACGGTCCATAAGAAAGACTCCTCTCATGATGTAATCCAAAGGTATTTTGCAAAAAGCAGACAGGGCCGTCCAGTCCATAGACAGAACAGCCCCATTACTCTCTGCAATCTCAGCAGATATAGTATACCATATTTTTCCGAACAGTACAACCGAAAAATCAATTTGTCCTTGGATCGCCCCAGAAAAACAGTGCTACCGTTCCGGGACCGGTATGGCTGCCGATGGTAGTTCCCACGCTGTAGATCTCCACCGGACCTTGCAGCTGATGAAAACGCCCTTCGATCAAATCCGCCACCGCTCTGGCGTCCTCATAGCAATCGGAATGGGAAATATAACATTTTCCGCTGTAATTCAGCCGATCCTGTGCAAACGCTTCCATCTTTGCCACAATCTCCGTGATCACCTTGCGCTTGCCACGAATCTTAAAGCGGGGAATCAACTGTCCCTTCTCGTTCATGTTCAGCAGCGGACAGATCTTCAGCGCCGTGCCAAACCAGGCAGAGGTTTTTGAGATGCGTCCACCCTTCTCATAAAAACTGAGATCGGTGGAGAAAAACCAGTGATGCAGCTGCAAACGGTGTTGCTCAGCCCATTGGGCCAGCTCCTGGGCGGAATATCCCTGATCCCGCAGATCCGCCAGGCGATCCATCAGCAGACCGTAACCGGAGGATGCGCCCAAAGAATCTACAATATAGATTTTGCGCTGCGGGAACATCTCCTCCAGCTCCGATTTCGCCACACAGGCGGCATTATACACCCCAGAAATCCCGCTAGAGAGAGTGATGTGTACAATATCCATCCCTGACTGCAAAAAGGGGGTAAAATAACTGATGAATTCCTGGACATTTACCTGGGAAGTTTTGGTCTGCGCACCGTCCCGCAGCGCTTGATAAAACGCGTCAAAGGACATACTTTGGCCCAGGTCATCCGGATAGGTGTTCCCGTTCAGAGAATAGTGAAAACAAACGTAATGGATATCCCGCTGCTGGAAATGCTCCAAGGTCAGATCCGCTGTGGAGCAACAACTTAAAATATACTGGTTCATTTGCCTCCTCCTTTGAAAAAAGATATCAATCTTCTGTGGAAAACATCTGATATTCTTTTACTTCTAAGAGTATTATAGAACAAATTTTACCCAAATGCATCTGGCTTTTTCACTTCCCATTAAAAAACAAGAGCCGAATCCATATAAAGATTGGATTCGGCTCCCAGCTTAAGGCCCTGCTTTGACGGATACAGTTTTATTCAAACTCAGACGGACCATCATAGGGCTCAAACATTCCCTCAAACAGTACCTTCTCGATGATCTCTGCACAGTCCATCACACAGCCCCGGCAACTTCTGATCCGATCGGTAATTCCGTTGGTTCCGCGCAGCTGGGCACAGATGCTGGTACCGTTTTTCTCCTCAAAGAGATCGATCATCTTGTGTCCCAGTGCAAAGGTATCCAGCTTGGATTTGGGGGCATCCAGATTGGCGTCGGAATTTTTCAGTCCGGCAGCAAGAACCATCGCACAGCAGGAACCACAGGTCCGGTACTCCTTGGCGATTCCCAGGCCAAACCCTTCCGACACGCGAAAACAGGTTGTCTCATCAATCCCCAACAGATCGGCGTAGGTACACACCACTGCCTGGCAACAGTTAAAACCCGCCTTATGTTTTTTGGCGGCCTCCAACACTCTGCTTTTCTCCATTTTCTTCTCCCTTTCCCGGCAGATTTCCTGGCTCCCTGTATCGGTCAGAAAAACGCCTTTGATTTTTACCGCCTGGGATAAAACAAAAACCCGTTTCCGACTGGAAACGGGCCTCATTTTGGTGGAGATGAGGGGGATCGNNTCTCCCAAGTGAGCTACACCCCCATGCGACGCTATTTATTATAGCATCCACCTTTGAAAATTGCAAGCTTTTTCTTTTTGAAAAATGTAAAAATTATGGCTGAATTCTCATTTGTTTTTATATATAAGCACAAAAGCGTCCGGTTTACACTGGAACCGGACGCTGTAGTAAAAAGCCAAATGTTACTGCTTATTTTCCAACGCGGCGATGGCGTCTTTTCTGGAGAGGTTGATGCGTCCCTGCTGGTCAATCTCGATGACCTTTACCAGGATTTCATCTCCCACATTGACCACATCTTCCACCTTATTGACCCGGAAATTCTCCAGCTTGGAGATGTGAACCAAGCCCTCCTTGCCGGGAGCGATCTCCACGAAGGCGCCAAAGGCCATCAGACGGGTTACCCGGCCTTTATAGATGGCTCCCACTTCGGGATCCATGGCGATGGTCTTGATAATCTGAATGGCGCGCTTACAGTTTTCCATATCGATGCCGGAGACAAAGACCGAGCCATCCTCCTCAATATCGATCTTGACATCGCACTCGGCGCAGATCTTCTGAATCACCTTACCGCCGGAGCCGATGACCTCACGGATCTTGTCGGTGGCAATCTTCAGGGAAAGCATCTTTGGAGCGTATTTGGAAAGCTCCGGGCGCACCTGCGGGATTGCCCGTTTCATCACACCGTCGAGAATCTCGATGCGGGCTTCTCTGGTGGTTTCCAGTGCCTGCTTGATGATGTCCAGGGTCAGGCCTTCGATCTTCATATCCACCTGAATGGCGGTGATACCCTTATGAGTGCCGCCCACCTTAAAGTCCATATCGCCGAAGAAATCCTCCAAGCCCTGGATATCGATCATGGTATCCCAGCGATCTCCCTCGGTGATCAGGCCGCAGGAAATGCCGGCAACGGGAGTTTTGATGGGAACGCCTGCATCCATCAGCGCCAGCGTGGAACCGCAGATGGAAGCCTGAGAGGTGGAACCGTTGGAGGAAAGCACCTCAGAAACCAGACGCATTGCGTAGGGAAACTCTTCCACCGACGGCAGCACCGGCTCCAAAGCACGCTCCGCCAGAGCGCCATGGCCAATCTCACGACGGCCGGGGCCACGGCTGGGACGGGTTTCGCCTACCGAGTAGGACGGGAAATTGTACTGATGCATATACCGCTTGGTGGTCTCCCCGTCGATGCCGTCCAGCATCTGGGAATCGCTGATGGGGCCAAGGGTAGCGATGGTCAGCACCTGGGTCTGTCCTCTGGTAAACATACCGGAACCATGTACCCGAGGCAGCAGTCCAACCTCAGCAGCCAGCGGACGGATCTCGTCCATACGGCGGCCATCCACACGTTTGCCCTCATCCAGCAGCCATCTTCTGACCACGAATTTTTGCAGCTTGTAGATGCACTCATCGATCATCGGGATGTTTTCGGGATATTTCTCATCAAACTCCGCGTGGATTTTGTCCACCACCGGAGCCAGACGGGCTTCCCGGATATTTTTGTCGTCGGTATCCAGCGCAAACTTGATATCGTCGATGGCAAAGGCTTTTACCGCCTCAAACATATCATGGTCCACTTCCTTGGACTCAAAGGCAAACTTGGGCTTTCCGATCTGCGCCTGCACATCGGCGATAAAGGCCACCATCTTGCTGTTGACCTCCTGGCCTTTGGCAATGGCGGCGAGCATTACATCCTCCGGAACCTCGTTGGCGCCGCATTCCACCATCACGATCTTGTCGGCGGTACCCACAACGGTCAGATTCAGATCGCTTCTCTTGCGCTGCTCATAGTTGGGGTTGACGATGATCTCGCCGTCCACCAATCCCACATTTACGCCGGAGATGGGGCCATGGAACGGAATGTCCGAGATGGAAAGTGCAAAGGAGGTGCCCAGCATACCGGCGATTTCCGGCAGGAAGTCAGGCTCCACCGACAGCACCGTCATCACAACGGAACAGTCGTTGCGCATATCTTTGGGGAACAGCGGACGGATGGGACGGTCCACCAGACGGGAATTGAGCACCGCTTTGTCGGTGGGACGGCCTTCCCGTTTGAGGAAAGAGCCGGGGATTTTACCTACGGAATACATCTTCTCCTCAAAATCCACCGAAAGGGGGAAAAAGTCAATGCCGTCTCTGGGTTTCTGGGAAGCGGTCACATTGACCAGCACGTTGGTTTCGCCATACCGCACCAATACGGAACCGTTGGAAAGCCCGCACATCTTTCCGGTCTCAAAAATTACCTTTTGACCGGCAAATTCTGTCTCAAACACATGAAACGTATCAAAGGTTTTCTCTTTGTAAAACGCCACTTTTCATACCTCCACTATTCTTTCTCTTCTCTCTCGCGGGCCGCCCTGATTTAGCAATAAATCCAAGGAAACCTTTGGTTTCCCTCGATTCACTGCTAAATACGCAAGCTGCCCACTGTTGCCCGGATGGATTCGCCCATATGCACGAAAAACTGGAAAAAGGCAGGCGCAAAATTACGCCTGCCTCACGAACGTTATTACTTGCGCAGTCCCAGTTTGGCGACAATGGCGCGGTACCGCTCAATATCGGTTTTCATCAGATAGTTGAGCAGGTTACGACGATGGCCGACCATTTTCAGAAGGCCGCGTCTGGAATGATGATCCTTCTGATGGACCTTCAGGTGCTCGGTGAGGTCAGCAATTCTCTTGGTGAGAACGGCGATCTGTACCTCGGGAGAACCAGTGTCCTTCTCGTGCAGTCTGTTTGCTTCGATTACAGCTGTTTTTTCTTCTTTCAGCAACATGTGCTTGTATCACCTCTTTTTAAGATTGGAGCGCCAAAAAGACTGTGGGATCCTTCCGCGTTCCCGCCGCTCAATCTCAGAACAGGGTGTGGTGATGTCTCTCTACCAAAGAGCGCGATTCCGCTGTCCGAGGCCGAGTGGAAAATGGGCCAGTGCATTGTGGGATACACTCGCCTGATTATTATAGCAGGGAAAATCCCCGTTGTAAAGGGCTTTTTCCTCAAAATGGCTGAAAAATTGTAGGATTACAATACATGTGT
>DBQB01000012.1 GCA_002305685.1 Ruminococcaceae bacterium UBA1405
GTGAAAGGGGTGATTGTCATTTGTGACGGAGCCGATCAGTCTGCGGTGTGTCAAGCCGTCACCGAGGCGGTGACGACGGTGCTGCATATTACATCCAACCGGGTCTATGTGGCGAAGGCCAGATCCGGAGACGGATACAGAGGGTAAGCGATATTCAAGGAGGATATGATCGTATGACAAAGAGTATGATTTTCGGGAAAAAACAGATCATTCTATGCTGCTTGGTGATGGCGCTGGGAATCGCGGTATACATGAACTGGAGAATTGTGGACGAAGGGGAGGATTATACCGCTGCCAGCGTAACCGAAAGCACCAAAAAATATGGGGATTCCCAGTATGTGGATAGTCAAAACATCGATGGAGGGGACAGCATTGACGGGGATATCTATTTTTCTGAGGCGAAGCTGACCCGTCAAAAGACCAGAGATGAAGCGGTGGAAACTTTGCAGGTCATGATGCAGGACGTCTCGGTGGACAGCGAAGTGCGGGCGGATCTGGCGGTGCAGGCAGCGGCGATTGCCACCGCCATTGAGGCGGAGGGAAGGATTGAGAATCTGATCAAGGCAAAAGGTTTTTCCGAGTGCATGGTTTATCTGGATGAGGACAGAGCCAGCGTAGTGGTGCGGGCGGATAATCTTTTGGACAATGAGGTGGCGCAGATCAAGGATATCATCCTCAAAGAGACGGAGGTGCCGGTGGAAAACATCTCAATTGTGGACGTGGCGTAGTCCTAGAGCAACGCCGGAATGTGAGCGGGCGATTGAGATTGCGGCAAAAAAGCGAAAGATTTGCAAAAGGTTTTTAAAATCCCTTTTCGGAAGGATGATTTTGTGATATAATAACAGAGAAGCCGGTAACCGGGTTTGACTCTGTTGAGGATGCAGCGAAGTCTGTGTGGCGCTGATTTCTGGATGTCCCGGTTGGAACGCTCTGATGGCGGCTGTGCCTGTGCCGGCCGGACATCGGACGGTATCCGGTGGGGCACGGATCAGGGAAACAATTTGTTCTTTGGTATTTGAAGATTGTTTTGGGATGGCCGTGTAACATACTGGTTGCACGGCTATTTTTTTAAGCAAAAAATATAGCGTAGACCATATAGGAGGATGCAAATGGAAAAGGAAAACAAGGCGACATCCGGGTCGCTTCGTATCTCGGAAGATGTTCTTGCAACCATTGCCGTCAAAGCGGCTTCCGGAATCTCCGGCGTATCGGGACTCATCGGGGACAAGAATCAGACCAAGCCGGGTGGTTTAAAGCTGCCCGGGCAGAAGCCGGTAAAGATTCAGCTGGAGGACGATCAGGCGGTTTTGGATCTGTACATCCGTGTCAAATATGGTTCCAATATTCGCACCGTCTGTGAGGCGCTTCAGCAGGCGGTCAAAGAAGATGTGCAGACGATGACCGGCATTGCGGTTTCCAAGGTGAATGTTCATGTAGAAGATATTGTATTTGAAGAACCGCAGGCATAAGGCATAATACGACGGACAGCATACTCCTTTCGGGCCGGTGTGCTCTGAAAAAGGAGTATGCTTTCTTCGTGTTATGGACGGCGGCGGAGCGGGTTCGGTTCCGGCGCTGGACGTGGACGCGGTTTGATTGGGAGGGTTTGAGAGATGACAAGACGAGAAGCGAGAGAGCAGGCGTTTATGCTGGTGTTCGAATGGGAATTTCATCATATGGATATCGACACCATGATTGAAAACGCTCAGTTGGGACGGGAGTTTCGTGTGGATGCTTATGCCAAAAAGCTGGCGGGGGCAGTGGTGGAGCATATCGATGTGATCGACGGAAAGATTGACCAGTTTTCCACCAAATGGAAACGCAAAAGAATTGCAAAGGTTTCGTTGGCGGTGCTGCGTATGGCGCTGGGGGAGATCCTTTACTGTAAGGAAGTCCCTTCCAGCGTGGCGATCAACGAGGCAGTGGAGATTGCCAAAAAATATGCGGCGGATACCGATGCGGCGTATATCAACGGTGTGTTGGGCGGAGCTGTGCGGGTGATGCAGTCCGCCGCGTCGGAGGCATAATCGATGGCGTGGTATTTGGGGATCGATACAAGCAATTATACCACCTCCGCTGCGCTTTTTGAGCCGCAGACCAATCGGATGCTCAGCGTTCGCAAACTGCTGACCGTTTCCCAGGGCAAGATGGGCCTGAAACAGAGCGATGCGGTGTTTGCCCACGTCAAACAGCTGCCCAGCCTGCTGGAACAGGTGATGCAGCAGGGGAATTCTCCCCGGATTGCAGCGGTGGGAGCGTCGGTGCGTCCTCGGGATCAGGAGGGCTCCTATATGCCTTGTTTTCTGGTGGGGGAGCTCTGTGGGGTTTCGGCGGCGCAGGGGGCTGGAGTGGTGCTGCACCGTTTCTCCCACCAGTGCGGACATATCGCTGCCGCCCTCTATGGAGCGGGACAGCTGCAGCTGCGCCATCAGCCCTTCATCGCCTTTCACGTCTCAGGAGGCACTACCGAATGTCTGCTGGTGGAACCTTCCCAGCGGTTGGGGGTTCCTTTTTCTGTGCAGATTGTTGCCCAATCACTGGATCTGAAGGCTGGCCAGGCCATCGACCGGGTGGGTGGGATGTTAGGGCTTCCGTTTCCTGCCGGACGGTATTTGGACGAGCTTTCCTGTCGGTGTGAAAAGACGTTTCGCATCCGTCCTACCATGAAGGGGATGGATTGCTGCCTGTCTGGGATTGAAAACCAGTGCCGGAAATTGGTGGATATGGGTACGTCGCCCCAGGAGGTTGCAAAATACTGCATCACCAGTGTGGAGGCGGCGGTGGACGCTATGACCGCTGCTGTGCGCCAGCAGTATGGAAATCTGCCGCTGCTGTATGCCGGAGGCGTCATGAGCAATACCCAGATTCAGCGGGAACTTTCCCAAAAATACCATGCTTATTTTGCGCCTGCGACCTATTCGGCGGACAACGCCTGTGGAATCGCAGTTTTGACGGCGCTGGCGGCCGGGGAGCGGTTGAACGAGAAAGGCGGAGCGCTATGCGAGGGCTGAATATATTGAGCGTATCCCAGCTCAATGCGTTTGTAAAAAGCATGATTGAGGGGGAGCCTCGTTTACAGGAAGTGTATATCAAAGGGGAGATCTCCAATTATACCGATCATTATCGATCCGGTCACGCCTATTTCACCCTCAAGGATGAAACTGCGTCGCTCAAGGCGGTGCTATTTCGGCGTTATCGGGAACAGCTCAACTTTTTGCCTCAGGACGGTATGCGGGTGATTGTTCGCGGACAGATCTCCGTGTATGAGCGGGATGGGGTGTATCAGCTTTACGCCTGGGAGATTCAGCCGGACGGAATCGGAGCGCTGCATCTGGCGTTTGAACAGCTCAAAGCCAAACTTTCGGCGGAAGGGTTGTTTGATGCCCAGCGCAAACGGCCTTTGCCCCGTTATCCGGAGTGTATCGGGGTGATTACCTCTCCCACAGGGGCGGTCATTCAGGATATTTACAACGTAATTTCCAGGCGTTATCCCTGCGTAAAGCTGCTGGTGTATCCAGTGTCGGTGCAGGGGGCGCAGGCTGTGGGACAGATCTGTCGGGCGCTGACGCAGGCAAACGCACAAGCCAGCTGCGATCTGCTGATATTGGCTCGGGGCGGTGGCTCGCTGGAGGATCTGTGGCCTTTTAATGACGAAAAGCTGGCAAGGGCCATTGCCTCTTCCCGGTTGCCGGTGGTGAGCGCAGTGGGACATGAAACCGATTATACCATAGCCGATTTTGTGGCGGATCTTCGCGCACCAACCCCCTCCGCCGCCGCGGAGCTGGTGACCCCCAATCGGGAGCAGCTGCTGCCGGCGCTGCGGGGAACCAACGCCTATCTTCAGGAACAGATTCGCGCCCGCCTGCAGCGGGAAGGGCAGCGCCTGATGGTTTTTCAGGAGAGTGCCCAGCAGTTGTTGCGGCAGCGTGTGGAAAAGGAACAAAGACGGTTGCTGTCCCTGGATACGGCGCTTTATGAAAATGGTATCCGTCTGATCCAGAGAAAAAGACACCGGCTGGAGCTGTCGGCAGCCAAACTCACCGCCATCAACCCTATGGGGGTTTTGGCGCGGGGGTACACCATAACCATGTCGGGGAAACGGCTGCTTACCACAGCACAGGGTATAGTGCCTGGACAGAAGCTGCGTACCCGTTTTCGGGACGGAGAGGTGTGCAGCGTTGTGGAAACGGTGTACAATGCCGTTTCTGAGGCAATCCCAGAGTAGAGAAGGTGGTGGAATCCATGAAAAAGAATATGAAGTTTGAGGAAGCCATGAGCCGGTTGGAGGAGATTGTGGCGTTGTTGTCGGATGAAACCACAGCGTTGGACCAGGCGCTGAAACTGTATGGCGAGGCGTCGGAGCTGTCGGCGTTTTGCGCCGGAAAGCTGGAACAGGCCCAGCTGCAGATGCAAATGGCCGCTGTTCGTCCCGCTGAGGCTGAGGCCCAACAACAAACCACAGGAAAGGAATAACCGACATGAATTTTTCCCAGCAATTACAAGATTATCAAAAGGCCGTGGAGTCGGCGTTGGACGAATATCTTTCGGTTCGGGATTTCCCGCAGCGGGAAGGACTGGACGCGATGCGTTATAGCTTGCTGGGAGGAGGCAAGCGGGTGCGTGCGGTGTTGGTTTTGGCGTTTGCCGGGGCTTTCGGAGTGGATGCACGGCAGGCTATGCCGTTTGCTGCGGCTTTGGAGATGGTTCATGCCTACTCGCTGATTCACGACGATCTTCCCTGTATGGACGATGATGATTTCCGTCGCGGAAAGCCTTCCTGTCACCGGCAGTTTTCCGAGGCAACGGCGGTGCTGGCGGGGGATGGGCTGTTAACCCATGCCTTTCTCACGCTGCTGCGGGAGGGAATCGCTGTAGGAGTTCCGGCGGAAAAGGTGGTTGCAGCCGGCACGCTGCTTGCCCAAAGAGCGGGGCTGGACGGGATGCTGGGTGGACAGATTATTGATCTTTCCATCGAAGGAAAGACGGTGGAGAGATCGCTGCATCAGGAGATGTGTGAACTCAAAACCGGCGCGCTGATTCGTGCCGCCTGTGTAATCGGGTCTGTTTTGGGGAATGCTTCCAAAGAACAGATGAATATCGTGGATAAATATGCGCAAAAAATCGGGTTGTCCTTTCAAATTATTGATGATATACTGGATTGTGTAGGGCAGCAGGAGCTGTTGGGGAAACCCATCGGCAGCGACGCTGCGCAGCACAAAACCACATATGTAACTTTATACGGACTGGAACAGGCAAAGGAGCTGTCGCGGCAGCTGACAGCACAGGCGCTGGATTGTCTGGACCAGCTTTCCCTTGCCGATGATTTTTTGTATGATCTGACTCGGATGCTTTTGGAAAGACGGTTTTAAGTTCTTGGAATATTTTGAAAAGGATCGGATAAGAAATGGAATCTTTTCGATTGCTCACCAGCAATTATCTGATAAATGTAGGGTTTCTCGCCTGGTTTTCAGCCCAGCTGATTAAAACGCTGCTGTATTACCTGAACCATCGCACCTTAAATATGGAACGTCTGGTGGGAGCTGGCGGTATGCCCAGCTCTCATTCGTCGCTGGTATGTGCTATGGCCATCGGTACCTGCCGTAAGATGGGTTTTTCCTCTCCGGAATTTGCACTGGCATTGGCTTTTGCGGCGGTAGTTATGTATGATGCGATGGGGGTACGCCGTGCTGCCGGTGAGCAGGCCAAAGTGCTCAACAAGATTGTGTTTGGTTTTCCGGATGTCTGGGAGTCAAAACCTGGCGACGCTTCCTCGGATGCTGGCGGAGAAACAGAGGAGAAGGAGGAAGGATCCAGCGGAGCCGCCCTGGGGGATAAGGCGCTGAAGGAATATCTAGGGCATACCCCGCTGGAGGTTTTAGGCGGTGCATTATTGGGAATTCTGATTGCTATGGTGGTACAGACTTCCTAAACCGGAAAAGAACGGGAGAGATGACAATTTTGAAGGAACAGGATACAAGGACGGCGTCGATGCTGGAGCGGATTCATTCGCCGGAGGATCTCAAACAGATGGACATTGTCCAACTGGAAACATTGGCAGAGGAAATCAGAAACCTGCTGATCCAAACCATCTCCTGTAACGGCGGCCATCTGGCGTCCAATCTGGGGGCTGTGGAGCTGACGTTGGCTCTGCACCATGTTTTCTCCTGCCCGGAAGATCAGTTTGTTTGGGACGTCGGGCATCAAAGCTACACCCACAAGCTGCTCACAGGCCGCAGAGAACTTTTTTCCACCATCCGGCGTCCGGATGGCATCTCCGGATATCCCAAACGGCAGGAAAGCCGTTTTGATGCGTTTGTAGCAGGGCACGCCAGCACCTCCATCTCGGTGGCGGAGGGTGTGGCCCGGGCTAAGGCGCTCAAAGGGGAGAGCGGATGGGCCGTGGCGGTGGTGGGAGATGGTGCGTTTACCGGGGGAATGATCTACGAGGCGCTCAACAATCTGCGCTCGGGTGACCGGCTGCTCATCGTTCTCAATGACAACGGTATGTCCATCTCCCAGAATGTGGGTGCATTGGCGGAATATATATCGGATCTTCGGGTAAAACCAGAGTATTTTCAAGCCAAAGACCGGGTGAGAGCGCTGCTGGAGCGGCTTCCGTTGGCAGGAAAACCTGTCCAGCGGCTGATGTCGTCGGTCAAGCGGGTAGCCCGGCAATATCTATATCACTCCAATCTGTTTGAGTATTTCGGCCTTTCCTATCTTGGGCCGGTCAACGGACACAATCTGCGCCAGCTGATGGACGTCCTCTCCCGTGCCAAAGAGACCACCGGTCCGGTGTTTGTGCACGTTCGGACGGTGAAAGGAAAAGGGTATGCCTATGCGGAAAACTCACCTCAGGCCTTTCACGGTGTATCGGGGTTTGATATTGCCACCGGAAACCCGGAGGTTGCCCCGTATGACAGCTTTTCCACTGTATTTGGAAAGGAGCTTGCCCGGCTGGCCGAGACGGATCGCAGCATCTGTGCGGTGACGGCGGCCATGGAAACCGGAACAGGGTTACAGTATTTTTCCTCCCAATTTCAAAGGGAGGGACGTTTTTTTGACGTAGGCATTGCGGAGCCGCATGCCGTGACCTTTGCAGCTGGTTTGGCGGCAAATGGGATGCGGCCGGTTTTTGCAGTGTATTCCACCTTTTTGCAGCGAGCCATCGATCAAGTGATCCATGACTGTGCCATCGAAAAACAGCATGTGGTATTTGCCATAGATCGTGCGGGCGTGGTCGGAGATGATGGGGAGACCCATCAGGGAGTTTTTGATGTGTCTCTGCTCACCCCTATTCCGGGAATGGTGATTTATTCCCCGGGTAATTTTTCGGAGCTGCGGGAATGTCTGTATCGGGCGCTGTATCAGCAGCAAGGCCCGGTAGCGCTGCGTTATCCTCGTGGCACCCAGCCCAACCTGAGGGAACCGCAGTACCGGGAGAATGGATATACCTGTACGGTTTTTGGAAAGCGAGCACAGCCGGATGCTGTGCTGGTCACCTATGGCAGGGTGGGAGAAAACTGTGAAAAAGCTTGCGAAGCGCTGTCTCAGGAGGGTTATACGCTGTATCTGGTACGTCTGATCTGTATCCATCCGCTGGAGGATCTGCTGCTGGAGCGGCTGGAAGGTGCCCGAAGGATTTTGTTTGTGGAGGAAGGAATGCGTACCGGCGGCATTGGCCAACAGCTCCACTGTGCTTTGCGGGACAGAGCATGGAATGGTCGGTTGGATATTTTGGCGGTGGGGGATATGTTTATCCCGCAAAACACCATTCCGGGGGCTTTGGCCCAGCTGGGAATGGATGCAGACGGTATTGCGGCGCAGCTGCGCCGGATGATGGGATGATGACAGAATCTTCCAACGCATCGAGAGAGGAAAGGATATAACCGTGAAGGAACGACTGGATATTTATTTGACACAGTTACAGCCAGAGCTGAGCCGTGAGCGGGCAAAGGCGCTGATTATGGCGGGACAGGTTTATCTCAACGGACAGAAAGCGGATAAAGCCGGTACCCCAGTTTCTCCGCAGGATCAGGTGGAAATTCGCGGAGAGCAGCTGCGGTATGTCAGCCGTGGAGGCCTTAAGCTGGAGAAGGCGCTGCAAAATTTTCCGGTCTCTCTTCAGGGAGCCGTGTGTATGGATATCGGCGCTTCCACCGGTGGGTTTACCGATTGTATGCTGCAAAATGGCGCCGCCAAAGTTTACAGCATTGATGTGGGATATGGGCAGCTGGCATGGAAACTGCGCACCGATCCCAGAGTGGTAAATATGGAACGCACCAACATCCGTTATGTGACCTCTCAGCAGATTCCGGAACCCATTGATTTTGTAAGCGTGGATGTCTCCTTCATCTCCCTTTCACTGGTTTTGCCAGTGGTACAAAGTCTTCTGCGGGAAGATGGATGCGCCATCTGTCTTGTCAAACCTCAGTTTGAGGCAGGGCGGGGGAAAGTTGGAAAAAAAGGGGTTGTCCGGGAACCGGAGATCCATCTGGAAGTTTTGGAGAAGGTGCTTGCATTTTCCCGGGAAAAGGGATTTGTGGTGGAGCATCTAGACTATTCTCCGGTAAAAGGTCCGGAGGGAAATATTGAATATCTGATGATGCTGCGAAAACCGGGGGCAGAGGATACAAACGTTGTGCCGGAGATTTTCCCGGAACAGGTGGTAAAAGCGTCCCATCAAAATTTTGAACAAAGTTGATTCTCAAACGGGTTTTGCCCAATTCCTAACGCTTTTCAAGGAGCGCTTCGGGCAGCGGCGAAACCGCAGATTCGTCACAAACCGAACAGGAAGAAACATCGAGGGATAGCAGAATGAAAGAGATGCGCTTTTTTTTGATACCCAATCTGGATAAAGCCGGAGCAGCAGGATATACGCAACAGATTGTAGACAAATTGCGGCAGCTGGGAGGCCGCTGCTATGCCGACGATTACAACGAGGGAAAATTTGCCGATGGATTGGTGGAATTTGTACCGTTTCAGCAGATGATCCAGCAGATGGATGCAGTAATCACCATCGGGGGCGATGGCACCATCATCCGCAGCTGCAAACGCGTGATGCCTTATGAGAAGCCGATGTTGGGAATCAATGTAGGCCGTCTTGGTTTTTTGGCCGACATTGAGATCAATCAGTTGGATCTTTTGGAGCATCTGTTTACCGAGGAATACCAGGTGGAGCAGCGTACTCTTCTCCAAGCGGTGGTGAAAAAGCAGGGCACTACCGGCATCTTTTATGCTCTCAACGATGTCTCGGTGACCAAAGGTGGATATGCTAAGATTGTGGATTTGGAGATCTACTGTAATGGGCGGATGATCATGGATTATCGGGCGGATGGGGTTATCCTATCCACCCCCACCGGTTCCACCGGTTATGCCATGTCGGCAGGCGGCCCGATTATCGATCCCGGCATCGATACCATAGGGCTGACCCCCATCTGTCCCCACTCCATGTTTTCTCGCACCATTTTGTTTTCTCCGAACAATGTGTTGGAGGTACACAGCAAGGAAGTCAACAACAGCGCCAACGTCGTGTTCTCGGTGGACGGGGAACGGATGATGACCCTTACCAGTGAAGACTCGGTGGTGATCACCCGAGCGGACAAAACGATGGGATTTATTCGCTTGACCCAAAACAATTTCTGTGATATGCTCAATATGAAACTACTGGAAAGAGGATAAAGCGACATGAAGGCAAAACGACATGCAAAGATTTTGGAACTCATCTCCGCGCATGAAATCGATACACAGGAAGAACTGCTCAGACGCTTGAGAGGTGCCGGCTTTGATGTAACCCAGGCGACGGTTTCCAGGGATATCAAGGAACTTCGGCTGATCAAGACGCTGTCGGGTGATGGACGGTACCGGTATGCCACCAGTGCGGAGGAACTTTCCTCCGATATGTCCTTTAAGTTTCTTTCCATCTTCTCAGAATCGGTGAAAACAGTAGACTATGCCGGAAATATTGTGGTTGTCAAGTGTTATACCGGTATGGCCAACGCGGCTTGCGCAGCACTGGACTCTATTCATTGGAACGGGGTAGTCGGAACCCTTGCCGGTGACGATACAATTTTCGTGCTGATTCGGAGTGAACACCGAGCTTTGGAGCTGGTGGGTGAGCTGAAAAAGCTCATGAATAAAAAAGATCCCGCAATGCGGCAGTAATCATCACCTCATCCGATCAGAGTGCGTCACAGCGTTCTGACCGGATGAGGTGTGCTTTTTTTCTCGGATGCAGTGGCTGGATGACATAAAAGATGTTTCCTTTTTTCACGGTATCGTTTGATTGATATTTTTTGGTTCCGCTTTTAAAGATGGCAGGAGCTGATAAACCCAATATAAGGAGGACTGGCAGCAATGAGACAACTCGACGTTTCCAAACTGAAAGCACTGGTTACCGCCATATTTGAAAAGGTGGGTGTCTGCCCGGAACAGGCGCAGATCATTGCCCAGACGCTGCTGGAAGCAGAGCAGAGAGGGGTACATTCTCACGGTGTGGTATGCGTAACCCGATATGTGGATTTGATTCAAAAAGGTTTCATGAAGGCCAATATGGAGCATGAGGTTCTTCGCAGCGCTCCAGCCGTGGAGGTTTGGGACGGAAAGCGCAGTAATGGGCAGGTGCTGGGTTACTACGCCATGAAGCGCGCTATGGAGAAGGCGAAAAGCTGCGGCGTGGGTATGGTAGGAGTGAAGTCAACCAACCATTTTGGAGCCGGTGCATATTACGCCCAGATGGCGCAGAAGGAAGGCATGATCGGAATCGCGCTTTCCACCGGGAGCCCCACGATGGCTCCTTGGGGTGGTGCGGAGAAGGCCATCGGAAACAATCCTTTGGCGATTGCTGTGCCGACCAGGGAGGAGATACCGCCGGTACTGGATATGGCTCAGAGCGTGGTGGCAAACGGAAAGATTACCAACATGATGAAACAGGGTATCAAGGAGATTCCGGAAGGTTGGGCGCTGGACAAGGAAGGAATGCCCACAACCAAGATGGAAGATTTTTATTCGGTTACGCCCTTGGGAGCCTATAAAGGGTTCGGTATGTCCTTTATGGTGGATGTGCTGTCCGGCCTTCTCATTGGCGGCGGCGTAGGTTTTGAGGCCGGGGACTTTAAGGATGGCCCGGGAATTATGATGATGGCTTTGGATGTAGCGGCATTCCGGGATCCTCAGATGTTCCTCTCCGATGTGGATCACCGTATTCAGGAGCTAAAATCTGTCCGAAAAGCTAAGAATTCTTCCGGCATCATGATGCCCGGAGAGCCGGAGGCCCGCAGTTTTGCAGAGTGTGCGCAGAAAGTTTCGGTGCTGCCGGAGATTATGGATTCTCTCAACGATTTGGCTCGGCAGTTGGGGCTGGAGCCGGTGGAGTAATATCCAAAACATATTTTATGGGTAAAGCTGTTTCGATGTACTGAAAAACCGAATGGTTCGCTTTCCATGCGTTCCATTCGGTTTTTATCTGGGAAGTGATTTGCGTCGTTGCCCTGTCCAGACAGGCGCAGCGGCAAAAGAATCAAAGAGCAAAACACCGTGCCCCAACAGCGCAGCGGGAGGACGGCGGAAAGGAAACAAAAATGATTACAACACTGCTGATCAACAAAATTATCCAACTGTTTATCATTATGCTGCTGGGTTATGTGGTGGTGAAAGCGCATATTCTCTCGGCGGGGGAAAGTATGATTCTTTCCAAACTGTCGCTGTATTTGATTATGCCCTGCGTCATCCTCAACGCTTTTCAGGTGGAGCTGACCGACGAGATCACCCAAGGGCTTATTTTGGCTTTCATTGCCGCCATACTGATCCATATTGTGCTCATTGGAATCGGTGGGCTATGTGGACGGGTGTTTCATGCCAATGTGGTGGAGAAGGCTTCAATCGTCTACTCCAATGCAGGCAACCTGATTATCCCCATTGTGACCTCGGTGTTGGGACCGGAGTGGGTGATCTATTCCAGCGCCTTTTTGTCTGTACAGCTGATATTTATCTGGAGTCACGGGGTAGGGTTGTTTTCCTCAGGGCAGAAGTTTCACTTCAAAAAAATCCTTCTCAACGCCAATATGATTTCCATTTTTGTGGGAATGCTGATGCTGATCTGCCGCATCAAATTGCCGCCGGTAATCTCCGAGGTTACCTCATCGGTGGGTAGTATGATCGGCCCGATCTCTATGATCATCGCAGGTATGCTGATTGCCAATATGGATTTTAAACAGGTATTTTTCAGCCAGAGAATCTATTTTGTGCTGCTGTTTCGCATGGTCGTCTGTCCGGCCATTATGCTGCTGCTGATCGCTGTTTCCGGTGCGGTTTCGCTGGTGCCCAACGGGGAGCGGGTACTGCTGATTACCTTTTTGGCAACCATGACTCCCGCCGCTTCCACCATTACCCAATTTGCTCAGATTCATCATCAGCAGCCGGAATACGCCAGTGCCATCAATATCGTTACAACGCTCAGCTGCATTGTGACAATGCCGGTATTTGTCTGGCTTTACACCATTTTTGTGGCGGCTGTTTGAGCGCGTTTCGGGAGGAAAGGGTATGAAAACAGCATTGGTGATTATGGCGGCTGGCATCGGCTCCAGGTTTGGCGGCGTCAAACAGCTGGAGCCGGTGGGCATACATCAGGAAACGATTATGGATTACTCGGTGCACGATGCCATAGCTGCTGGTTTTGATAAGATTATTTTTGTGATTCGTCGGGAGATGCAGGAGACCTTTCATAAGGCCGTGGGGGAGCGGTTAAATTTGCTGTGCAGCCGGCTGGGGGTGGAAACGGGGTATGCCTACCAGTCTCTGGAGGATCTGCCTGAGAAGATTGACATATCTACACGGCAGAAACCCTGGGGAACCGGGCAGGCAGTGCTTGCCTGCAAGGGGCTTGTTCAGGAACCTTTTGGAGTGATCAACGCCGACGATTTCTATGGCCGGGAATCCTTTGTCAAACTGCACCGGTTTCTCTCTAACGTCGCTGAGCGAAATACCCTATGTATGGTGGGATATGCTTTGGAAAATACCCTTTCGGAGCACGGAGGCGTTTCAAGAGGTATCTGCCAGGTGGACGAAAAAGGATTTCTGACCGATGTCACCGAGATCAAAAACATTGTAAAAACGTCCAATGGCATACAAGGGGAGGGTATGGCGATCGACGCCGGCTCCCTTGTCTCGATGAACCTATGGGGATTCACACCGGCCTTTATGGAACTGTTGGAAGCAGATTTTCGAAAGTTTTTATCCGCACTGGATGCGCAAAGCGCGCAGTGCGCGGAGTATATGCTGCCGGTATCCGTGAACCGTTTTCTCAAGGAGGGGCGGATATCGGTAAAGGTACTCAAAACCAAAGAGAGATGGTTCGGTTTTACCTATCAGCAGGATAAATCATCTGTTGTCAGCGCCATTGAGCAAAAGATAGCCCAGGGAGTTTATCAGGCAGATCTGTATTCCGATTTGTATGGATGTGGGCGGTGAAATTTCTGGTTAAAAAACATGGTGCCTGCCTCAAAGATATTTTACCCTTTGAGACAGGCACTGTTTCATTTTCTGCTGTTTTGTCAGAATATCATTGCCGTTGTTGGCGGTCCTCCTGTATCAGCAGCCGCATCGCTTCCAAACCGCAGGCGATGGCGCAGGAGGAATCTTCGGTATGGGTGTCTGTAAGACCGGCCTTGATCCGATTGTCGTTCCATAGAGCGGTCAGCACTGCTCCACAGCGAATATGCCGCACCAGTCCAACTGAGAAAAGAGCGGCGCACTCCATTTCGGTTGCAAGACATCCGGCGGCGAGATAAGCGGGAACCCGTTGGTTTAGATCATAGGATACCGGCATCGTTTCTGGTGCAACCTCACCATAAAAACTATCCTTGCTTTGCACTACACCGACATGGCAGTGGCGCTGGGGATCGTTCTTCAAGAGCCGATCGCCGGCTTGTTTCAGTGCTTGAGTGACCTGAAAATCAGCCGCCGCCGGATAGCCCGTGGGCAGATACTCATAGCTGGTTCCCTCGGCGCGGATGGCGCTGGAAGCGACCACCAAGTCTCCGCCCTGCACCTTGAGATCCATCCCGCCGCTGGTTCCAACGCGGATCATGGTATGGGCGCCGCAGCGCACCAGTTCCTCCACCGCGATAGCGGTAGACGGACCGCCGATACCGGTGGAGCAGATAGATACCATCTCATCTTCCAATGTACCAGTAAAAATATGATACTCTCGATTTACGGAGATCTGCCGGGCATCCTGTAAAAAGGGAGCGATTTTATTGACCCGGCCTGGATCTCCAACTAAAATGACGTATTTGCCAACCTCCTCCGGAAGCGTTTTTAGATGAAATTGACGCGCGCTGGTGTAGTCGCCAAAAGCAAATCCTGCCATATGGGTTCCCTGCCTTTCCTAAAAAATTGAATGGGATCTAATACCAGTATATAGGGATTTTCTTTTGCTGGCAACTACGGATTGTGCTTATATGGACGTTGATCGGAAGCGGTTTATGGTTCAAACTGTTCCCGGAGTTTTTCCAAGGCTTTCTTTTCGATTCGGGATACATAGGATCGAGAGATATGCAGTCGATTTGCCACCTCCCTTTGGGTTTGTGGTTCTGCCCCGTGCAGGCCATAGCGGTACACGAGAATCTCCTGCTCTCGAGGTTCCAAGGTTTTCAGTGCCTTGCGCAGTGCCTGAGCCCGCATTTCCTGCTCAATTTCTTCCACAAAGTTGGAATCATCCGCGACAATATCCATCAGCGTTAAGACGTTGCCGTCTTTATCGGTATCGATGGGGTCGTCGATATAAAGTTCCTGAGCGCTTTTTTTGCGGCTGCGAAAGTGCATCAGGATTTCATTTGCTATCCTCACATGAAAACGTTTCCTTTGTTTCAGCAGCGGCCCGGAAACTTGAAAAAGAAAGATCGACCTCTTGATCTGTCGTACCAAAGAGTAGGATGTGTGCACATGCTCCGTCCCAGATCACTTTTCGCACAATGGCGCGGACTGCTTTTCTTCTGAGTTCCAGATTGTTCTGCCGGAGGGCGCATCCGAATGAAATCAGCTGACAGCGAAGCCGTGCAAAGTCGCTGTCATTCAGCCGATGCCTTTCGTTTTCCGTTTCCAGCGTTTGCAGCTGTGCTTGCAGCTGCGTCTGCTGGAGATACAGTTCTTCGATTCGTTTTTTGATGGGCACTGCTGCGGTGGCCTCTGAATCGTCTGCCAATGCGTCCACCAGGGTGTGTATTTTTTGTGCGATTTCTTCTTGCTGCCGGCGCAGCTTTTCCGCAGGATGGTCGGTATTTTTCCGGCGGTTGGTATATAGGCGCCTGTATGTCTCCAGTTGTGCGCGAAAAATAGAGCTGCTGCCGGTGAGTTCGCACAGCTGCTGAAAAACAATGTGATCCAAAGAATTTCCCGGTATATTTCTGGTGTTACACACTCTGCCTTTGCTGCGCTCCTTTTGTTTGCAGCAGTAGGTGTACGGGGCGCTGCCATTCGATGCTTTGCGCCCTCCCAATTTGGGATACATCCGTGTTCCACAGCAGCACCAAAGTATCCCGCTTCCGCTCAGCAGCGCCTCATTTTTGCGGGGATGGCCCAGCTGCCGGGATCGGTTTTCTTCCAAGGACTGCTGGGTATGAATCCAGAGTTTGGACGGAATGAGTCCTGGATACTGGCCAACGGTGACGATCCAATGTTGGATAGGCAGGCAGATAGTAGCCCTGCCTTTCTCCTGATCGGTTCTGTTGTAAGCCAAAATCCCATGAACCCCGTCAAAGGCTTCCGGTTCTGAGGATAGGTATGCTTGTTTGTCGGTAAAATATTGCCAGGCATCCGCATCGGCGATGAGGTAGACGGGGTTTTGCAGTATGGCTTTGATGGAAAAGCGAGAAAAATTACGTCCATTTTTGGTATGAATCTGTTGGCGGAGAAGTTCTTCCTCGGTAAGGCTCAAGGAACCGGTTTGCTCATAAAGCCGGTAGATTTTTCGCACAATCTCTGCCTGTTCCTCAATGGGTTTCAGGCGGTAAATGTTTTTGTATTTTCCTTCTGCAGTGGTGATCTTTATCGCTTCTGAGGTGTAGCCTGTGGGGGTGTTGCCTCCCAGCCATCTTCCGGTTTTGGCCAGCTCCTGCATATTGTCCCGGATACGCTCTGCAATGGTTTCTCTCTCCAGCTGGCTGAATACCGATGCAATGTACATCATGGCTCTTCCCATGGGGGTGGAGGTATCGAAGTTTTCCCGGATCGAAATAAAATCAATCTCCAATCTTCCCAGCTCCTCAATCAGGTTGGAAAAGTCGCCGATGTTTCGGCTGATCCGATCCAAACGGTAAACAACCACAGCCCGAAACCGATGGTCATGGGCAGCCTTCATCATCCTTCTGAAATCCGGACGGTTGAGGTTGCCTCCGGAGAAGCCTTCATCCTCAAAAACGATGGCCTGATCCGCATATTGATCTCCCAATGTGGTACGGATATAGTTTTTGCACAGTTCCACCTGATTCCCTATGCTCTCTCCTTTGCCGGTAAAACGCGATTTCCGGGAATAGATGGCGACGGAGTCCGTGTTTTTGGCCATGATTTCTGCCTCCTCTCATAATATGTTTTCCGTATCATATATAGAGGATGACGCCGAAAAGATGACAGACCGCGTTGGGAAGCCGGATAGGAAATAGGAAGGAAAATCGGTGATATTGATTGTTTGGGGTAACATAAAGATTGGATAGATAGATGAATGGAGCTGAGAGAGTTGAGAGAGGACGCATCCATAAAAACGATCGTGTATTCTCCTCAAACAGAGGAGGGAAAAGCAGAACTGGCAAAACGGGTTGCTGAGGCGCACGCCGGTTTGGTGATCGATACCATTGACCGGCTGGATTGCCCTGTCGGGCAAAAGCTGGAGTTGCTGCAAGCGATTCTGGATTCCGTCGCAGAGATCGAGTGGTGAATTTTGTTCTCTGCGATCGGACAATGATACCATACTTTAAAAAGCTATGGTATAACAAATCCATAGATTTCAGTGAAACAGGATTGGCAATTGCTTGCCGACAAAAACTGCAAAGGAGGCTCATTCTATGATTTTCTATTTCTCCGGAACTGGTAATTCCCGATGGGCAGCACAGCAGCTTGCAACCCTTCTGGAGGATACCGCACTGGATATTTCTCAGCTGCGTCAGCTGCCTGATCTTACAGCGCAACTTCAGATCGGGCTGGTTTTTCCCGTCTATGCCTGGGGACCTCCGGAACCGGTGTTGCATTTTGTAAAATCTTTGCCAAGGACAAAAGCGTTTTGTTTTGCCGTGTGTACCTGCGGCTCTCAGGCAGGCCATGCCATGAAAAAATTGGCCCAAATCTGGCCGGTGAACAGCAGTTATAGTTTGGTAATGCCAAACAATTATGTGATAGGCAGCGATCTGGATGACCAGCAAACCATACGGTGCAAGATTTTGGCAGCCCAAAAGGAAATAAAATCCATTGCTATAGAGATCCGAGAACGCAAATCGGTTTATCGTGTGGCGGAAGGATCTTTGGCAGGACTGAAAACCACCGTCGTCAACTATGGATTTAACCGATATGCCCGCGGTACCGGCGCATTTCATGTGGAAGATACCTGTAACGGTTGTGGGCTATGTGCGCGCAACTGTCCGGCTCATACCATTTCTTTGAAAGACGGCAAACCTGTGTGGGCAAAAAAATGTTTTCAATGTTTGCGCTGTATCAACGAATGTCCTCAGCGAGCCATCGAGTATGGGAAAGCAACCAAAACACGGGGGCGGTATACCTTTGAAAAGAACGGAAATATAGACTGATGGCTGATGGCTGATGGGGGATAGAACTTGAATCAGAGAAAATTTTTTAGCAAACGGCTGCGCATGGTGCTGGTGATTTTGTCGGGAGTGCTAACCATTCTGGTAGGCATCTTTTTTTGGTATGTGTCGGATTATTACCGGGCTGAAGAGGTGGCTTTGGAGGTGTTGGCCACGGCAGACGGCATCTCGGTGCAGGATCGTCTCACCGTCCTTTCTCCGACTGTTCCCACTGATACGGCAATCATATTTTATCCGGGAGCTAAGGTGGAGGCAGTCGCCTATCTGCCTTTACTCAGTCAGATTCGTCAAACCGGAGTGACCTGTATTTTGGTAGAAATGCCGTTTCATATGGCGATTTTTGATTCCGATGCCGCTCAGGATGTGATGGCAAGGTTCCCGGAGACGGAACACTGGTATCTTGCAGGGCATTCCATGGGAGGGGCAATGGCTTCACAGTTTGCCTCCCGCCATCCCGATGAGGTGGAAGGTCTGATTTTGTTGGGCGCGTATCCCTACGGGGATTTTCCCACCGAGGACACCCTTGTTGTCTATGGTTCCCTCAACCAGAGTGTGGAGGACCGGCTGGACGGCGCTGAGAATGTGGTGGAGATTGTGGGGGGAAACCACGCGCAGTTTGGCAATTATGGCGAGCAGAAAGGGGATGCCCCCGCAGAAATCTCCGCAGCACAACAGCAGAGAGAGACAGTGGAGGCCATTGGGGACTTTTTGCGACGCAGTGCATAAAAAGCAAATAAGCCTCTGGATTTTCCGATAAAAGGAATATCCAGAGGCTGTTTTGTTTTTTTCCGCATAAAAGACGGAAGACTTTATTAAGATTGCAGTGGATTTGTGTAAGAATGAAAAGAAAATCGTAGAACATTGTTTTTTGCTTACTGTGCAGGGAAAAGCGCTGGTTTGATTGGGCCTTATTCGCCACGACGGCGGCGGATGAGGAAGTATACCACAAAGAAGGATACGACAAACGTTGCCCCGAGACAGGGAAAATAAACTGCTTGGGGAAGCAGCCCGCACCAGGGATGGCTGAGAATACAGAGTGTCACCAGCCCAGCAAAGCAAAGCGCGCTGCATATGAGATAGAAAAGAGTACGGTTTTCTGCCTGTTCGAAGTCGGTTTTGGTGCTTTGACGGCGCTGCAGCTGTCCAAGCAGCAATTCCTCCTCCTCATATCCTTTGACGACAAAACAAAGTTGTCGGATCAGCTGTCCACCGTGATCGCAAACCAGACAGTGAACAGCGTAGTACGCATGGTTTTCTTTGATGGATTCCACTTTTTTGATCTCTCTGGCGCCGGATGGGAGATGTGGATATTGGGTTAATTCTTGCAGTTGTTTTTGAATTTTAAGGACGGAGTGACAAAATCCCCGCACCCCGTGATGCGGTGGGGATATCCGGGCATCCAAAACAAAGAGCCGGTCATCATCTGTAAGAAAGAACACGGTTGCATCCTGTGCGTTGCTCCAGCCCAATTTCAGTGCCAATGCAACCGAAATCGCCACCGATACACATAACAGTACCACTGAAAAGAGTTTTTGCGGCAGCCCAAACAGGAAGGATAGATAGGTTCCTCCCATAACCAGTATCGTCATCGCCGCCACAATGGCGATGATGCCTGTCAGATTGCGCAGGAGGCAACGGTTTTTGCGCTGGACATTTGGTGAGATCCAAATCTTTTGAAACTGCATGGAGATTCCTGCCTTATCAATTTAGTCTCGAAAGGGAACATGGAAAATGATTGACCTGTTTTTGGGTGTAGGGTAAAATGGAGATAGTCAGAAAGGAAGGGGGAAGAAGGCCATGAATCAAAGGGCGGATCTGCGAAACGCTGCCAACTACTGGGAGGAAAAGGAGAAGACCGGCCGGAAGTTGGAAAAAGCTAAGCTTCAGGAACAGATCGAGCGGTATCTCTGCTCCAAAAATACCTGTGCTTTGGCGACAGGGACAGGGGAATATGTGCGATGCACGCCCATCGAATACAGCTGGCATGACGGATGCTTTTGGATGTTCAGCGAGGGAGGCAAAAAGTTTATCGGCCTGGCAGAAAATCCAAATGTTTGCCTTGCTATCTTTGATCCGTATGAGGGTTTTGGAAAGCTGCGCGGGATACAGGTTAGCGGAAAAGCGGAGCTGATCGAACCGTTTTCTCCACTCTATCTTGCGCATGCGGATCATCAAAAAATACCGATCCAGGCGTTGCGGCAGCTCAGCCATCCGATGCATCTGATCCGTGTGACGCCTGTACAATTTGAATGCCTTTTCTCCGAATGGAAGGAATTGGGCTACTCTTCCCGTCAAACATGGATTTTGGAATGACAAAGAAAGCCAGACGTACATCGTGATGGATGCGCGTCCGGCCATGAGAAGGGGAAACAAGGGATTACTTTAATTGGACACCATCCCGAAAAGCTTTGCCCACAACATCCCCCAGTTTTCTATAGGTGTTGTGAACGGGATCAAAGGTGATGGGTTGCAGTTTTTCCGGGTCAATTTTCCCGTTTTCGTCCAGCACCGATTCCTCGGCGCTGACATTGACGATCTCTCCAATCAACCGGCAGCTCTCCGGATCATAGCTGATCAAACGGCATTCGATTGTCATAGGCAGTTCATCGATCAGCGGCGCATCCACAAAAGAAGATTTGCTTAGATGCCATCCTGTTTTTGCCAGCTTGTCCTTCACATTGTTTCCGGAGACGATTCCCACATAGTCGCAGGCAACAACCTGATCTACAGTAGCCATACTCACAGTAAAAGCTTTGCGAGCCAGAAGATTGGCAGTGGTTTTATGTTCTGCACTGATGCAGATGGATAGCTGGTTCTCCTCGCTGATTCCACCCCACGCCGCATTCATTGCGTCCGGGATGCCGTTTTCGTCATAGGCGGCAAGGATCCATACCGGCTGGGGATATGACCAGGGTTTGACTCCAAAATTTTTACGCATCAAAGATCCCTCCTGTAACATAATGAGATGGATGTTTTGCGGTAGAATACCGTAAAAACAGCTGAAAAGCATCGTTTGTTTTTCTATATTATAGCATACCGACAATTATCCTGCAATTTTTTCGGTAGATAGATGTACTCCTATATCCCGGCAAAATCCAGGAGAATATCATGTGAGGAGGACTTTTCATGAAATATGTGGAAGTACCATCGACAGGGGAAAAGCTCCAAAAAAATTATTGCTTCTTGGATTTGTGTAAATTTATCGGCGCACTGTTGGTTGTGACCATCCATGTTCCACCTCTCACCTCCTACAGTGCGTTGCTCAACTACGGCGTGGTCAACTATCTAGCCAGGCTGGCAGTTCCCTTCTTTTTTCTGTCGTCAGGATATTTTCTTTTTCGAAAGACATCTTACGACGCGTTTTGTCCCAATATCGCGTTTACCTATGCCCGCAGGATTTTTCGACTGTATCTCCTATGGACCGTCATCTATTCACCGCTGATTTTAAAGAATATTTTTTCCGGTGATAATGAACTCTATCAGGGTATTTTATATTGGATTCGGGATTTCCTTTTTGTTGGGAGCTATTCGCAGCTTTGGTATCTGAATGCTACGGTGGTTGCGGCACTGATCCTGACGCTATGTGTCAGCAAAAAAATTGAGCCGCAACGGATATTCCTGCTGGCTCTGCTTTTGTATCTCATCGGCCTGCTGCCGCAAACCTATTTTGGCCTGCTGCGCCCTCTGAGCGGGATCCCCCCGCTATGGTCTCTGCTGAAAATGGTTCAGCAGGTCATTGTTACGACGCGCAACGGATTGTTCGAAGGGTTTTTGTTTATGACCATTGGGATGCTGCTGGCAAACCGGAACATCGTACTTAAGCTGAGTACTGTTGCGGTGGGATTTCTTGCGTCGATGTTGCTGCTTGGATGCGAAGTGCTTCTGCTGAGGCATCTGGGATGGATCCGCCAGTGGGATATGTATCTGTTTTTGATTCCGGCAGTCTTTTTCCTTTTTTATGGGGCAATCCATCTGGAGGTGCGGGAGCGTCCGCTGTACCTGCATCTGAGGAAACTGAGCGCACTGTTCTTTTACTCCCATACCTTTTTTGATGCTTTTCTCTGCGAGATGCTGGCGGCATGGGGATGGGACAATTCTATTTTGCATTATCTGTATGTGGTAACGGTCACCTTTATATTTTCCGAGGCAGTGATTCTGGCGAGCGGCCATCGCTCTTTTGGCTGGCTAAAAAAACTGTATTCTTAGATAGAATGATCTCCAAATTGCAGAGTTAAGGATAGGATAGCATTTTCAATACACCGGGAAGCATAAGTTGCAAATCGGGCTCCTTTATGGTAATCAAAGGTGGATACAGCTTTGATGAGTCCAATGGAACCGATGGAGATATAATCTTCCTGATCTACAGAGTTGGAGGAATAATATTTTTTTACCACATGGGCTACCAACCGAAGATTGTGTTCGATCAGCTGGGTCCGAGCGGATGTATCCCCCTGTTCCATGCGCATAAAACATGTGCGTTCTTCTTTTGCGGTGAGTGGTTTGGGAAAATGGTTGCCAGGAGTGACATGTAAAGCAACAAAGAATAGATCGCCAATGACGTCCAGCAGTAGGGAAAGGGTTATCAAACAACCACCTCATTTCGATTTGGATGGTACATATTATGTTTTGGCTGCGTTGTCCTATGGCTCCTTCTACAAAAACCATCGGTGAAGGATGGATAGAGAATTTTTCTCTAAAATGGTATTGTCTTTTTATCCATATTTCATTATAATGGAAGAAAGTCGATGACTTTCTTTACAGAAAGGTGGAGCTGTTACATGTATGATGTAGTAAAAGGTTATGAGTTAGCCAAAGAATTTTATGGCCAATATGGAATTGATGTTGATAAGGCCATTGAGATTTGTATCAAAACTCCGCTCTCTATCCACTGCTGGCAGGGCGATGATGTTGTTGGTTTTGAGAAAACTGCCGGTGGATTGACGGGTGGAATTCAGACAACCGGTAACTATCCCGGAAAAGCCAGAACAGCGGACGAGCTGCGCGCTGACCTGGAGTTTGCAATGAAATATATTCCCGGTGAGAAGAAGGTTAATCTGCACGCCAACTATCAGGAAGCCGATACCTTTGTGGATCGTGACGCCATTGAGCCCAAGCATTTTGAAAAATGGGCTGACTGGGCGGTAGAGAAGGGGATTGGCCTTGACTTTAACCCCACCTATTTCTCCCATCCCAAGAGTGAAAACGGTACCCTCTCCAATGCAGATGAGGAGATCCGGAAATTCTGGATTGAGCATGGTATCCGCTGCCGCCGGATTGGACAGTACTTTGCCGACCGTACCGGCAAACCTTGTGTAATCAACCATTGGACCCCCGATGGCGATAAAGAGTTCCCGGTAGATACCCTTGGCCCCAGAATGCGGCTGAAGGATAGCTACGATCAGATTTTTGAGGCTACCAAGGATGTCAAGGATGTCATCGACGGTATTGAGTCCAAAGTGTTTGGCATTGGTTTGGAGAGCTATACCGTTGGTTCTCATGAGTTCTGCATGGGTTATGTTATGAGCAAAAAATGTGACCATATCATTATGACTCTGGATACCGGTCACTATCATCCCACCGAGGTGGTTTCCGCTAAGTTGGGTTCTGTCTTTGCCTTTACCGATTCGGTGTTGCTCCACGTATCCCGTCCGGTTCGCTGGGACTCCGACCATGTTGTGGCGTTTGACGACGAGACCAAGGCGATTATGGAAGAACTGGTCCGCCTGAATAAGCTGGATAAGACCTATATTGCCACCGATTTCTTTGACGCTTCCATCAACCGCACCATGGCGTGGATCATCGGTCTGCGCAATGTGAGAAAAGCGATGCTTGCTGCTCTGCTGCAGCCTGTGGAGATGATGAAGGAGCTGGAAGCCGCGGGGGATAAGTCTGCCAGATTGGCGGTTACCCAGGAGTTTAAAGCTGCTCCTTTCTCCTTGGTATGGGATTACCTCTGCGTCAAGGAGAATGCAGGCCTTGGTATGCAGTGGTTGGACGCCGCTAAAAAGTATGAAAGCGAAGTTCTCTCCAAGAGATAATGGCAGTACTCGGTATCTCAAAACATACATAATGCCATCTTTGGATGGCGTTTGGATGGTCTGACTGTTTTTTGGGGGTTGCTCGGGCGGCGGTTGGTCTCCCGGTAGCCCCTTTTCCTTTAAACACGGTGTTGCTCGAAAAAAAACGCCCTGACCTTACCGTCAGGGCGTAAAACTGTCAGCGCGAATCGTGGTGCTTGGAAGCGCATTTGGGGCAAAGCCCGAAAAATTCCAAATGATGTCCGGTAATATGGTAACCGGTGGTGGCGCTCAGGTTTTCCTCCAGCGTATGCAGAGGGCAGCCATCGATGGGGAGCAGCGCGTTGCACTGGGTGCAGATGAGATAATGACAGTGATGATGGTTGTTGAGCTGATAATATGTAATCCCATCCACCCCAATATTTTTTAGTACCAATCCTTTTTCCGCCAATGTGGAGACGGTGCGGTAAACGGTGGAAAGGCTGACGTGCATCTCACCAGAAAGGGCTTGATAGATTCCTTCGGCGGTGATGGGAACCGGTGCATTTTCCAGCAGTGTAAGAATAGCGGTTCGACATTTGGTTCGTTTCAAATCGTTTTCTTTCAGTGGGTCGCCCAAAGCCGTCCATCTCCTTTCGGTGATATTTTTATAAAGATTTGTGTTGAAAAAGCAGCCAAACCTGTTTTATGATTATTATATTATACTATAGCATACAGGTACTGTCAAATGGATTCATGCATTCGCGGTGGATTGCTGGGTATGTGGAGGAAAAGGATATGTCACAGATGCATACAGGGCATAGGGCCAGGCTTCGCAAGCGCTTCTGTAAGGAAGGGCTGCAAAATTTTGAGCCGCATGAAGTATTGGAACTGTTGTTGACCTATGCCATTACCCGCAAAGACACCAATCCTCTCGCACATACGCTTCTGGATTACTTTGGAAGTATGGACGCTGTGTTGGAGGCGCCGGTGGAGGAGCTGATGAAGGTGCCGGGAATGGGGGAGCAAAGCGCCGTACTGCTGAATCTGATTCCCTCTCTGACAGCTTATTATCTCAACGAGAAAAATACCTGTTCCCACAGGATATTGGATTCTACCGAGAAGATTGGGCATTACCTGATTCCTCTCTTCCTTGGCAAAACGGAGGAGGTTACTTATCTGCTGTCGCTGAACAATCGAAACCAGTTGTTGGGATGCGATTTGGTATCAAAAGGCAGCATCACTTATGTTCCAATGTATTTTCGGAAAATCTCAGAAATTTTGCTGCGGCGCCAGGCAACCGCAGCGGTAGTTGCCCATAACCACCCGTCCGGGTTTGCTCTTCCCTCCGGGAAGGATGCCGAAACTACCAAAATGTTGTTTGTGTTTCTTCAACAGATGGAAGTTAGGCTGATCGATCATATCATTGTTGCCGATCACGACTTTGTTTCTCTTCGAGATTCCGGTGTGTTGTTATAGCGCCGTAACCTGAAGATCTGGCAAAGGGTTGTTCAATATTTTATTTTTAGGGTACTGGAAAGGATGAAGATAAAATTATGGTAATTGAGCCGAAAGTAAGAGGTTTTATCTGCACCACTGCGCATCCGGTGGGGTGCAGGGAGAATGTGAAAAATCAGGTTCGATATGTACAGGAAAAGGGAGCCATTGCCGGCGGAAAAAAGGTGCTTGTGTTGGGCGCTTCCACCGGATATGGACTCGCTTCCCGTATCTGTTCCGCCTTTGGATGCGGTGCCGCTACGGTTGGTGTCGCCTTTGAAAAACCGGCGTCCGGCAATCGCACCGCGTCTGCCGGATGGTATAATACCGCCGCCTTTGAGGAGGAAGCGGTCAAAGCAGGTCTTTATGCCAAAACCATCATCGGAGACGCTTTTTCTCAGGAGATTAAGGAGAAAACCATTGCCCTGATTCGTGCGGATCTGGGTCAGGTGGATACGGTGATCTACAGCATTGCCGCCCCCCGGCGTACTGCTCCCGACGGCGTGACCTACTCCTCTGTCCTGAAACCCATTGGTGAGACGTACAGCGATAAGAATATTGATCTGAAAAACCGGGCGGTCACCAACGTCAGTGTGGCGCCTGCAACCCAGCAGGAGATCGCGGATACCGTCAAGGTGATGGGCGGCGAAGATTGGAAGCTGTGGATGGAAGCCCTTCAGGATGCCGGCGTGCTGGCGGACGGCGCGGTTACAGTGGCTTATTCCTACATTGGGCCCAAGGTAACCTATCCGCTGTATCGTGCAGGTACCATCGGAATGGCCAAGGAGGATCTGGAAGCAACCGCCAAAGAGATCACCACCCTGCTGCAGCCGTTGGGGGGACACGCCTATGTTTCGGTGAACAAGGCTCTGGTTACCCAATCCAGCGCTGCCATTCCTGTGGTGCCTCTGTATATCACCATGCTCTTTCAGCTGATGAAGGAAAAGGGACTGCATGAGGACTGCATCGCACAAATCTATCGGATGTATCAGGATAAACTGTATCAGGATGTTCCGGTGGTGGATGAGGAAGGCCGTTTGCGGGTGGACGATTGGGAGCTGCGGGAGGATATCCAGACCGCCATTGCACAGGAGTGGGCGCAGGTGAACAACGATAACATTGCCCAATATGCTGATTTTGACGGTTACTGGAAGGACTTCTACAATCTGTTCGGTTTTGCTGTGGATGGGGTGGATTATTCTGCTGATGTGTCCGCCGATGTAAAAATTCCCAGCGTGGAATAAATGTCTTGTTTGCAGGATATGGCTTTGAGCGCCCAGCACAATGGGCGGTAGAATAGGTGTAAAAAAGAATCTGGGGTTTTTGAGCGATTCCAGCTCAGGAAACCCCGGATTCTTTCTTTTGGCCACAGATGTAGTGAAGGGCTAAAAGCGATAATATCGGTAGACAGCCTCACCTTGCGACGGGAGGAGATATTGCTGCAATACCTTCCCGGAATCATCCAACAAAGACCATAGGGTCTCCTGGTGAATGCTTCGGGGAAACGTCGCCATGGATGGATTGGAAGTGACTTCATAACGGGAAACCGTGTCCCCCTGTTCCATCTGTATCGACGCCAGCGCTGGGTCAGCGCTGAGTATCAAGTCCACCGTTATTTCCCGACCATCCTCTCCCAGAGAACAGTTTGTCAGGGTGAAGGTGGGAGACGAGGGCGGAACATCAAAGGCTTGAGAGCGGAGTCGCTGAAAGTCATAGGCTTGGCCGTTGGATTTTCGATAGTGAAATACGCTGTACTCCAACTGTTTTGCGGTTTGCCAGCCCGTCAGCAGGTAGCCGGGAGCCTCTCTCGTCTCAAAGAGGGAAAATACGGTAACCTGTGATTCCTGGAGTGCATGGGATATCATGCATTCCAGATCCTCTGTGATCATCCCTTGGACGTCGGGTTCGATCACTGCCATCCATTGTACCTTTTCGGTGGCTGCGCTGGTTATCCCGCCGGCCAAAATAGTATTGCGGCGATCTTTGAACAACAGATAAAAGTTTTCCTCTCCGTCGTCTGCCCGATGGATCTGTTTGGCATTGTCCAGTGTCTCCTGTATCCGATTGGGGGTCGCGTCAAAAAAGCGGTAAAGCTGTTGGCGGCTATAATCTTTGGGAGAGAACACGCCCAGTTCCTTCCAATCGGATGTTTCGTCCGACATCAATGCTGCCAATCGGTGATCGGCGGTGAACAGAAAACGGGAAAAGGGAGGTTGGTCTGGGAGTGACGGCGCATCGTAGGCCTCCGCAACGCGATAGCCGCATCCCCACCACAATTCCTGCTGAGAGATTGGGCTGGTGAGCAGTATCACTGCCAATGCTGCCAGAATGCCCAACGCCGCAAAAATAACCGGTAGGGAAGCCTTTCTGGCTTGATAGAGATGCGCAATTCGTTGGCGGACAGCGCTGCTTCCAAAACTCAGGGGCGTTGTAGAAAATCTTCCCTTTCCGCTGAGACGCAGCAGCAGTGCGCAATAGCGGGCACGTATAGAGGAGTCAGGTCCTTGCTGTGTCCGTACAGCGCTTTCATCGCAGGCCATCTCCATATCGCACACAAAGGCGCCAAACCCGATCCATACCAGCGGATGAAACCAGTGAATGGTCAGCGCGATTACAAAGAGTCCTTTGGTTAGAGGATCATGCCAGCGAATATGGGCTTGTTCATGGAGCAGCACCGGTTCCCATTCCTCTCTGGGAAGCCAGGATGGCAGATAGATTTTCGGGCGAAAAACTCCTGTCACAAAGGAGGAGAGGAGATGATCTGCCAAGAAAAGATGTTTTGAGAGTTTCACCGAACCGATGAGACTGCGGTGAAACCGTATGCTGCAAAAAATATGATAAATAAGCATCAGGGATACCCCTGTAAGCCAAATGGTTATGAGGGTGCTTTGGGGGATCGTTTCCAAAAGGGCTGCTGGAGAAATGCGGGAAACTTCTGCCGTAACGGCTGCGGTCTCAGAGCCGGACAGAGAGGCAATGGGCTGGGATAGAGAAATGTCAGGGAGAGTTTCTATATTTCTTTGCTCCAAATTCCAGAAGTAGGAAAGGCCGTTTTGCTGGGTTAAGGCAGGGAGCGGGGATGGAATGGAGAACGGGCAGAGGAGTCGTATCAAAACAATCATCCAAAGAATACAGCAAAGCCTTCTGGGAAAACGAAAGATTGGCAATCGCACCAGTAAAACCACCAGGATCCCTATCCCTGCGGTCCAGCTGACCTCCAAAAGCCTGGAAAAGAAGGAAAAGATCCACATACCCTCACCCCCTGTTCTCTTCAATCCATTTTTGAAGTTCTGCAATCTCTTTCTGGGAAAGCTTCCTTCTGCGGGTAAAGGCTGCCAGGAAAAGGGGAAGGGAACCCTCAAAGGTTTCCTCCACAAAGTTTTGGCTTTGCAGCGCCAGGTAATCTTGGTGGGAGATAAGGGAGGTGACAATACCATGTTGATTTTGAAAAATACCTCTGTTGCATAACCGTTTGAGGATGGTGTAGGTGGTGGATTTTTTCCACCCCAGCTCTTTTTCGCAAAGCTTTACCAGCTCCCCGGAAGAGATGGGCTCGTGGCTCCAGATTAAATTGGCAAATATCGTCTCGATGGGAGCCAGCTTAGATTCTGCCAAAATGGATTCCTCCTTTCTGCGTTGACGAAGCGGGTGAATATAGTCTACATATTGTAGACCCAACATTAGTTTACAGTATGTAGACCTAACTTGTCAACCGGAAAACATCATTTTCAAAAAAACGGCCTGCCTACGACATCAATCGTTGGCAGGCTGTTGGGATTAGTATCAATCGTCTCTTTCAAACGCAATAAAGATTGATTTCCCAGGCGGGAACGTACGGGTGATGCCGCAGGTAGAAGCGGTATCTGCCGTTTAGGTTTCGGATCAGCAGTGGGAGACGAATCAGATCATCGCTGCGGTGATATGCGCTGACCAGCAGCCGGGGACGAAACCGCCGGATGGTTTCCTGACTTCCTTCTAGCGCCTGATACTCTGCTCCCTCCACATCCAGCTTGAGGATGGTTGGGGTAATGGTTCCAATCAGATGGTCCAGCGCCTCCATCTGCACCGGGAGTTGGGTTACGCTGCGTTTGTCCATCTGTGGCGGATCAAAGAAGGAGAGGGCGGAATTTCTGCCAGACTGCCTTCGAAACATACAAATTTCTTTTCGGTTCCATGCGCCATAGGGAAAACACCGGATCCGCTGCGGGTCCTGAGATAGGGTTTTGCAGTATTTCTCCAGCCGTCGGAAATTTTTGGCGTCTGGTTCCATGGCCAGCAGATTGGAAAATGCTCCACCGGTATGGGAGAGGAATTCCCGTATGGTATCGCCGGTATAAGCGCCCAAATCCACAAAGGTTTCCTCGGGGCCAGGTGTCAGCAGATGTTCCCACGCTTCTTCGCGAGGGGTTTGACAGTTTACCAGATGGGAGATATCCCCGTCCAGCTTAAAAGCAATGACCTGACAAAAGGTATTCCTGGAAATATCGTCAGCCAAGAGCGCATAACTTTCTTCCCATAGTTCCCGATGCTGTTGCAGCAGAGAGGGGGTAAAGAGCAGATCCCCGGCAACCGGGACGTCGGGGGCTACGGTCTCAAAACGGGAGGCGATTTGCTGCATGGAGGAGAGTACGTCATCCCGATTGCTCCCAAAAGCAATCACCACCAGTGGATCCTCAAATTGCCGGCAAAGTTCAGAAAACCGAAGTACCGGAAACCCATGAAAAGAGTGCCCCCGCACAAATGCATCGCTGGCAAACACAGCGGAAACAGAGATTCCCATCGAGTCCATAACCCGCAGAATTTTCTCTGCGCCAAGGCCCATCCCGTAAAGTGCAATGGGTTTGTTGGTCTGCCGGAGACGTTGCCAAACTGGCAGGATCTTCTTTGGAGAGAGCTGTTCCCAGAAAGAGGTCATGGACGATCTACCTCACATACCGTCTCCAAGGCAAGCTCCATCATTTGGGTGAAACTGGTCTCACGCTCTTTGGCAGGGAGGGAAAGACCTTTGAACGGATGGTCGGAGATGGTGGCAATGCAGAGGGCAGACTTTCCAGCCCGAGCCGCGTTCATATACAGCGCGGCCGATTCCATTTCCACCGCCAGGACGCCCATCTGTTTCCATTTCTCCAGGGAACCCGTCTCGTCATAAAAACAGTCGGAACAAAAGACGTTGCCCACCCGCAGAGGAATTTGCAATTTATTTGCGGCGCAAGAAACAGCGGAAAGCAGGGAATAGCTGGCAATGGGCGCAAAGGCGCCAGGGAGCGCAAACTGCCGTCCGTAGTTGGAGTCGGTACAGCTGCCCAGCGCAACCACAATATCCCGCAGCTGGACGTCATCGCTCAGCCCCCCTGCGGAACCGATGCGGATGATATTCTCCACATTGTAGTAGTGATACAGCTCATAGGAGTAGATGCCGATGGAAGGGCATCCCATTCCGCTGCCCTGCACCGAGAGGCGGTGTCCCTGATAGGTTCCGGTATAACCGAGCATTCCCCGCACGGTGTTATAGCAGATAGGGTTTTCCAGATATTTCTCTGCGATATATTTTGCGCGCAGGGGATCGCCGGGCATCAATACCGTTGGGGCAATCTGTCCCAGCAGCGCGGCGTTATGGGGGGTAGGGGTGTAGGAGATGGTGGACATAAAAACGCTCCTTTCCTTTTCATAGTTTTACTCAGCGTTTTTTGCATGGTCTAGGCTGAGGTTTGGTCTGCGGCTGCGTGGAAGGTTCTTCTGTAGGTGAAGTTTTGGCCGGCGAAGGCGCTGCAGGAGTGGAGGAGGGTGGAAGGCGGCGGTCCACCGAGTCGTTGAGCAGCCGATACAGGGTGGCCGCCAGCGGTACTCCAAAGAGCATTCCGGAGATTCCGGCAGCCCCACCGCCGATGGTCACGGCAGCCAGCACCCAGATTCCAGGCAACCCGGTCGAGGTTCCCACCACTCTGGGATAGATCAGATTGCCCTCCAACTGCTGCAGTACCACCAAAAATACCAAAAACAACAAGGCCTGAATCGGATCCTGGGTAAAGATCATAAATCCGCCCACCACAGCGCCGATGTAAGCGCCGACGATAGGGATCAATGCGGTAACCCCCACAACCGTCCCCGTCATGGCCGCATAGGGAAAGCGGAAGATCAACATTCCCACGGTACATAATGTACCTAAGATAACCGCTTCGGTACACTGCCCGACGATGAAGGAGGAGAAGGATTTGTTGGCAGTATCCAGAACGTAGGAGATCGTTTCGCGGGTGTGAGGTTTGATGTAAGCGCGCAAGATGCGGTTTCCCAGCGACTGGAGACGCTCTTTGCTCACCAGAAGATAGAGGGCAAAGATCAGGCCGATGACAAGACGGGTGAGCACGCTGAAGGTGGCGGAAATTACCGAAACCACCGAGGTGATTACCCCTTCGGCTCCGGTTGTAACCAGACTCACCAACCGTTGTAAAAGGTTTTGCCAATCAATATCGAGGGTGTTGATGATCTGCTGCAGCGCGGGAAGGGAGACGGACTGATCCAGGAGCCATGCTCTGAATTTTTCCATCAGCGGAGGGATTTCCTTGCCGATCAGGGCGAAACTGGAGAGAAGTTCCGGAACGATCAGCTGCAACACCAGATAGATGATTAGAGCGAGCAGCACAAAAGAGAGGACCAGACAGACAGGACGGCGCGTCTTACAGACCAGTTTGGAATTGGAAAAGGGAAAATACCATTTTTCAATCCGGGTTAGAAGGATATTGAGAATATATGCCATGATACATCCCACCAGCAAAGGGGAAGCGGCATTGAGAAAGAGGGAAGCGGTACTGCTGATCTGGGAAAAATATTTGACAAATAGCACCAATACCACTGCGATCAATCCAATTTTGATATACCGTTTGGTTTCTGCTGTAAACATGACGGGCCTCCTTGTGCCAATAATGATTGGATTATAATATCAGTATAGAGATTTCGTGGAGAAAAAGCAATCTGAAGGGAAAAATTTCACAATTTATCCCATATAAGCGGTGTGGCTGACCAAAAGAACAGACGTTGAAACCGATGAGGAAGGCTTTCGCTTGGGTGGTTCACCTAGAATTCACAAAATATTCAATGCTTCTTGGGTTTGCCTTATGGTTTATTGGGTGAGAATATGTTATAATAACCAAAGGACGTGACCGAAGTGGTGTTGTGTTTGGCGATGTAACCTGTCATTTTTCGCATGGTGTCCGTGGGTTGTTGCAGATAGAACTGGCTTCCCAAACAAGTACCCCATCCGCAGAGGCGTCCGGCGAAAGGTATGGTGAGTGTATGATACAGAGCGTTCCGGTTCGGGAACAGATTGCTGGCGGTGTTTGGTTTACCAGCATTACAGATCCCAAGTTTAAACACAACCGTATTTCTGTCAATCTGGCGCTTCCGCTATCCAGTCAAACGGCGGCGGAATATGCGATTGTGCCCTATTTGCTGCGAAAAGGCTGTCAGGCCTATCCTAATATTTCGAGTCTCAACAGCCGCTTGGCGGAGCTGTACGGAGCATATTTGGATGGTGAGCTGCGCAAAAGCGGCGCCAACCAAATCCTCAATCTTTCGGTGCAGGGCCTGGACAGCCGTTTTGCGCTGGAAAAGGAGGACATGATCACCGAATGTGTCCGGCTTCTCTGTCAGGTTTTGTTTGCGCCCAAACTGACCCAGGGTCCGGATGGGGAGATGTTTTTCCCGGAAGATATGAAGGTAGAACGCCAGTACCTCATCGATACCATCGATTCTATCATCAACGACAAGCGCAGTTATGCGGTGGATCACTGTGTCAAAGCGATGTGCGCGGGAGAACGGGCCGCGGTAAGCCGTTATGGGGAGCGGGCTGAGGTTCAGGCGCTGACGGAATATGATGCTGCGAAAGCTTACCGCAGAGCGCTGGAGACCGCCCATATCGAAATCCTTTTTGCCGGATGCGGCGATCCTCGGGTGGCGATGGAGGCGTTCCGGGAAGCTTTCGGGAAAATAGAACGCCATCCGATTCCGTTGGAGCGGATGCAGCCCAGACTCAAAGCGCAGCAGGTAACCGAGATCACCGAACAGATGGATGTGGTTCAGGGAAAACTGGTGTTGGGCTTTCGGGTAGGCGACGTGACCGAAAGGAGAAGATACAACGCCCTGCGCATGATGCTTGCCATCTATGGTGGGACTGCTTTTTCCAGGCTTTTTCTCTATGTGCGGGAAAAACTGAGCTTATGTTATTATTGTGCCTCCCGCTACGATAAAGCAACCGGAATTATGCTGGTGGATTCGGGAGTTGAGTTTGACAAACGGCAGGCGGCACAGGATGAAATCCTGCGTCAGCTGGAGGTCATGCGAAACGGGAAATTCACCGACGAGGAGTTTACAGCTGCCCGCCTAAGTTTGATCGGTGCTTTGGAAACGGCGGGAGATTCTCTCGGTGGACTGGAAGGATATTATTTTACCCAAATTTTTACAGGCTCCAACCGCACTCCGGCGCAGGAGATCCGGGAGATCGAAGAGGTTACCAGACAGGATGTTATGGAGGCCGCAAAACAGATCACGCTGGATACTGTCTATTTTTTGGAAGGGGAGGTACCGTCGGATGAGCAGTGAACGTCAGACCACGGTAGAGACCGTTTCCTCCTCCCTGTTGGGAGAAAAGTATTATAAAGTTCGTCATAAGAGCGGGGTTACCATGCTGCTGTGCCCAATGGAAGGGTTCAGCACTGCCTATGCGCTGTTTGGCACCAATTATGGTTCGATGGACGTTACCTTCAAGACCAACCAGGATGAAGACTTTGTGACGGTACCTGCCGGGATTGCCCATTACCTGGAGCACAAATTGTTTGAAAACGAAGATTGCGACGCCTTTGAGCGCTATGCTGCCACCGGCGCCAATGCCAACGCATACACCTCCTTTGATAAAACCTGTTATCTGTTTTCCTGTTCCCGCAATTTTAAGGAGTCGCTGGAAATTCTGTTGGATTTTGTCACCAAGCCCTACTTTACCGACGAGACGGTGCGTAAGGAGCAGGGGATCATTGGGCAGGAGATTCGGATGTATGACGACAATCCGGATTGGCAGGTTTATTTTAACCTGCTGGAAGCGATGTATCAGGAAAATCCCATCCGTGTGGATATTGCGGGCACGGTGGAATCCATCGCGCAGATCAACAAAGAGCTGTTGTACCGGTGTTACCATACGTTTTACAATCTGCATAATATGGTTATTTCCATTGCCGGCAACTTCGAGGTGGAGACGGCGTTGGAGGTGGCAGACCGTATCCTGCCCCAGTCCGAACCGGTTGTGGTGGAACAGTATATTCCCCGGGAACCTGCGGAGCTGGAAAAGTTGCGGGTGGAAACCCAGCTGGAAGTGGCTGTGCCAATGTTTCAGATGGGCTTTAAGCTGCAAGGCTGTAGCGGAACTGAGCACAATATGGCGCAAAATCTTCGGGATCAGCTTTTGGATGAGATTCTGGTGGAGATCATTGCCGGAGAAACTACCCCGCTTTATCGGGAACTCTATGACGCTGGTCTGATCAACGCAACTTTTGGCGGAGAGGCCATGTGTGTGCGCAGTGCCATGGCGGTTATGTTTGGCGGGGAATCCAGGGAACCGGATAAAGTTTTTGAGGCGATCAAAGGGCGGGTGCGCCAGCTCAAGCGGGATGGAATTGAACCAGAACTCTTCAACCGCTGTAAAAAATCTGCATATGGCCGGTATCTGTCGATGTTTTCCCGTCCGGAAGCGGTGGCGAGCAGTATGCTTTTGTGCTACTTCGGTGGAGAAAAGCCGTATTCTCTGGTGGAAAGCCTTTCTGCAATCACCAAAGAACAGCTGGAGAAGCGCCTTGCGGAGCAATATCATGAGGAGTACTGCGGTATCTCCATTGTCTGGCCCAAAACCGACGGGGAAGATATCCGTACAAAATAGAAAGGATGACAACTATGACAGAGACATTAACCTTTCCCGGGTTAGGACTTGAGATCGAACTATCCCGGGTCGCTTTCTCCATTGGTCCATTTACGGTATACTGGTATGGGGTTCTGATTGCAGCAGCTTTTTTGGCAGGCACCTTTTATGCCATCCGGCGAAGCAAGGTATTCGGGGTCAACGCGGACCGTGCAGTCGATGTCGTTATGATCAGTGCCGTAGGCGGTATCATTGGAGCGCGGCTTTACTATGTATTGTTTAGTTGGGAATATTATAGCAGCCATCTGGACGAAATCTTTAAGATTTGGCATGGCGGTATTGCAATTTATGGCGGGGTGATCGGCGCCCTGATCACTGCTATAGCTGCCTGCAAACTGCGCGGAGTCAAATTCTTTCCGATGGCGGATATGGCTGTGGGAGGTATTCTGTTGGGCCAGGCCATCGGCCGCTGGGGAAACTTTGTAAATGTTGAAGCTTTCGGCAGCAATACCTCTTTGCCCTGGGGGATGACCTCCTCCTCCATTTCGGCTTATTTGACCAGTGTTGCCGATGATCTGGAAAAGTTGGGCGTTACAGTAGATCCTACCATGCCGGTACATCCAACCTTTTTCTATGAGTCGCTGTGGTGCTTGATTGGCTTTGGAATTACAGCATGGCTGGCCTCTCGCCGTCGTTTTGATGGGGAATTGCTGATGTTTTACACCGGTTGGTATGGCGCAGGGCGTTTTGTTATTGAGGGACTGCGTACCGATAGTTTGATGTTGGGAACCATTCGGGTTTCTCAGCTGTTGGCGGGAATCTGTATGCTGGGTTCCATAGTTGCATGGATTGTTGTGCGCAACCGTATCAAAACTTCCAATGATCCCGAATATTTAAAAGTTTATGCCAAGACAGAGGAAGCCGCAATGGTGATCAGTGGTGAATATTATAGGCAGCTTGCTCAGCAGAAGAAAGAGGCAAAGGAAGCGAGAAAGTTGGCAAAGAAAGGTGTTGCCAGTAAGGACGCTTCTGTTTCGGATTCCCAGACATCCACACAGGAACTGATTGATACTGTCAAATCTGCGGCGGAGGAGGATATTCCTCTGGAAAATCCTGGTCAGGAAACACGATATCCTCCGGCTTTTTCTGAACTGGTGCCGTTGGAAGATGAACTCAAAGGGGTTCAGGGAACCGAGGACGTCAAAGCG
>DBQB01000044.1 GCA_002305685.1 Ruminococcaceae bacterium UBA1405
CCAACATGTATTGTATTCCTACACGAATTTGAACTGTATAGAGCAAAAAACCGCTTGACAATGCGAATTGAATCTGGTTTACTTATAAATAGACTGTCTGTTTGGAAAGCAAATATTTCGAAAGGAGAAATACTGAAAATGTCGGAAGTGCGGCAACCAGAACATAAGGAAAATAAAATGGGTTATATGCCGGTCAACCGTCTGCTTATTTCCATGGCGCTGCCCATGATGGTAGCCATGTTGGTTCAGGCGCTTTATAATGTGGTGGACAGCGTCTTTGTTTCCCGCTTGGGAGAGGATGCCCTTACCGCAGTCTCTTTGGCATTCCCCATTCAGAATTTGATGATCGCCATCTCCACCGGTACCGGAGTCGGTATCAATGCCCTGCTCTCCAAGAGCTTGGGAGAGAAAAACTTTGAACAGGTCAACAAGGCCGCTGCCAATGGTATCTTTTTGGCGGTGCTCAGTTATCTGTTGTTTTTGGTGTTCGGCTTTGTGGGAGCACGGGCGTTCTTCCTTAGTCAGACCGATATCGGATCCATCGTGGATTACGGCACCGATTATCTGAGCATCTGCACCATCTTCTCCTTCGGCCTGTTTGGAGAGATTGTCTTTGAGCGGCTGCTGCAATCAACTGGTAAGACCTTTTATACCATGATCACCCAGGGAGTTGGCGCAGTGTTCAACATTGTGATGGACCCCATCCTGATCTTTGGTTTGCTGGGCTTCCCCAAGATGGGAGTGGCCGGCGCCGCTGCCGCTACCGTTGCGGGACAGATGGTGGCAATGTTGCTGGGCATTTATTTTAATCTGAAAAACAACCACGAAATCACCTTTAAATTTAAGGGATTCCGCCCCGACGCCAGCACCATCAAACGGATCTATGCCGTGGGTGTGCCTTCTATCGTAATGGCGTCCATCTCCTCGGTGATGACCTTTGGCGTCAACAAGATCCTCATGTCCTTTACTTCCACCGCAACGGCAGTGTTCGGCGTGTACTTTAAGCTGCAAAGCTTCATCTTTATGCCGGTATTTGGCCTGAATAACGGTATGGTTCCCATCATCTCCTATAACTATGGCGCACGTCATCGGGACAGAATGGTTCATACCATCAAGCTGAGCATCTTCTATGCGGTGTGCATTATGCTGGTAGGTTTTGCCATCTTCCAGATCGTTCCTCAGGTTCTTCTGGGATTCTTTAACGCTTCTCAGGATATGCTGGTCATCGGCGTTCCGGCCCTGCGGATCATCAGCCTCAGCTTTCTGTTTGCCGGATTCTGCATCATTGTGGGTTCGGTGTTCCAGGCTCTGGGCAACGGTGTGCTCAGCCTGATTGTTTCGGTTGCCAGACAGCTGGTGGTACTGCTGCCGGTGGCCTTCCTGATGTCCCTGACCGGGAATCTGGACGTCGTCTGGTTCTCCTTCCCCATCTCGGAGATCGCTTCGGTGGTTCTCAGCGCACTGTTTATGCGTCATACCTATAAAAAGATCATCGCACCTTTGGGGCATGACGGTGTGAAATAATATTTGTCAGAATTTTCAGAGCGCCGCTTCCCGGCTTGATTGCCGGGAAGCGGCGTTTTTTTTTGCCCTTTCTGTTTATCGCTTATCCTATGGACAGGCGCTCCTCCCCTGTATTTTCTCGGGAAGAAAGAGGCATCGGGAAACTTTCAGGATGATTTGAGGGGGATAATTTGTATCCGATCCCCATGTCTGTCAACGTCGCATTACCGCTAAAATCAACGCTTGATACAGTGCAAACGAAGAAAAGCCGGCAGGAAATTGGGCAAAGGGAACAGAAAAAGCAACAAATTCCAGCATAAAACGGATAAAAAGATAGAGAAATGCCGATTGTGGGAAATATGCATCATGGCATTTCAGGGGGAAATATGCATCGGGTAGTCCGATATTGCTTATTTACAGACAGGTTTGGGGACAGTTACAATGTTGCCATGAGATTGTGAATATTTTGTGTTGAGAAAATGAATGCTTTGATACTTTGACGGATCAAAGAGCGGAGCGCAACCATCAAGAAGGTCTTTGCTGCGTTGCGGCGGGTGCATTATAGGGAGGTTGAAAGGTTTATGTCCACACTACAGCAGACCCAAAATCAGAAAAAGACGGGTGTTCCTGGAAAGTCGAAATCCATGCCCAAGCCCGTGCGGGAAATCATTCGGTGCAAGTACTTATATCTGATTTTTCTCATCCCGTTTGTCTACTATATTCTGTTCCAATACTGGCCGATGTACGGTATCCTGATCTCTTTTCAGGACTACAACGTTGTAAAGGGAATTTTGGGCAGCCCGTGGGTGGGACTCAAACATTTTGAAAAGTTTTTGCTGGACCCCTATTTTTGGAAACTGGTTCGCAACACCCTGCTGATCAATATCTATAGCCTTCTGTGGGGATTTCCGGCACCTATCATTCTGGCCATCCTGCTCAATGAGCTGAAAAACGAGAAGTTTAAGAAGGTTATTCAGAATATCAGTTATCTGCCCCATTTTATTTCCACCGTGGTGGTCTGCGGTATGCTGGTAAACTTTCTCAGCTCTGATGGTATGATCAACCAACTGGTAAAGGTTTTCACCGGTACCTCTATCCAGTTTTTGATGGATCCAAAGTATTTTCGTACCATTTACGTTGCCTCGGGAATTTGGCAGAGCGTTGGATGGAATTCCATCATTTATCTGGCGGCTTTAACCGGTGTGGATGCGGAGATGTATGAGGCTGCACTGATCGACGGAGCCAACCGCTGGCACCGTATTTGGTATATCACCCTGCCCAGCATCGCCCCCACCATTTCCATCATGCTGATTATGAATCTGGGCCGGCTGATGAATCTGGGTCATGAGAAGATTTTGCTGCTGTATACCGGTTCTACCTATGAAGTGGCGGACGTTATCTCCACTTATGTGTATCGCCGCGGTCTGCTGGGAAATGACTTCAGTTATGCCACAGCTGTGGGACTGTTCCAGGCTATCGTCGGGGTAATTTTGGTGACAAGCGCCAATCAGATTTCCAAAAAATTGGGCGAGACAAGCCTTTGGTAAAGCACAGGACAACCATTGGTAGAAGGAGGAAAATCGGATGAGCAAGAAAAAACCTGTGGATAATGCAGGGATTGGCGCCAGAATCTTTGATGGATGCAACATTTTGTTTATGCTGCTGCTGGCATTTATTATGCTGTATCCCATGTATAACATTTTGGTCGTTTCCATCAGTTCCGCGGAATACATCTACCGCGGCGAGGTCAACTTTATTCCCAAGGGGATCAATTTCGACGCTTATAAGATGGTGTTTGAGAATGAGTCCATTTGGGTGTCCTTCAAAAACAGTGTGGTGTACACGGTAGTGGGTACGGCAATCAACGTGGTCTGCTCGGCGATGTGTGCCTACCCTCTTTCCAGAAAGGATTTCTATGGAAGAGGATTTTTCACCTTCTTTGTGGCGCTGACCATGTTTATCAGCGGTGGTATGATTCCTTCCTATCTGGTGGTCAACCAGCTGAGGCTGATCAATACCATCTGGGCGATTGTGCTGCCGGGCGCCATCAGCACCTACAACATGATTATCATGCGCACCTTCTTCCAGAATATTCCCTCCTCCTTAACCGAGTCGGCCTATCTGGACGGTGCAAACGACATCCAGATCCTTTTCAAGGTTATCCTGCCGCTTTCCATGCCCATCATCGCCACTATGACGCTGTTTTATGCGGTGGGTCACTGGAACAGCTACTTCCAGGCAATGATTTACCTCAACTCCAAATCCAAGTTCCCTCTGCAGGTCCTGCTCAGAGAGATCATTGTGGCGGGCAATATGGCGGAGGAATCCGCGGACCTTTCCGCCAATATGCAGATTATTGCCATCAACTTTAAGTACGCGGTGATCATCATCACCATCGTTCCCATTTTGGTGGTATATCCCTTCCTGCAAAAATATTTCACCAAGGGTGTTATGATCGGTGCCATCAAGGGGTAATGTTACAGACGTAAGGACCCGTCCTTTTGGGACGGCGCCAATATAACAGTTTTTTAAGGAGGTTCATTATGATGCGTTCAAAGATCAAAGCGCTGGCCGGCATGCTGAGTGTTGCCATGATGGTGACCGGCTGTTCCAGTGCCGCTTCCAGTTCTTCCGCTTCATCGTCGTCTTCCGCCGCCACCGGCAGCTCCTCTGCCACGGTTGCCAGCTCCTCTGAATCTGCTTCCGAGGAAGGCACTTCCTCTTTCCGGGCTGAAAAGGAGATGACTCTGACGGTGTTTACCACCGAGAGCAGCAACCAGCCCATCAAGGATATGGCGGTAGCACAGCAGGAGATTCTGGAAAAAACCAACGTGAAGATCGAGTTTGAGATCGGAAACGACGACAAGCGTTCGCTGCTGCTGGCCACCAACAATATCCCTGACATTATGCGTATCCCCACGGCGGACCTGACCGAGTACGGCCCCACCGGAATTTTCCTCAATGTCAGCGATTATATGGCGCAGGGCAAGATGCCTAACCTGCAAAAATTCTATGATGAAATCCCCAACCTGAAAAAACGTGAAGTGGACGGTGTCCTGTGGGGCTGCCCGCAGATTGCCCGGGATGAGGCTGCCAACGGCTTCGGGCCAATCCTGCGTGTAGGCCTGCTGGAAAAGAACAATATTGAAACCCCGCAGACCTTTGACGAGCTGCTGGAAGCCATGCAGAAACTCAAGGAGATCTATCCCGATTCCAAACCCTGGACCGGAAGAAAAGGCACCTCCCAGATGCTCAAAACCATCTCCTATATGTTAGGTTCCGGTTACGGCAACAACGGGCTTTACTACGATTATGATCTGGAGAAATATGTCTTTGGTCCTGCCACCCAGGAATTTAAGGCGGTTCTGGAATATCTGAATAAGGCTTACACCACCGGCGTGCTGGATCCCGACTATGCCACCACCACTGGAGATACCCTCAGTGCCCAGATGTCCAGCGGACAGTCCTTTATGTTCATCGATAACTCCGGTTTCGGTCAAAACTACACCCCCAACCTGAAAAAGACCGATCCCGAGGGCAAATTACAGATTATCCCCATCCCGGAAAACAGCTTCGGCCAGAGACGTGCCGTACTGTATGAGACGGTACTGCCCGGCGATTTCTTTGCGGTAAACGCCAAGGTGGACGATCCTGATACCGTTATGGCGTTTATGGATTGGCTGTATTCTCAGGAAGGCTCCGACATCACCAACTATGGCAAAGAGGGCCTGAGCTTTGAGTACGACGAAAATGGGGAGCCCCACTTTATCCAGGATTACGTCATGCAGTTTAAGGATGCACAGCCGACCTGCTACTACGCGGTTTACTCCGAGCTGGGTATCACCAAGCTGAACTTCTCTCTGTGGGCTGCCAACACCAAGACCACCTTTGAGATTGAAAAGCTCACCGGTATCTGGAGTGATCTGACCGACGAGTACTGGAGCATTGTGGAATCGGACGACGCCTATGTTACTCCGATCATCGACCCTGCTTTGACAGCGGAGGAGAACGAGCGGGTGAAAGACCTGACCGCCAACCTCACCACCATGTTGGAGCAGGAATACGACAAATACATCATGGGCCTTGAGCCGATTGAGAATTACGACAACGTGATCGCCAAAGCCATCGAAATGGGTGCGGAGGAGATCGCCGAGATTTACAATACGGCAAACGCCAGATAATCCTCCCGTTTAAAAGACAGGCGTGCCCTATGGCGCGCCTGTCTTTCACATAATAGCCATATTTTCACTCTTTTCATTCACGGCGGTTTCAGTGTAAAATAGAGATACCTTTGGAAAGGAGGCAGTGATGATGTTTTTTCAGCGGATACAGCATTTCGTCCGAACAAAGCGCTTTTTTCTCACACTGCTGCTCTATTTTCTATCGTTTTTGACACCGCTGATTGTAATGAGTTTTGTCTCCTACATCGGTGTGGCACAGATGATACGGGAGGATTTTGACCGAAAGATCAAGGAAAATCTATCCAATTCCGCCGACGATATCGACGGCTTTTTGATTTCTTCCAATGCAGTGGCAGTGGGGTTTCTGGCAGATGGGCTGGTCAAACAGTATTTCATCCCTGACGCCCAGGCAACCTTGGAACAAAAAGCCGAGCGATGGAGGATTCCCCGCATTCTGGAGCAGTACCAAAACATCACCAGCAATTTTATCGATAGCATCTTTGCCTATTATCCTGAGGATACGCTGGTGTATACTTCTACCGGAACCCTTTCTCCTCAGTTGTTTTTTGACACCGTTTTTCGGTATGAAAGCTATGATTTGGAGTTTTGGCAAAATCTTCAGGCGAGCGCCTCCCAGTTGCGGGCTTTGGAGGTGGATTGGGTGAACAACGCCTCCGGCAACGATTCCAGATTGGTTCTGCCCTGGGTCAGGGTGAGCAAGCTCAACGGTCAGACCGCCGTGGTGGTGATCAATATCTCGGTGGAACAGATCGTCAAGACACTGGAAGGCGGTTCGGTGGCGGAGGGAACCCGGTATCTTATTGTTGGAGAGAACGGAAATACCATCTGGAATGGCACCGGCCTTGCGCAGGATACCCCGCAATGGGATGTAATGTGGCAGATGCTGGAGCATCAGGATCATGAGCCGGGGATGCTCAACTATGTTTGGCTGGATGACCAGCGGTTCCTCGCCTGTAAGGTGGTTACCTCCCAGTTTAATTGGCAGATCTATTCTTTGGTGCCATTGGAAGCTATGTCCGGTATTGCTTCGGTGATCCCCAGGGTGCTGCTTTGGACCTGCCTTATTTTGATGCTGGTGATTGTGGCCCTTTCCCTGCTGTTCAGCAAACGGATTTACCGTCCTATCACCCTGATGGTGGATGCGGTGCAGCATCAGTCCGGGGGCGTTCTGGAACCGGAAGGGAAGGACGAAATGGAGCTGCTGCGCACCGGCGTGGATAAGCTGATGGAAAGCCAGATGCAGTATAAACAGCGACTGGACCAGTACAGCGCAGAATATTTGGAATATGCGTTTCGTCTCATGATCAGCGGTTCCACACCGGTCAACCAGCAGATGCTCTCTCAGATTCTGGAAGGCCAACTCTCCTTCCATGATCCCAACTATATCGTTTGTTGTGTCTGTTTCCGGTTCCATTCCAACTATTATCGCGATCATACCGATCTGGAACGGATCAATATTGCAGAAAAACTGCGCAATATTTTAGCCTATCTGCTGGGAGATCGGATGGGATGTTATGTCATGGAACCCCGGCAGAACATCTATGTCTGTCTGATCAACTGTCAGGAGCAGTCCCAACTGCTGCCGGATAACCAGGTGTTTTCCCGAATGAAGTCCCTTTTCTCCTATGACCGGCGGTATTTTGATGTGGCGGTTGGCATTGGCGGGATCAGCTATGGTGTTGCAGGTATCCGAGATTCTTATCATCAGGCCATGGCAGCAGTACAGGGAGGAAACGATCAGCAGTTTTTCCAGGTTCATCTGTATCGCAATACTATGCAGCATAATCTGTTGCAGTTTACCATGGAAGATCAGCTGCGACTGGTCAATGCCCTCAAAGCCGGAAATCGTTTCCAATTGCTTTCCATGGTGGAAGAGCTTTTGGAGCGAAATACCCGTCTGGGAATCTCCTATGAGGAATATCACTATCTGTACCATCAGTTGATAATGCTTGGCGCCGCCTACCTTTCTGAGCGGGGAAAATCCCTTTCGGATCTCGGTCAGGAGACGTTTGCCCGGTCGGTGATCGCGGAGATGAAGATTCCGGAGGATCCGATGGTGGGAAAACAGCTGCTACTGGATTTTTACAGCGATATATTGGAGAGCTGCAGCAGCCCTTTTCCGCAAAAGTCCGAAAGCCTGGTACAAACCACCCAGGATTTTGTGCAGCACAACTATGCTTCCAATCTGGGATTGGAACAGATTGCCGATCAGATGGGGGTCTCGGTCAAATACATTTCCCGCGTCTTTAAACAGCGTACCGGGAAGAATCTGACCGATTTCATCGGGGAAATCCGCATCCAAAAGGCCAAGGAACTGTTGACCCAGACCGATCAGAAGGTGGGGGATATTGCAGCGGCGGTGGGAATTGAGAACCGCACCACATTTTTGCGGGTTTTCAAAAAATATGAAGGGATCTCGCCCATCGAATATCGGAATCTGCATCAGCACGACAAGACCAATGGCGCTGAACCGTAAAAAGAAAGCTGCTTGTGTATCTTTGTGCACCAAACAGTTAGGTGATTCTTCTTTTTTCTGATAGACGATTTTGAAAGGAAGTGCTTTTATGAAGCTGCTGGAAACCCAAAAAGAATTCATCGTCGAGGAGGATCGGGATTTTGACAGTCCTCATGCCTCCACCCTGATCCGGCTTTCCAACGGGGATATCCTCTCCGCCTGGTTTGCCGGAAGCTGGGAAAAAGGTCCGGACGTGGCCATCTGGATGTCCAGAAGAACCAAGGATGGATGGCAAAGGCCCTGGATCATCGCGGATACCCGTGGGATTGCCCTGTGGAATCCGGTCTTGTTCCAGCGTCAGGATGGACGGATCTTCCTGTTTTATAAGGAAGGGGCTACCATTCCCAATTGGCGCACGCTGGTGAAGATCTCTGACGATGAGGGAAAGACCTGGACCGATTCCCGAGAGCTGGTGGAGGGGGACCAGATCGGTGGACGCGGTCCGGTAAAAAACAAATGTATCACCCTTTCCGACGGGACGATCCTTGCCCCTGCTTCCTTGGAGGGAGAGACCTGGGACGCCTTTGTGGATATCTCCACCGATGGCGGGGATAGCTGGAAAATGAGCCAGCTGGTGCCACTGCGCCGGGCAGATTATCATGTGGTGGATCGTCTGCCGGATAGACGGCTGTGCTACGGAAAAGGGGTTATCCAGCCGACCTTGTGGGAATCCGCGCCGGGCAAGGTACATATGCTGCTTCGTTCCACCAGCTCCGCCATCTTCCGCAGCGATTCCGAGGACGGCGGAAAAACCTGGTGCACCGCCTATCAGTCGGGGCTGCCCAACAACAACAGCGGCATCGATTTGGTCAAGCTCCATAACGGCAATCTGGTGTTGGCCTATAACCCCACCGGAAATCTGCCCAACTATTACAAGGGACCCCGTACCCCTCTGGTGCTGAGCTTATCCACCGACAACGGCGAGAGCTGGCAGCAGATTTTGACCTTGGAAAACGAGCCGGGGGGTTATGCCTATCCGGCAATCATCTGTGACGACGTACATCAGGAACTGCTGCTGACCTATACCTGGAAACGGGAGCGGATTGTTTTCTGGAGAATTCGTTACGAGCTGTAAACAACAGACGGTTTTGCTTTGTTGCAGCAGGGCCCTGCGCGGAGGCGGGGTCCTGCTTTTGTTTTTTTGTAGCTTGCATTGGCAGGGGGGACGCCGCTATAATGAAGAAAGAACGATATGCCGGGAGGCGGTGCCACCATGGGTGCCGACGGTACCGGCAAATCCATCGGGATAGGAAGGGAATGGATTATGGCACAGATTTTTGGCCATCGCGGAGCCAGCGCATACGCGCCGGAAAATACCATGGCGGCCTATCGCCTTGCCCAGGAGCTGGGAGCCCACGGCGTCGAGATCGACGTGCAGTGCGCCAAAGACGGAGAGGTGGTGGTTCTCCACGATGCTTTTTTGGATCGGGTCAGCAACGGCAGGGGATATGTTTGGGAGTATACGGTGAAGGAGCTGAAAGCGCTGGATTTCGGGATTCATTTTCCCGACCGGTATGCCGGGGAGCAGATTCCGACTTTGGATGAGGTGCTGGATTTTATCGCCCATTCCCCGATGGCGTTAAATATTGAGATCAAGTCCTCCCCTTACCGTTACGATGAAACCCTGGTGAAAAAGATACACGATAAGGTGACGCGGTACGGTAAAAGTGTGTCGGAAAAGATTATCCTATCCTCCTTTGATCATCGCTGCCTGAGGGAGTACCGGCTGCTGGACCCCCAGATGCCGTTGGGGCTGCTGTATTCCGCCAATCTGTACCTGCCCGGGGATTATGCCGCTGCGGTGGGCGCCCAGGCCATCCATCCCCATTACCAGATGATCGATGCTCAGGGCGTACAAAACTGCAAAGAGCGGGGAATCCAGATCAACACCTGGACGGTGGATGATCCCGCGGACATTAAGCGTATGTTGGCGTTGGGGTGCGATCGGATCATCACCAATCGTCCTGATGTGGGACTCAGTTGCCTTTGAGGGTACCATGGGTGGATCGCTTTTGAAAATTCCGGGGTCCCAAAGAAAGGCGGGACCCCGGGAGAGCTTTGTTTTTTGATTTATCGATTGACATCCCATACCGTATGTGATATCATATTTTTTACAAGTTAAAAATTGCGGGTATGGCGGAATGGCAGACGCACCAGATTTAGGATCTGGCGGGCAACCGTGCAGGTTCAAGTCCTGTTACCCGCACCATCAGGAAAGGGCCTGGAGCTAATCGTGCTCCAGGCCCTTTCTTTGATTACGGCCCGTGGCCAAACCATTGAAGTGTTCACCACATCCAAACGAAAACACCACTGAATCCAGATGTATAATACTCTAATTCAGTGGTGTTCCTGTTTTGCGAACGGAATCCGGTGATAGATGCTAAGGGTGTTTTTGCCTTTCCCGTCGTTCTTCCTTCCTTAAAATACCGTAGGTCAAAATGAACAATGACGCCGGCAACACGATAAAGATATCTGCGGTGGTAAAAATATAAAAGACCAATCCCAATTATGTTTTTTTCTCACGGTTATTTCTTTTCCGATACAAAAAAATTTCCGGATCAGAACCGTTGCAGCCGTATTCGCAAACCAAAAGATATTCCTCATCGCCCACAACGCCGTAGCATCGTTCGCTGCCGGGAATCTCAATCTGGTTACCCAGATAAACCTTATCATCCTCCAGAAGCTTTACGGATGTACCGTTTGGAAGCATATATTCCAAATTTACATAGCGACCGCTGAGAAGGTTGAGATTTTCTACAGATAGATTCGCAACCCCAAGGGAATTAAATTCTGCAATCAGTTGTTGTTTTTGTCGTTCAAGATTTTCCAATCCGCCAGTCCTTACCCATTCTGCCGCAACACATCTGCCACCGAAAGGGCGTCCGTCCGCCTTTTTACAGCCACCGCACTCGGAAAGACGGGGACAGTTTGTACAGCACGCTGTTCCACAAAGCGATATCATGACAATCCTCCTTTTATCGGGTTCTGATCTGAGGTTTCAAAACCAGGAACGGTTGCCCAATGTAAACTCGTTCCAAACTTCATTAAAAGTATAGCAGATTCTTCTATTAAATAAAAGATTTTGCTGAACAGTCCTACAGACAAAACAAACCGCTGCCAAATACATAACAGAAAGTAGTACCGCCAAAGCAGTATCGTTTTCAGAATTTAGTAGTCAACTGTGCAAGGTTAAGTCCTGTTGTCTGTATTTGCGAAAACACCGTTTCTGGGTTCGCGATATTTGGCTTTTGTAGTGTTTATATTTTGTATAACTGTGTCTTGAAAATAGGATATTTTTTTGATATTATGCCAGTAGACTGAAAATCTGCCTAATAAATAGTATTTTGTCTATCAAAAGGAGTGGTCTTTGATGAAAAGTCTATGTTGTAAGGGGTCATCACTCGTATAATCCGGGCAAAATAATCCATTTTGCCCGGTCAGAAAGGGAGAATAAAATGGATTATCATCATTCGTTAAATCTCATAAAAGAAAGCCAGTTTCTCATCAGTATGACGCCAGTCCGCGGTATCCTTGAGATTGGTTTTTCTTCCGGAATGAACCGTTCGTCAACCGTTTTGGATTTGTGCTGTGGATACGGTGAGATGCTGAAGATATGGCATGACGCTTTTGGAATCCGAGGAATCGGCGTAGACATTTGCGGTGAATTTATCCGACAAGGTCAAAAAAGGCTTGCAGAGTACGGAATCACAGATGTGACGTTGATTGAATCGGATATTTTTCAATGGGATACAGAGGAAAAATTTGATTATGTTTGCCTTTCCGGTGAGGAGTTTGGCGGACTGGAAAATACAATTCTGCTGCTGGAAAGGTTTATGAAGCCCGCAGGCAAACAAATTATTGGGACCCGTTATTCCAAATGTGACAATCCACCGCAGGAGCTGATTGATTTTGAAGGTGAATTGCTGTCCCTAAAGCAAATCAATGATTTGTTTGCGCGCAATGGGTACTTCATCACAGCAATGTACAGCGATACCCATAATGAATGGGAACGATATATTATGTGGAGTGCCAGACGCCATTTGGAGGAGTTGCGAAAAGATACGAAAAATATGTCTCAATGGGAATGGTGTCGGAAATGGTATGATATGTATTTTGGTTTCAGAAGGCCATTGGAGGGATATGCTACATTTGTTGTAGAAAAGGTTTGACCAATATGCACCCTGTTTTTTCTGGAAAAAAGGGTGATGCTGGAGGCGCCTTTACCATCCAAGTAAGAAGTATTCTGAAAAGCAATTTTGGCGTATAAAACAGTAATTTAAAAGCCGTGGCAGTCGTTTTTGCTGTATTGCTTACCAGTAAGAGCCTGAAGTTGCATTTTCCAAGGCGCCCTATTTGTTAGACAGTATGGTTACGGAATAACAAGTAGGGTGCTTTCTGTGGTTACTTGAAGTTTGTGCTGTTTTGTGAAGCGGTTTGCGGTATCACAAATACGCAAGGGGCTTTTGCGGTCAGGGCTTTATCGTTTCAAGAAAAGCGTTGTATATAAAAAATTTCAAGTATGATACAATGAACAGAAAACTGAAAGAAACAGGGGTATTGTTATGGGCATAAAATCAATCGTCAACAACCTGAAATATCATCCTCTTGTCCAAGTGCTCAGAGACAATGGGGGAAATCCAAGAACGCTGGTGCTCATCGAACCACTTTGGGGTATCCCTTACAACCTGATCTCGCCATTTGCCACACTATATATGTACACCCAGGGCATCACAGATGTGCAAATCGGGATGATCCTTTCCATTGCCATGGTGATTCAGATGTTTTTTTCCTTTTTTGGCGGTATTTTATCGGATAAACTGGGGCGGAAAACCACCACAATGATGGGAGATTTTTTTGGTTGGGTACTGGCCTGCCTGGTATGGTCCGTCTCAAACAATTTCTGGTTGTTTTTGATTGCCGCAATCCTCAACTGCTTTGAACAGATCAACCAAACAGCCTGGTATTGTTTGCTGATCGAAGACGCCAATCAGAAGGATTTGGTGGGAATCTATACCTGGGCGACCATCGGAGGACTGGTTGCTGTTTTTTTCGCGCCGCTCTCCGGATTGTTTGTGAGCTCATATTCCATGGTTCCGGTGGTGCGGGTGCTGTATCTGGTTTTTGCAGTGACCATGTTCACCAAAACGCTGATTACCTTCCGGCTTTGTCAGGAGACAAAGCAGGAAAAAATCCGCCGGAGAGAGACCAAAAATATTTCGGTTTTTCATATGTTGGGAGAATATCGTCATCTTATCCCGGATCTGGTGAGAAATCGAGGGGTGATGAAAGCGGTGGCGGTGAGCGCGATCCTTTATATCACCAATATGGTGAATACAAACTTTTTTGGCTTATATGTGACGCAGCGGCTGGGATTGTCGGAAAACTTTTTGGCGTTGTTCCCCATTTTGAACGCAGCGGTTATGCTGATCTTTATGGTGGGGATTCAGTACCGTATCGATGTAAAAAAATTCCGGATACCGCTGTGCATTGGCCTGATATTATATGCTATGGCGGCCTTAACATTGATCTTCTCTCCCGTAGGCGGATTAGGATTTGTGCTGGTGTATGTACTGATTACGGCGGTAGCGGCCGCACTGGTCAACCCGCGCAAGGACGCGCTGCTCCAGCTCAATCTCAATATCCAGGAGCGGGCGCGCCTCAATGCTCTCGTCATGGCCTCCACCATCGCCCTTTCTTCGCCTTTTGGATATCTGGCAGGATGGTTGTCCAGCGTAGATCGGCGTCTGCCCTTTGTCCTCACATTTTCGTTGTTCTTTACGGCAATGCTGGTGATCTTTCGGATTCAGGAGCCGCAGATCAAGGAGAAGGATGCCTGAGAAAAATAGCTTAAAGTCCCAGGGTGGGAAAGGAATCAGACCGTTTTCTGTTGGGAGCCGGGCTGTTCATTGCATCACATACGTCAAAGGAAAAGCACCACGCAATCCGAGTATCCCAACTTCGGATTCTGTGGTGCTTTTTTTGGTAAGTAGAAGGGACCAGAGGACGCTTTACGCCTTTTCTCCGTGCAGGAAATGAAGGAGAGGCTGTTTCAGCGGATCGTACAGGCTTAAAATTTTGCCTACGCCGAACGCGGCGATGACGGTACCCTCCCGAATCCCGTGAAACTGACGGAAATACACCAGCGCGATGATCGATACCGTACAGTCAAAACACATTTTGACGGTAGGCAATGGTTTGTGAAGCTTTTCGGCGATGACCTGCATGATGCCCTCGCCGGGCAGGGAGATGAGGTCGGGAGCCAGATACAGCAAAATCCCCAGTGCAATCAAAAACATACTGATGCAAAGATAAACAAGCCGCACACCGTAGACCCCCGCCGGATGGAAGGTCATCAGAGCGGGATCGGGAAGGAACAGATCAGCCAGCCAGTTGGTAAAATCGGTGAAATAACCAAAGAGGGTGGTGCAGATCAGCTGCAAAATACGCCAGAACTGGAAGTTCTGACCCAGCAGGATAAACTGAAAGGCGATATACAGCGAAAAGATGATGATGATCCAGGTGCCCATGGACAGCTTGGTGAAAATTTCACTGAGCACATAGGGGATGGAATTTACCGGCGACATTCCCAGATCGGCTGTACCGGAAAACGATACCCCCATGGCCATAATAAATAGGCCGGCACAGTAGGCCAACATACGTTTTGTCATTTGAATGCTTTTTTGTCTCATTTCCAAGTTCCTTTCCGATTTTGCAAGCATTTGGTCAGCAACCGCAGAAGGGTGGTTCGCTCTTCTTCTGTAAGTCCTGCGGTGATCTGTGCTTCCGCCTGCGCAAAGACGCCCCGTAGGATTTGCGCCATCTCCTCCCCTTTGGGGGTTAGGGATACATACAGCGAGCGCCGGTTGTTGGGACGGTTGCGCCGCACAATCAAACCGGCATTTTCCATACGCAATAGGATGCTTCCCACCGTAGCAGCTTCAATTTCACAGTAGTCGGCGATATCTTTTTGTTCGTGTTCCCCATATTCTGCCAAAAATTCCAAAATCTTGGGTTGCCCTGGCGACAAACCCAGGGGCTGTGCCTGTGCTGAGACCAAGCGTTTCATCTGTAGGTAGGTTTTCATCCAAAGATGATGCAGGGAATACATGGCTGCCTCCTTCGCACGCATATAATAAGCTTTCTTTTAGTAATAAAGCTTATTATATTACGGGGCGGGGTCATTGTCAAGCTTCCGGTATCCCATCACCCCGTGTAGGGATTCCAGTAGCGAAAAGAGATAAAAAAATCCCCGTTTATCAAACGGAGATTTTGTATTATAAATGCTATTTGTGTACAATTATATGGTGTGTATATCATAAAATAAAGGGATGGGTATAGGGCTGCTGCCGCTGGATATCTGCTGGTTACTTTTTCCCTACCACGACCCGTTCGATACCGTTTAGGTCTTTGCAGGTGAACACCTCTTTCATTCCGGCTTGGCGGAGAATCTGGGATACCGGGGCGCTTTGGGTATATCCCACCTCAAAAGCCATGGCCCCTTCCTCCAGCAGCCGGGAGTGGTACAAACTGGAGATTTGCTGATAAAAATATAGTCCGTCGTTTTCTGCCCGCAGCGCCATCTCCGGCTCATAGCGGACCTCAGATTGCAGCTGTTGCATCTCGCTGTCGCTGATATAGGGTGGATTGGACAGCAGCAGATGGCAGGGAGGCAGCTGGGAGCCGATCTCCAGCACATCCCCCTCCACCACCCGGATTCCGGGGAAAGCCGCGGTATTTTTGCGCAGATAGGGCAGCGCTTCCTTGGAAAGCTCCACGGCGTACACGATGGCGTCGGGACGATATTTGGCGATGGCGGCGGCAATGCAGCCGGAACCGCTGCACAGATCGTATACCACCGGGCGAGAGACGCCTTTGAGCAGCGTCAAACCGGTTTCCACCAGCGTTTCGGTGTCGGCTCTGGGGATCAGTACCCCTTCTCCCACCGCCATGGGAATCCCATAAAATTCCCATTCGCCAAGAAGATATTGCAGCGGATACCGCTCCCCCCGGCGTTTTGCCAGCTGTGTTAACCGCTCCAGCTCCAGCGGCGTCAGAGGACGGGTTCCCTCTATGGGCATTTTGGCTTTTGTTACCCCGGTGACGGCTGCAACCAGTTGAGCAGCGTCAAAGTCGGGGCTTTCGACCCCTTGGCGATGGAGATAGTCAGAGAGGGATGAATACGCTTGTTTTATGGTCATGGTGAAGGCTTCCTTTCTGGTCATTGCGGGTACCGTGAAAAATTTGTGCTGCCTTGACGTAAAAAATGCAGGATGATATACTGATTTTAAATATTTGTAGCTGAAGGAGAAAACGGTGGTGGAGCGGACGATTTTGACCAATATGTGTATGATATACGATCGGGAGAGGGACAGCGTGGTGATTCAGCACCGAACCGGATCTTGGCCCGGCTGTGCGTTTCCCGGAGGCCATATCGAACCGGGGGAGGCGTTTGTTCCTTCGGTCATCCGGGAAGTTTGGGAGGAAACAGGGCTGAGCATAGAGCAGCCAAAGCTCTGTGGGATCAAGCATTGGTATCGGGATGACGGCACGCGGTATCTGGTTTTTCTGTATGCTGCCGATTGTTTTTCCGGGACGCTGGTGGAGCAGACGGAGGAAGGACGGGTGGAATGGGTGAAGCTGGATCAGCTTTCTTCCTTACAGTTGTCCAATACCTTTTTGCCTATGGCGGAGATTATGGCAGAGCAGCTGGGGATTGATTTCCCCAATACCCATCCGGGATGCCAGGAATATTATTTTGAACCCGGCCGTCAAGGCGGATATGTGGAACGGTTTTACTGAAAAGGTGGGATAAATCCATGATGCGTACCCAAAAACCTGTGGATATCATTTCAAAAAGAAAAACGGCGTTGATGCTGATGCGTCTGAGCTATGTGGTGCTGGCCGCCGCGTTTGTTCGGTGTATGGTGCTGAGGATGGTATGGGATCCGTTGGTACTTGGTTTGCTGGGCATTTTTCTGGTTCTCGCCATATGGTCGGTTTCCATCAGCGTGCGGTACTGGAAATGCCCCCACTGCGGCCACTGGCTGGAACTGAAAAAGGGATCGGCGGATCAGACGGGGATCTGTCCCAAATGCGGCCAAAAACTCTGATTTTTCAAAAAATAAGCGGAGCTGTGATTGCAATCCTTATTGTATCACAGCTCCGCCTTCTTTTGTAAAGATTTCTCCCGTTCCCGGCGGTTACGGCAAAGTTTTGACCTCAGAGGTTTGGGGAAGCTCCGGTTCCTTCACCGCAATGAGGAACTTGATGGGAATCCCCTGGGCAGAGAACATCCGCTCGTGCTCGGTGGAATAGCTGCCGGAAAAACCGCTGTTGTGCAGATCCCGGGTGAGATAGCGCACCGAAAAACCGCACTGGGCAAAATATTCCAGAGAATCGTCAAACAAAGGGTCGTCGTCGGTCTTAAACCAGATTTCACCGCCGTCCTGCAGAAAGCTGCGGTATTTCATCAGCTGGCGGGGATAGGTCAGCCGTTTTTTGTGATGCTTATTTTTGGGCCATGGATTGCAGAAATTGATGTAAATCCGCTGGATCTGGTCCTGGGGGGAGAGCATCAGATCGATGCGCTCAATGTCCTGGGACATGACCCTGGCGTTTTCCACTGGATGTCCGGGACCATATGCGGTTTGATAGGCTGCTTCCAAGGCCCGCTTGGCCAGCACCAGAACTTCGCTTTTGATATCGATGACCAGATAGTTGTATTCCGGCTCCTGTACACAGATCTGTGCGGCGAACTCTCCTTTGCCGCAGCCCAGTTCCATCCGCAGCGGATAGGGGTTGGGAAACTGTGCCTTCCAGTTTCCCCGATGGCTGGCGGGGTCCGGGATATTGAAGGGGCAGACGGCAAGCTCCGGCCTGGCCCAGGGTTTTCCTCTCATTCTCATGGGTGTTCCTCCATATTTTCAGCGTATCAATAGGGTAGCACATTTTGAGGGCGGAGACAATACCCGTTGGGAGAGATGACGCGGCGTTATCCGAAAAACAACTGCACCGAAAGGACGCTGCACACCGTTCCCGCCAGGCTTCCCAGCAAGGCGGCGGGAAGGGCCTGGCGGGAATTGGTAACCTTTGCCGCGGCGCAGTATACCGGGATGATATAAAACGCTGTGTCACCGCAGCTGTACAGTACCGAGGCGGCTCTTCCGGCAAAGCTGTCGGGGCCGCATTGTTCCAGCAGCTCCCGGAGCATGGCCAGAGATCCGCTGCCGGACAAAGGCCGCAGCAGCGCCAGAGGAAGGATTTCCTGCGGGATTCCCAGCAGATCCGCCAGAGGGGACAGCACTTGGGTGAGCAGCGCCAGGGCGCCGGAGGCCCGCAGCATTCCGATGGCGCACAGCAACGCCACCAGTACGGGGATCAGTTTGAGGGCGGTTTGCAGTCCCTCCTGTGCCCCTTCCAGAAATGCGGACATCACATCCACCTTTTTTACGCCGCTGTAGCAAAGGATTCCGCAGAACAAGACCGGAAGGACCCATCCGCCCACCGATACAAACCAGGAGAGGATACCATTCATATCTTTTTCCTCGGTGTTGCAGGGGTTAGGATACGGCGAGGGCGGGGGAAGGAAGGGGAAAAACGGGACAGCAGTTTTGCGGATGCCAAGGAGACCACAAGGGTGCAAAGGGAGGAAAGCCACACGGCGGGGAGAATTTCCAGTGGATGGGCGCTGCCCGCAGCCTGCCGCACTGCTGCCAGGGTGGAAGGAATCAGCTGCAGCGAGGCGGTATTGCAGATGAGAAACACCACCATATCGTCCGACGCGCAGCGAACCGGCTGCTGATGGTGAGGAGAGGTTTGCTCGAAGGTAAGGTCGGCCATCCGTTCCATGGCGGCCAGCCCCAGCGGGGTGGCGGCGTTTCCCAGACCGATAAGGTTGGCGGAAAGATTCATGGTGATGGCCTCGATGGCGCGGTTTGCCCCGCGCTGATACAGTCCCGGAAACAATCGGCGGGTGACGGGGTACAGCAGACGTCCCAATGTTTCGGTCAGACCGGAGCGTTCGGCAGCCCGCATCATACCGCTCCAAAGGCAGATTACGCCGGTCATCTCCAGCGCCACCGTCACTGCCTGGGAGGATTGGGAAAGTAAGGCAGCGGTCAGCGCTTCCCCTTTGCCGTAATAGAAGCCGGCCACAAGAGATACCGCCAGCATGGAGATAAAAATGCCGTTGAGCAAACAGACCCCTCCTGACAACGATAGGATTTTCTATATTTTATTCTGTCTGTGGCGGGGACATGAATGGAAAGATGTAATTTATTTGCGAGCAATAATTGACATCCAGCGGAATTCATTGTATAGTGTAATCAGAGGAAAATTTCCAAATTTTTCTATTCTTCCCGTTGGTTTGACCCTTTGCGACGGTAAACGGTTCCCTAAAAAGCGATAAAAGGACAAAAACCGATTTTGCTGTGCCGGTTCCAACGGGATCAACCAATGCGTCTCTCGACGCTGCCGCGATGATATAACACAAACTATCAGACAGAAAGAAGGTCGTGTATCGATGAAATCCACAGGGATCGTCAGAAAAATGGACGAATTAGGGAGAATTGTTTTGCCCAAGGAACTTCGCAAAACGTTGGGAATCAACGAGAAGGATTATGTAGAAATTTTTACAGAACAGGATCAGATCGTGCTGAAGAAGTATCATCCCTCCTGTGTTTTCTGCGGAAGTGTGGAAAATTTGACGATGTTTAACGGCAAGAACATCTGTGATGCCTGTAGGGCGGAACTTTGCCAGAAATAGTCGTTTGGACGGACATATGAAAGGGTGGAACGAAAAACAACTTCCGTTCCACCCTTTTTTTATCGTTTCCTTGTTATAGGGGATTATTTTCCCATATGCTGTTGGAGGTCCGAGACAGGATATTCTCGGGTCTGGCCATCGTCGAGGGATTCTTCCTGCGCTTGCTGTGCATCCTCGGGACGCGGCAGCTGCTGTACCGGCTGCTGCTGTGCGAGATGCTGCTGTTTCTGTTGGGTTTCACGGATGTCGTATTCCACAGCGTAGCGCGCATAGATGGCGATGGCCGACTGATAGTAGGGTACAACATATATCAGCGGAAACATCAGCAGGGACAATAACATCCACCAAATGAAAGAGAGACGCAGTGAAATCATTTCCCAGCTTCGGCCCTGCATGGCCTGTACCGATTGACGGATGGCTTTGAGCAGGGGGATGCGGGGTTTTTGGGCCATGAGATAAAAGCAAAGGGCATATCTCTGGATCAGCACCAGATAAAATACCATGGCCATGGTCAGCAGAATCCATCCGCCTGCCTTCCCAAAGGGGATAAAGATGGCCAGTCTGGAAGCTGGATCAAAGGTGAAGTTCCGGAAAAAGAGCAGAACCAGGACGGGAATGACCGTAAACACCGCCAGCCAGAAAAGATGAAGTGCCAACAATATCAGCGTCATCCCCACGCTGCGGGCCCACTGCCGAAGGGAGGTAAAGGCGCAGAACACGGCGCTGAACTCTTTGGGGGAACCGCCGGAGAGATGATAGTACCAGGATGCAATTCCATAGATCATCGGAGGGATCAGCAGCAGCCATAGGATACAGATAGACCCAGTAATGAGCAGCGGCCCCAGATGATAATCCAGAATATCGTCCAAATAAAATTCCGGAGACTGCAGTACATCCAAATATCCGGAATAATGGAAGATAAGATATAAAAATTGTTCCAGAGTGGAAAGAAGCAGCAGCACACCGCCGAAAACCATCAGGATTGCGATGGCTTTTCCCCAATGTCCCCGCAGAGCGTTTCGGGCTCCTTTCTTGATCCGTTGATGAAATTCCATAATTAAACTCCTCCTGTACCCATCTGGTTCCAGATCTCCGCGGCTATCGGCTATAAGCATTGGCCTGCTGGACATACCGGCTGTGGGTTGCGGCTGCCGGTCTCATGGAATGTTTTAGGATTATTATACCTCAATTTTATCACGAAAGTATATCCAAACTAGAAATTTTTGCAGCGTTTATCCCTTCGACGAAAGCAGAGACCGGAGCTTTTGCGCCACACGATCCCCCATCTCCTCGGTGGAGACCACCTCCAGCCCGGATACGGCAATATCTGCGGTGCGGCAGCTCTCCAGCGTCTCGGTCACCGCCTGCTCGATCGCGTCCCCAATATCCTTTCTGGAAAAGGAGAATTGGAACATCATCGCCGCAGAGCGGATGGCCCCGATGGGATTGGCCACATTTTTCCCGGCCAAATCGGGGGCGGAACCGTGCACCGCTTCGTAGATCCCCTTGGTGGTGTATCCCAGACTGGCGGAGGGCACAAGCCCCACCGATCCGGTGAGGGCGGCAGCTTCCTCAGACAGGATATCCCCAAAAAGGTTGGAGGTGACGATCACGTCAAATTGCGCCGGGTTGCGGATCAGTTCCATGGCGGCATGGTCCGCATGAAGATGGCGCAGGGTGACGTCAGGGAATTCGCTGTGAAGCTGTTCCACCGTCTCCCGCCATAGCCGGGAGGTTTGCAGCATACTGGATTTGTCGATGGACACCAGATTCTTTCTCCGGTTTTGAGCAAAACGGAAAGCAATGCGGGCGATTCGCTCAATTTCCGGAGCGGTATAGATCTCGGTGTCATAGGCAGCCCGGGCGCCGTCCACATCTGTCTTTCCTTTATCCCCAAAATAGATTCCTCCGGCCAGCTCCCGCACCATAAGAAGGTCAAACCCGTCGATCTCGCTGTGCAGCGGCGCTATGCTGCGCAGCGGCTTTAACAGCATTGCAGGACGAATGTTGGCGTAAAGCCCCATCTTTGCCCGCAAGGCCATCAGACCTGCTTCCGGGCGAAGATGCATGGGAAGGGTATCCCATTTGCTGCCGCCCACCGCTCCCAGCAGCACTGCGTCCGCGCTGCGGCAGTGGGTGATGGTCTGTAACGGCAGGGGAAGTCCCTCCGCGTCGATGGCCGCTCCACCGATCAGCGCCTCGTCCGTCACCAATTCCATCTCCAGATAATCGGCTGCGATGCCGACGATTTTAAGCGCCTGGCGGGTGATTTCAGGGCCGATGCCATCCCCCGCCAGCACACAGATCCTCATTTGCTTTGCCATGACTCTTTGCTCCTATCCAACACATTCTTTTCCCCAAACCCTTGCCGCAGGGTTACAGGGAAGAATCCTCCCAGTTTTCCTCATCATCCTGTTTTTGGGAGACATCCACCAGCCGCACCATATCCCTCACCCCAAAGGTGTTTGCCAGCTCCGGAGTGACGTCGGCATAAAACCGGGGAATCAGGCCATAGGCCTCCACCACCCGGTCCCGCATCCAAAGGGAGGGGGTGATCAGCAGGGTAAAGCCCATACCGTTTTCGGTGACCCATTTGGAAAATTCCTTTTTGGGATAGGCCAGCAGCGTCATCAATGTCATGATTACCCCTCCATGGGTGACCAGGGCGGCGCTGCGGATGTTTTCTCCCGCCATCTCCCGGATGATCTGATCCAGGCCCACCACCAGCCGGGCTGCAAAATCGCGGTTGCTCTCTCCCATGGGAGGGGCTGCGTCCGCCCCTCCCGCCAGCCAGGCGGTGTATTCCTTGGGATAGAGCAGCTGGAGCTGTTCCATTGTCTTGTTCTCAAACTGTCCAAAATCGTATTCCGCCATCTCCTCCACCACCCGAACAATGTTGTTTGGGTAGATCATAGAGGCGGTTTGGCGGCAGCGCAGCGCCGGGCTGGAATAGAGCCGCTCGATTTTGGGATATTCGCTGTTTTCCAGAATCCCTTCCAAATTGCGCACCCCTTGAAGGCACAAGGGTTCGTCGGTGACGCCGATATATCGTCCCTCCAGATTGGCAGAGGTTAGACCGTTGCAGATGAGATGCAGATAATAGCTCATCATAGATTATTTGCTCCTTATTTTGTAGACTAAAAATGGACGTAATGAAGTTTCTTTGCCGCTTCAGGTTGCGGTGAGCGGCACAATACCGTTTTGTATCGATAAAATCCTGACAGAATTCTTTACAAGTCGTAACGGTTATACTATAATATACGATAAGTTGACAAAATTCCCCGCAGCGGCGGGAAATGCGGAAGGATGGACCAATACTTTCGCCGGGGTATAAGCGGTATCACAATAGTTGGAGGTAGGCCAAAATGAATACGGATTTTCCAAGGATTCTGACGCTACTGCGAAAGGAAAAAGGAATCAGCCAGAAAAACGCGGCTGCGCAGCTGGGCGTTTCCCAGGCGCTGCTTTCCCATTATGAGAAAGGGATACGGGAATGTGGTTTGGATTTTCTGGTGCGGTGCGCAGATTTTTATCAGGTATCCTGTGATTATCTTCTGGGGCGCTCTCCGGAGCGAACCGGTTCCCAGCTGACGGTGGAAGATCTGCCGGAACCCGACGCCATGGGCAAGGAGAACCGCACCAAAGGCAACAACAGCAGCAGTATTATGGTGCTGTTACATAAAAAACTGATTGCCAATTCGCTGAATATCTTATTTGATCTGTTGCAGCGGCAAAACAGCAAGGCGCTGATTTCGGAGGTATCCAATTATCTGATGTTGGCGGTTTACCGAATGTTCCGGATCATCTATTCATCCAACCCCAAAAACCAGGCGGGAATGTTTACGGTGTCGAAACATCTCTGCGCCGGGTACTGCGACGCTTCCATGCGCCTGTGCGAGGTCAACGCGGAAGCGGTGGCGCTGGGGATGGAAAGCGCCAGTCAGCCGGCAGCAGATCAGGGAGATCCGGTGGTGGTGACCACCGAGACCCTGTCCCAAAACTATCCTCTGTTTGCGTCATCCCTTTTTAATCTCATCAAAAACGCGGAAAAACAGATTGATCAGAAGCTGTGCCGGTGACAGAGGAAGCTCCTTTTTTATTATTGTAGCATGAACTTTGCGGAAAATAAAGGTGCAGTTGCCGGATGCCTTTTGTTTCGCGGAGTGATTATGGTAGAATTTGTGAGGATTCAGGAAAGGAGGAGGCTGATGAAGGATCTGCTTTTGACGGGGATTCTGGCAGTTATGCTGACGATACTGCCGGGATGCAGTGTAATGTCGCCCAATATCGATGAGTTATTGCGTCCGCCACAGTTGACAGCCCAGCAAAGCGACATCCACAATGCGCTTCAGTCCACGTTGGGCAACGGCAGAACCATCAAACTGAAATATCCCAAACGGGGAGAATATCTCTCCGCTTTTGTGATGTATGATCTGGACAACGACGACGAGGAGGAGGCGCTGGTCTTTTACGAGGACGCCAATACAGAGTACGGCACCAGGATCAACATCCTGGACAACGACGGAGATGGATGGGTCTCCTGTTTTGACTATCCGGGAAATGGTAGTGCGGTAGATCAAATTCAGTTTGTCAACGTTTCGGGGCAGGAGGGATGCGACATCCTCATCGGATGGGAGTATCCCAATCAGGAACTGAAAACCGTGAATCTTTACCACTATAAGGACGGAAAACTGCAAAACCTGTTCTCCAATACCTATTCAGAGCTGGTGCTGGTAAATTTGACCGGCAGTATCTACAGCGATATGGTTTTATTGGAATCCAACAGCTCCTCCCGTCCTGTGGACGCCAAGCTGGTTTCGCTGTTGGAGGACGGGACCATCGGCGTTGTAGGAACGGAATATCGTCTGACCAATCCTTTTGTATCCTATTTTCAGGTGCAAAGCGGTAGAACGGCGGACGGGATGACAGCGGTATTTTTGGATGGATATCTGGGAGATAATACCCTTTGCACCGATGTACTGTACTATGACAGGGTTAGCGGGAATTTGGCCTCTAAACTCATGTATGGGGAAGATGACTATACCCAACAGACGCTTAGGAGCCTGGAGATCGGTTCCATGGATATCGATGGGGATGGCATCACGGAAATTCCCATTCTCGAGCCTTTGCCGGGATACGATGCTTCTCTTGGGGACGAGGCCATGTATCTGATCAACTACAGTGCTGTAGACAGCACCGGAATCGTTCGCTATACTTCGGTGGTGATGAATCTGGATGCAGGATATATGTTGGAATTTCCCGACAGCTGGCGGGATAAGGTTACCATCACCAAGCAGGATAAAAGCAACGAATGGCATTTTTGGATTTATGACGGTTCCCTCAGCCAGATGCGGGGGGAACTGCTGCGGATCAAGGTTTATTCCACAAAGGACTACCATGATAAATTCGATACCGATACCTATCGGATCATTAAGACGAGAGGCAATTTTGAGTATTTCGCCTATATTCCTCCCAATATGGACGAGGAATACGCCATCACCTATGAGCAGCTGGAAACCATGTTTTCGTTGCTGTAGCGGCAGATTAACAGGAAAGGACGGATTGGGATGAAGCGGATACTGGTATGTGAAGATGAAGATGTGATACGTGATTTTGTGGTGATTAACCTTCGGCGCGCTGGATATGAGGTGGTGGATGTCCCCAACGGGGAGCGTGCTCTGGAGGAGTTTGAAAATTCCGGAGGGGATTTTGATGTGGCGCTGCTGGACATCATGATGCCGGGCATCGATGGTTTTAAGGTCTGCCAGGAGATTCGGAAAAAGAGCAGTTCCATCGGTATCATCATGCTCTCAGCCAAAAGCCAGGAGATGGATAAGGTTACCGGACTGATGCTGGGGGCGGATGACTATGTCACCAAGCCTTTCAGCCCTTCCGAGCTGGTGGCCCGGGTGGATGCGGTGTACCGCCGGGTGAGCATGACTGCTGGGGCTCGTAAACCCACAGAGGAGCTCAGCTCGGGACCTTTTGTGCTGGATCTCAAGAGCCGGTCGCTGAAAAAGAACAACAAGAATATCGATCTGACCCAGGTGGAATTTCAGATGATGGAGTTGTTCCTCTCCAACGTCAACACCGCCCTGGAACGCAGCGAGATCCTCAAACAGGTTTGGGGACCGGATTACACCGGGGATGTGAAGATTGTGGACGTGAATATCCGCCGGCTGCGCATGAAGATCGAGGAGGAGCCGTCGGATCCTCAGTACCTGCTAACAGTATGGGGATATGGCTACAAGTGGAACGGCTAAAACCCGGCGCGGCAAAAGGGTATTTTTGAGAGGGAAGGCAGGGATGTTCGGTGGCCATGAAACGAATTACCCGCCGCTGGCTGCTCAACAGCTTCGGTGTGATCGTTGTGGTGTTGGCGGTACTGGTGGTGGCAGGATCGTTTGCGGTGCGGGAATACTATTATAATCTTGTGGTACAGGCAGTACAGTCACAGATGACGACCCTTTCAACGCTGATGGATACGTACGTCAATGACAGCTCCGCCTCGGATTTTAACGGCGAGATCCGCAAGATGGTAGCCAATTTCGAGGAGAAAAATAAGATGGAGCTGATGGCCCTCAACGAGAAAGGACAGGTGACCATCACCTCCAGCGGTTTTCAGGGAAGCGACGGTGGCATGAGTTTTCCGGATTTCCGGACGGCAATGACCTCCGCCGATGGCCTTGGACAGCATGAAGGGAAACAAAACGGGGAACATATCATCTCCATCGCCAAAAAGGTTCCCATGGTTTCGGAGGAGCTGGCCGCCATCCGCCTGGTGGTTTCGCTGGAATATGTGGACAAGCAGATTCTGATTGCAATACTGCTCATCTTCCTTTTGGGACTGACCATTATTGTGTTTGTGGTGATTTCCAGTTTGTACTTTATTGGCTCCATCCTTACCCCCCTTTCTGCTGTGAGCAATACCGCCAAACAGATTGCCCAGGGGGATTTTCATACACGGCTGGAAAAGCAAAACGACGATGAGATAGGAGATCTGGTGGATGTCATCAACCATATGGCGGGCGAGTTGGCCAATGCAGAAAAGGTGAAAAATGACTTTATCTCTTCCGTTTCCCATGAATTGCGCACCCCCCTCACCGCCATCAAAGGTTGGGGAGAGACCCTTCGAGACGCAGGCGCTGGGGATCAGCAGCTGGTACAGAAGGGAATGCAGGTCATTTTGGGGGAGACCGAACGGCTTTCCTCCATGGTGGAGGAGCTGCTGGACTTTTCCAGAATGCAGAGCGGACGGTTGTCCCTAATGATGAACCGGATGGATCTGGTGGCGGAACTCAGCGAGGCGGTGTTGATGTTTACCGAACGGGCCAAACGGGAGGGTCAGAATATCGTCTATGAGGAGCCGGAGTATTTTCTGATGGTGGTGGGGGATAAAAACCGCCTGCGGCAGGTGTTTGTAAACATCCTGGATAACGCCCTCAAATATTCCGACAGCGGCGACACCGTCATGGTGGAGGCAAAGGAAGAGGACGGGTTTGGCGTGATTACCATCGCAGACACCGGGGTGGGCATCCGGGCTGAGGATCTGCCCAACGTCAAGGCAAAGTTTTATAAAGCCAACTCTACCCGGCGGGGTTCCGGTATTGGACTGGCCGTTGCGGATGAGATCATCAATCTGCACGGAGGAAGGCTGGACATCGACAGCGTGGAGGGCCGCGGCACCACCGTTACCATCCGGCTTCCCCTGTCCAATCGGAAGAACGAGGAGCAGGGAGACTGATACGGCAGTTTTTCGCGTCCCACGGGATACTGTGGGAAAACCATATTACGGAGGAATGTGCATTGTCTGATCAAAAACGAAAAAAAACCAGCATCGGAGGCCAGGCAGTCATCGAAGGGGTGATGATGCGAGGGGTGGATCGCTCCGCCATGGCGGTGCGCCGGGAATCCGGGGAGATTGTTGTGGAGCAGTGGGAGCACAAAGCTTCCAGCAGCGTTTGGTATAAGCGTACCCCTCTCATCCGAGGTATCTTCAACTTTGTGGACCAGATGATTTCCGGCTACAAGTGCATCATGCGCTCGGCGGAACTTTCCGGGATGGATTTGGAGGAAGAACCTTCCCCCTTTGAGCAAAAGCTGGAAAAATTGTTTGGAGAGCATCTGATGAAGGTGCTGTACGGGGTGGCCAGCGTGCTGGGGGTACTGCTGGCTGTGGGGTTGTTTATGATTCTGCCCACCGCTATCAGCAAAGGGGTCAACTTCCTTGCCGGAGGCGCCATCGCCAACGCAGGACTTTCCCTGCTGGAGGGCGGTATTAAGATCGCGGTGTTTGTATCCTATATGGCCCTGGTGCGCCGTATGCCGGAGATGTACCGAATGTTTTCCTATCACGGTGCCGAACATAAGACCATCGCCTGCTATGAGGCCGGGGAGGAGCTGACGGTGGAGAATGTGCGAAGACATATCCGGTTTCATCCCCGATGCGGTACCAGTTTTCTGCTGATTGTATTGGTGATTTCTATTTTGGTGTTTTCGGTGGTGACCTGGCAAAACGGAATCCTTCGTGTAGTCCTGAAACTGCTCCTGCTGCCTGTGGTGGTAAGCATCTCCTATGAGATTATTAAGCTGGCGGGACGGTACGATAACCTGGTCACCCGTATCATCTCCAAACCCGGATTGTGGCTGCAACGACTCACCACCGTGGAGCCGGACGACAGCATGATCGAGGTGGCCATCGCTTCGATGAAGCCGGTGATTCCCAAGGAGGAGGGTGTTGACAACTGGTGAGGAAACTGGACGGCGCTCCTTTGACGGGAGCAGCAAACAAAAAGATCAAGCTGGTTGCCTGCGATATTGACGGCACCCTTTTACAGAAGGGGGATACCGGCCTTCGGCCTTCGCTTTTTGCGCTGATCCATGAGTTGCAGCGTAAGGGGGTTGCCTTTTGCGCGGCCAGCGGGCGGCAGTATACCTGCCTGCTGCGGATGTTTGCCCCGGTGGCGGGGGAGATCTACTATATCTGTGAAAACGGAGCGGCAGTGTTTGACCAGAGGCAGCAGCTTCTCTCCAAGACGGTCATTCCCCAGCAGGACGCCATGGCCATCAGCCGTCAGATTTTGGAGGCGCAGCGCTGTGAGGTTCTGATTTCCGGGGAGAGGACCTGCTATATCCTGCCCAAGGAGCCGGATTTCCTGCCGCTGATGCGGGATCAAACCGGCAACGATACCACCGTTGTCTCCTCCCTCTCCCAAATTCCCGAGCCGATGATCAAAATCTCCGCATTCTGCCGGGATGGCGTGGAGGCATGGCTGCCGGAGTTTGAGCAGCGATGGGGAAAACAATACCGGGTCGCAGTCAGCGGCGAGGGATGGATCGACTTTACGTTGGCGGACAAAGGCGCGGGGTTGGAGGTGATCTGCCGGCAGCTGCAGATTTCCCCCCAGGAGGTTATGGCGTTTGGGGATAACTTTAACGATATCCAGATGCTGCGCATGGCCGGGGTACCCTGTGTGATGGCTCATGCCCACGAGCAGGTACGGCGATATGGGCAAAGAATCTGCTCCCGCGTGGAGCCGGAATTGGAGCGGCTGCTGCGGGAACAGCAGCTTTCATGAGCCAAAGGATTGACCTTAAAAATTTCTCTTCCATTTTTGGCAGAAATATGATACAATGCGGTTCATATATTTGGATGGGGGAGATTCTCTCCCTGATGCCATCATGTGACGAGAAAGGAATGGCTTATGCGGCTGACCAACATAAAATGTGGAAAACAGAGCATGGTGTCGCTGTTGGCGGCAGGAGCGGTGCTGATTCTGCTGGGTGCATGGATTCTGCGGATGTTCTGGCCGACCGGTGAGGAGTTGATCGCGGTGGTGACTGTGGAGGGGGAAAAGGTGATGGAAATCCCTCTCTCGGAGATTGAAGGCACCGTCCAGTGGTCTTTGCTGGAGGAATACGGCGTACCGGTGCACCTTCAGGCGGAGAAGGGCAGAATCCGGTTTGTGGATGTGGAATGTCCGGATCATATCTGCGAAAAATCCGGATGGCTGGTGGCGCAGTATCAATCGGCGGTGTGTATGCCCAATCGGACGGTGGTGTCGGTTTACCCGGCTTCCTACGACCATCAGGAAACACTGCTGGCTGCAATGACTGCCGGGCAAGAAGAAAAAGATACGGAATAAACGATGGGTCCTGGATTTCCGGTGAAGGAAAATCCAGGACCCTTCCAATTTTTTGCGGTTACAGCGAGTTGCGCAGATAGTCCACCACAGCCATCTTCTCCCCGTTTACCAGATAGATACGGGGAACCCGGCGGCCCAGCACACAGACGATCTCATAGTTGATGGTGCCGGTCAGCTCCGCCAGTTCCTCCACCGGCAAAACCTGCCCCTGCTGTTCTCCGAACAGGGTAACGATATCCCCTTCCTGTACTCCGGGAATATCGGTGACGTCGATCATCATCTGATCCATACAGACGTTGCCTACCTCCGGGGCAAACTGTCCATGAATCAGCACCCGCGCTTTGTTGGAGAGGCGGCGGGTATATCCGTCGGCGTAACCGATGGGCACAGTGGCGATGATTCGTTCCCCGGTGGTCTGGTAGGTTCGCCCATAGCTCACCGAGCGCCCGGCGCAGACGGTTTTGACCATGGAAACCTGGGACTTGAGCTCCATCGCCGGCTTGAGGGAAATCTTTTTTTGCCGCTGACAGTCGGAACTGGGATACAGCCCATAAATTAGATTCCCCGGTCGCACCATATCCAGCTGCATTTCAGGATAATTGAGGAATGCGCCGCTGTTGCAGCAGTGGCGCAGCGGGAAGGAGATGCCCATCCGCTCCAGCTCCTGACAGGTGTCCATAAAGCGGGCGAACTGCTCTTTGGTGTACTGCACCGATTCCGGCTGGATTTCATCCGATACCGCAAAATGGGTAAAGATTCCGCCGGGACGAAGCCCGGGTAGGGCACAGGCTGCGGCAATCTGTCGAGAAACCTGCTGGATGCCGTCCAGAGAACAGAACCCAATCCGTCCCATGCCGGTATCCACCTTGATATGGATGTTCACCGTCACATGGTGGTCGGTAGCAGCTTTGGAAAGCTTTTCGGCGTATTCGGAGGAGAACACCGACTGGGTAATATTCTGACAGGCCAGCAGATCCGCGTGTTCCGCCGGTGTGATACCAAAGATGAGGATATTTTCGGTAAAGCCTTGACGGCGCAGCGACAGCGCTTCCTCCAGATTGGAAACACCGAACCAGTTGACGCCCTGACGGCGCAGGCAATCCGCCACATATTTATCGCCATGGCCGTAGGCGTCCGCTTTGACCACGCCCAAAAGCTGGCAGCCGCTGTGCAGCATAGACTGAATCTGTGCAACGTTGTAGGTAATGCGGTCCAGGTGGATTTCCGCCCAGCTGCGTTTGAGATAATCGTTCATGAGAGATGCTCCTATCGATCAAAATATCAAAATGATGAGAACAGATCATACATATTCTGGGGACTTCTATCAATATACACGATGAAAAGGAAAAAAACAACGTTTTCTCCAAAAACAAAAGGGAAACGCCTGAGACGTTTCCCTTTTGCAGCGGATATCGCTTACCGGTATCCACCGGTAAGCATGAAAAAACAGATTTTCAGCGGGTTTGCGCTTTCGGCCGGCGCAGGGTTTTGAAATCCAGCGCAGCCGCCAGCAGGCACATCACCACGCTGGAGACGATGGTCTCGCAGAGCATATAGGAGCCGTTGTAGGTGATGGAATACACCCACACCGACATCCCCTCGGGCGCATAGCTGCCCCAGATCAGCACGCCGGAGAGCACATGGCAGATCAGACGGCAGAATACCGCCACAAAGGAACCGAAGCCGATGGAGAGAATCCGGTTGCCCTTGATGGCTTTGGAGAAAAAGCTGGCCAGTCCCAGAACTGAGAAAGCCACCACATAGTCCAGCAGCACCACCAGCAGATAGTTGATGAAGGTGGTTACCGGCGGGGGATAAAAGCCCATCACCATCGAGATCAGCGAATAGACAAAAGCGGTGGCAAGCCCCCATTTGGCGTCGTAGCGATAGGAGATGATCAGCAGGGGCACCATACTGGCGGCGGTGATAGAGCCGCCCTGGGGCAGCTTAAAGATGGTGATCATCGAGAGCACAACCGACAGAGCGATCATAATGGCGCTTTCGGTGATCATACGGGTTTTGCTGTTGCGCATGGAACAATCTTCCTTTCCTGATAGCTTTTGGCAGGCATCGCGTTGGCTTCTGGCCAAAAAAGCGGCATATCCTCCGCGCCGATGCCCTTGACAGGAGATCGGGAAGGATATGCCGCTTGAAAGATGCCCAAAAAACAAAAGAAGCCATGAAACATGACCTCGGTTGCAATCAGACGTTCCAATCGCTCCCTACGCCGGTATGACCCGTATCAGGTTTAAAGGGTTGGAGAAAACTCTCCTCTCAGCCGGAAGGATCCGGCACCCCTGCTTGTCGGATGGATATGTAGTTTTGATGGAACAGACGTTGCCTTTGCATTTTTCTACCTGTCCGAAGGGTATTATAGAAAAAAAGGGGGATTTGTAAAGAGGAAAATCAAAAGAAAATAAAATATCGGGCTTTTCCCCCATAATTGCGCACAGCTGCAGAAGATTTTTTAAAAAAACGAATTATTCCTCTTCTCATTTTCCGGGAATTGCGGTAAAATAAAGACAATTCCAATATACTTTCGAATTAAAGTGTAAAAGCAAGGAGCTGTACCAAAGATGAACTTTGTGTTTGTTTCCCCCAATTTTCCCGCTTCCTACTGGCTTTTCTGCGCCCGGCTGAAAGCCAACGGGGTTAATGTGCTGGGAATCGGCGATTCCCCCTATGAGCAGCTGACCCAGAATCTGCGGGATTCCCTCACCGAATATTACCGGGTCGGAAGTCTGGAAAATTACGACGAGATGGTCCGGGCTTTGGGGTATTTTACCTTCAAATACGGAAAGATCGATGGGCTGGAGAGCAACAACGAGTACTGGCTGGAAAAGGACGCCGCCCTGCGCACCGACTTCAATATCCCCGGGCTCAAAACCGCAGATATGGCGCCATATAAACGAAAATCTGCCATGAAAGCCTTCTTTGAAAAGGCCGGGATTCCCTGCGCCCGCTACCATATGGTGTCCACCCTGGAGGCTGCCCGCGGCTTTGTGCGGGAAGTGGGATATCCTGTGGTCGTGAAACCCGATAACGGGGTGGGCGCCAACAATACCTGGAAGCTTCGAAACGATGATGAGATGGCCTTTTTCTTTGATCACCTGCCTGAGACCCCCTATATTATGGAGGAATATATCGACGGCATTGTCACCACCTTTGACGGGGTGTGCGACAGCCGGGGCAACATCCTCTTTGCGGCCAGCCATATCACCGCCGACTGTATCATGGATATTGTCAACGAGAGCCGCTCTCTCTACTACTATGTGGACCGGGATATACCTCAGGATGTCCGGGATGCGGGTACCCGCTGTATCCAGTCCTTTGGGGTTCGTTCCCGCTGCTTCCATATCGAGTTTTTCCGGCTGCGCACCGGAAAACCCGGACTGGGCAACCCCGGCGACATTGTGGCGCTGGAGGTCAATATGCGTCCTGCCGGCGGGTTTACCCCCGATATGATCAACTATGCTTCCAGCGTGGATATGTACAAAATTTGGGCGGATATGGTGGCCTTTGACCGCACCAGCGTCAATATGGATACCCCCCACCAGTACTGCTGTTATGTCAGCCGTCGGGATAAGGACCGGTACCGTTATTCCAACGAGGATGTGCTGCGCGTTTACGGCGACCGGATCAAGATTTCCGGACGGATGGCGGACGCCCTCTCCGGGGCTATGGGCAACTCAATGTTCATCGGCTGTTTCCAACAGCAGCAGGAGATGGAGGATTTCGTCCGGTTTATTCAGGAGTTGGCGTAAAATATCCTCTTTTGTTCCCAAAACCATCCGAAAGGAATGTTGCTTATGCAATCCAGCGCGTATTACAAAGAATACAGCCCCTCCCTTGGCAGGGAGATGGAGTTTGAGGTCTATGGCCATGGCGGAAAGCCCTGTATTGTGTTCCCCTGCCAAAACGGACGCTTTTTTGATTTCAACAACTTCAAAATGACCGATGTAGCCTCCCCTTGGATTGGCGCCGGTCAGTTACAGCTGTTCTGTGTGGACAGTGTGGACGCCCAAACCTGGTCGGATGTCGGCGGAGATCCCCGCCATCGCAGCGAGATGCTGGAACGATGGTACCACTACATTGCGGATGAGCTGGTTCCCCGAATCCGCCAGATCAACGCCACGCCGGAAAGGGAAAAGCTGATGGTGACCGGATGCAGCATGGGCGCCACCCATGCCGGGATCTTTGCCCTGCGCCGCCCGGACCTGTTTGATGTGGCCATCTGTATGAGCGGGCTTTACCATGCCGGGTATTTCTTTGGCGATTATATGGACCAGGGGGTCTATGACAATTCTCCGGTGGATTTCATTGCCAATATGCCCCCGGATCATCCCTACATCCAGATGTACAACAACAACCGCATGGTTTTCTGTACCGGCCAGGGAGCCTGGGAGGACGAGATGGTGGAGAGTACCCGCCGTCTGGAGGCGGTGTTCAGACAGAAAGGCATCCATGCCTGGGTGGATTTCTGGGGATATGACGTCAATCACGATTGGCCCTGGTGGCTCAAGCAGTTCCCTTACTTTTTGGAGAAACTGCTGTAAAGGACGGGCGGGTTCCCAGTAGGTATAAGAAAAGGGGCTGTTGCAAGACGAAAGTGAACTGCTCCCTGTCAAGTAGA
>DBQB01000053.1 GCA_002305685.1 Ruminococcaceae bacterium UBA1405
TACTGTCTAACAAATGGGGTGCAGTTCATCTGTGTTTTTCGCCGTTTTCTCCTATTCTTTTTCAGAATGAAACCATTCGTCCCAGGGAAAATCCAGCGCTTTCAGCTGTTTGCGAAAATGTTTTTTGGCGGTGGCTGTGCGGGAACGGAGGGTGGAAGCTGGAATATTGAGGATTTTTTCCATCTGTGCACTGGTGAGCCCCTGTATTTTATAGCGCAGCAGTGCCTGTTCCGATTCTTCCAGCATCTCAAAGGCTTCCCAAAAGGAGAGGGAGGAAAGGTAAAAATCTGCATTCTCTTTCTCGTCCGGAAGCTGTAAAATCTCTCCGTTTTCCAGCGGTGTATCCATGGATGTGGTGGGGACATCTGTCTGCTTTCGCCGCAGAAAATCATTTTTCACCGACTTTACCACCCGAAAAACCCAGTGTTCCAGCTGGACCGGCATAAAATAGGAGTTGTGGCAGAGAAACCGCCAGATTTTCTCAAAGGTTGTCTGGGTCAGCTCCTCCGCCAGATCCTGCCGCCGAAAAACACTGTAAAAGTATCCATAGACGGTGCGCTGATAATCCCCATAGATATCACAGAAAAGATCCCGGATTCGCTGATCGTTCATCTGAGGTCACTCCCGGTCTTTGTTGGTCTGTTCTTCCAGCGCGCTGATTTTGTTTCCGACGGTAGCGGTAGCAGTGAGATAAGCAAGCAGGGATTGGGGAGCAAAGATTTTATTTCCCACAAGGAACTGAAGATCTTTGGCGCGCAGCAGCTCCACAGTAACATCTGGCTTTAGGGTAAGTTTATTGCCCACGATCAGCAACGTATGATCGGGAAGGTAGGAAAGGCTTTCAGCGTTAAATTCGATGGCATTGGGATAAATTTTATAATTTTCGCATTCCAGATAGGAATTCATACCGTTTATCGCATCAAAATGAATTCCATTATGGCCGCGCAGCTTTTTGTTGAGGATACAAAGTCCGTTGCACCGTATGGTAATATCCGCGTCCGGTTGCAGGTCGTTGATGATGCACACGCCGTTAACAGTATAATAAACGGCACGTCCGATAGGGGCATCGTTGTTGATCTCCAGTATCCCATTACAGTTGCGCATTTCCGCATTGGTAGGAAGATACTGAATGCTGTCGATATCGGACTTGGGAATGGCGGCAAAGGCAGCAGCTACCTCGGGGGAAGCGTCTTTGGGAAGGATCAGGGTGTCAACATCACAGATTTCTTCAATTTGCCGAATTGCCTCCGGATCGGTGAGATAACGCAGATCGCAGATATCCATATCACAGTACTTTGCCATAACCGTTTCTCCTCTCTTGTCTTACATGTTTTGTTTTTTCTTCAGGCGCCTTCACTTCTTTAGACGCAGTAGCCGATGGCTTTGTCCAGAAGTATGCAGAAAAAAGGAGAAAATTTTTCTCAAACGGCCTGTTTTTACCAGATGGCAGGACGCTGGGAAGGGGCAACGTACATCCCGTCGGTTTCAGAGATCTGGAATGTGTCATAGAACTGCTCAAAGGCAGATACCGTCCGATTCACCCGCACGTTATCAAAGCTGTGCACATCTGCCGTAGCCTGATACTGTAAAAAGCTGCGCAGGCTGTTGGAGGCCCAGCAGCTGGCAAAAGCGCGAAAGAAGGTCTCGTAATCCGCATCAGGAATTTCGGAGAGATAGTCCAGGATGCAGGCCATAGCCCCGAGATCCGCAATGTTTTCGCTCAAACTGCGCTCCCCATTGTTGGCGATGCCGGGAGCCACTTCAAAGCCGTCGTAATAGTCGGTCATCTGCTGGCAAAGGGACTGGAAAGCTGCGTAATCTTTGTCGGTCCACCAGTTGGCGGCATTGCCGTTTTCATCGTATTTGGCGCCGTTGTTGTCAAAACTGTGGGTGATTTCGTGGGCGATGAAAAAGCCGATTCCGGCAAGATTTTCTTCCAGGGAAGCCTCCGCGTCATAAATCGGGGACTGGAAAGAACCGGCAGGGACGGTAATGCTGTTGCAGATGGCATTATAGTAAGCGTTGGCAGTCATCAGATCTCCGCCCCATGTGGTTTTGTCCACCTCCTCATGCAGCAGTTTGGGCATCTGGGCGGCGCTGTATCGGTAAAAGGCAAAGATGTTTTCGATCAGTGTGTTTTCTCCCGCGTTTGGGGGCAGCACCGGAACCTGCGCAAAAGAGTCGTCCCATTCATCGGGATAACCTACCTGAATGCGCATGGTATCCAGCTTCTTTTTGGCGTTTTCCTTGGTGGATGGGCTCATCCAGGATAGACGGTCGATGCGTTGGCGGAACACTTCCAGAATTTCCTGCACCATCTCGGTGACCTGCTGCTTGTCCTCGGCGGAGCAGTAGGTGTGGGCATAGTAGCGGTTGATCTCATCGGAGAGGACGTTGCGGGTGTAGTAGTAGGCATATTCCTCCAGCGTAGGGTCCCCAGAGGTGCCGGTATAAAGATTTTGGAAGGCGTTGGCGGTTTCGTTGAGCTGGGTGGTGAGATAGGGGCTGAGCCCTCCCACCAGATTGGCGATGCAGAGGGATTTTAGCAGCTCCAGATTCTGGTCGTTACATTTGGAAGCAAAGAGCTGAAGGGTGGCGGGATTGGACACCAGCACCTTTTTGGCGTCGGCGTAGGTATACCCCTGCTTTTCCAGCATCACCGACAAATCCACCGATTCAAACATCTCCTGCAACTGTTCCAAGGTATAGAGATTGTAGGTGTTATCCACATCCTGCGACTGTTCCGGACTCCATTCCAGCGGCGCCATCTCCAGATTAAAGGAGACCACCTGCTCTGCACGCTGAGATGCCTGCTGCTGGGAACATCCGGCAAATAGGAACACTTCGGTGAGATACTGAGAAAAACCATCCACCAGCGTCTGGTTGACCGGCTGGGTCAAAATATCTTTGGTCATGGAGATAGAGGCATAGGTGAAGGAGAGAATATAGCTTTCGCTGTTTTGATTGTCCACAGTGGGAGTAAAGTCATAGAGCAGGGTGATACCGGTCTCCTGAAAGCAGGTGTAGAGCGCCTGCAACAGCGCGTCCAGTGTCTGTGCCTGGGAGAATGCGGTGAGATAGGGCAGCAGCGGCTGATTTCCTGCCTGGTTGCGGGATGAGGCATCCATATAACAGTGATAGAAATTGGCGATCTTTTCTTCATCGCTGCCAGAAGGGAGATTTTCCCTTTGCACCAGCTCCATCACATCCACTGCCACCTGGGAGATGGTATCCCGGGTAATTTGGGTCAGAGGGGATTCGGCGCCGTAACCGGAGAAGATGGAATGCTTTTGCCGCCAGCTGCGGGTAGCGGTGGCCCAGAAATCATCCTGTTCCCGCTCTCCCAGATAGGCGTACACCCGCCGGATCATGGTTTCCAGCTCCTCACGGGTGACCGGTTCATCCGGATGCAGCAGCGCCTGATTGGAGCCGGTTTCCTCCCCGGTGATCAGTCCTGCGTCCATCAGGTTTTGCATGGGCGCCTGCGCCCAATCCGGCAGATCGGTAAACTGGTAACCGATGGGATTGGCATAGCAGGCGCTGATATCGGGGGCAGGCAGATACCCAAAAGCGGTGGAGAGCATTACCAGCATCTCGATGCGGGTGATGGAGGCGGACGGTTCAGGGTCCTCTCCCTGAAGTTGGAGGGAGGAGAGCAGCCCCTGTGGGGTAATGGTGCTGTAAGAGGCTGCTGCTTGTGACAACAGTTGTGCCGTTTCCAGCCGGGTCAGTAAGCCTTCCTGTACCTGTACTGGGGTGGATACAGGAAGATCCGAGGAAGGGGAAGAATCAGGAGGGACAATGTTTTGACAACCGGAGAGTACAACAGAGATGGTCAGCAGCAAGGCCAGAGAGGAGCGTATCAATTTGGAAAGATTCATGGCAGTCTCCTTTTTTCGTTGCAAATGAGTTAGATATCGGAAATCACAGCAAACAGAAAACTCTCTTTTAGAATAGCACAGGATTGTCCAAAATGGATGAACAGAATAAAAAAAGAGAGGAGCGGTGCAAAAACAGCGAGAAACGGCCCATGCTAAAAAGGATCGATGTCATTAGCATGGCCGCCGGTACGTTTTTCATGTATCGAGAGCGGTGATTTTCACGGAAAGGGTGAACGGGATTGAAAAATCATCTCAGCCGCAGAGTGATTGGCTTTTTTTGTTGCTTTTTGATAGGTACTATGGTTTTGTTTGGGCGTCTGGCAGTGCTCACCGGAGGAGAGGAGATGGCGGCGGCCGTCACAGCACAGGGACAGAAAACACTGGAGGTGGCCAAGGGAAGAGGAATGATCTATGACCGTAATTTGCAGCCGCTGGTAAATGAGCAGAGCAGCTACCGGGCCGCTGTGATGCCCACCGAGCAGGCGATCCGAACGGTCACCGAACTGCTCCCGGAACAGTCGATGGGAATTTTGGAGCTGGCACGCCAGGGCAACCCATTTACATTGGAACTACCCACCCCCTATGTCTATTCTGGGGGTGTTTATGTGTTTGAAATAAAGCAGCGTTACAGTGATCCGCCGTTGGCGCCCCATATTGTCGGGTACACCGACACGGCGGGGACCAGAGGGCTTTCCGGGATAGAAAAAGCCTATGATACCCTTTTGACGCAGGAGGACGCCGCCATACGTGTGAGCTATCAGGCTGATGTTCTGGGCAACCCGGTGGAGGGGACCACCGTACAGGTGGACAAAGACGGGTATGCGGTAAAGGAAGGGGTGGTACTGACACTGGATAAAGAGATTCAGCAGATCTGCCGGGATGCGGCACTGGGGCTTACCGGGCAGTCGGATTCCTCGCGGGAACCTATGGAGAAAGGAGGAGTCTTGGTGATGGATCCCCACAGTGGGGATATCCTTGCCTGTGTCAGTTTTCCGGAATTTTCGCAGAATGATGTTGCCGCCAGTTTGGAGGCGGAGGATAGTCCGTTTCTCAATCGATGCCTTAGCGCCTACAATGTTGGTTCTCCTTTTAAGTTGGTGGTGGCTGCTGCGGCACTGGAAAACGGCATTTCCCGGTATCATACCTATACCTGCAAAGGGTATGAGGATATTGGAGGGCAGATCTTTTACTGCAACAATCTGGCCGGACACGGGGAAATTGATATGAAAACAGCAGTGGAGGAGTCCTGCAACACCTATTTTATCCATTTGATGGATATTTTAGGGCCGGATGCTGTGATGTTGATGGCACGGTCGATGGGTTTTGGCAACGGAGATCAGTTGGCGGAAGGTATCAGCGGGGCGGCGGGCAATCTGCCGGAACTGGAGCTGTTGCGCAGCCTTCCTGCAGAGGCAGCCAACCTATCCTTTGGACAGGGCCAACTGTTGGCCACCCCTCTTCAGCTGGCAAAGATGATCTCGGTGATTGCCGGAGGCGGAAACAGTGTTACCCCTTGGCTGGTCATCGGCACCACCAACCAGGACGCGACAGCGGTTGCCTCCTATGAACCGGTATATGCCGCCAACCCGGCGATTCTTCCTCGCACCGCCGCTGTGCTGCGGGAGTTTATGATCGGGGTGGTGGAGGAAGGAAGCGGTATCTACGCCCAGCCGGAGGAAGGCGGCGCAGGGGGAAAAACCGGTTCGGCGCAGACCGGCATTTATCGGGAGGATGAAGAACTGGTACACGCCTGGTTTACGGGATTTTATCCCGCGCTCTCGCCTCAGTATGTCATTGTGGTATTTGTGGAGGAGGGGGAATCCGGAGCCAAGGCCGCTGCGCCTATCTTCAAAGATATTGTGGATCAATTAGCCAAATTGGACAGATAGAGGATGGGTTGCCCTTGCTGTTTTACTGGATTTGTTGTATAATCTTATTGATTGATACAGTAAAAAATAAAATTTTACAGCTGTATCGGCGTAGAATAAAGTGGGATTTTGAAGAGTGTCTCGCACCGTTTTGTTCCCACCGGATTTTAAAGGAGGCAGCAGATGGAAAACAGGCCGTATATCATTATTAGCGATACCACCGGAGATCTTCCTATGCAATATGTTAAGGACAATGGTTTGGGCATGATGGCCATCTCCTATGAAATTGACGGTGTGGAATATGATGGAATGGACCATATCCTTACTCCCAAAGAATTTTATGAAAAAATGCGTTCCGGTTCCATGCCCAAAACCCAACAGATCAATCCTGACCAATCCGGGCAGTACTTTACCCGAATGATTGAGCAGGGATATGATATTCTGTATATTGCCTTCTCCTCGGCTCTCAGCGGTACCTATCAAAGCGCCCTTACTGCCCGTGAAGAAGTTTTGGAAAAGCATCCCAATGCCCGGATCGAGATATTTGATTCCCTCAGTGCATCGGTGGGGGAAGGGCTTTTGGTTCACAAAGCCTTGCAGCAAAAGCAGAAAGGCGCTACTTTGGATGAGCTCCTCAGCTGGCTTTCCGAAAATGTACAGCATCTTGCCACCTATTTTACGGTGGATGATCTGTTCCATCTCCATCGTGGCGGTCGTGTCTCCAAAACGGCGGCTGTGGTTGGGTCGATGCTGGGAATTAAGCCGGTACTGTACGTCAGCCCGGAAGGAAAACTGGAGCCGGTGGGAAAGGTACGGGGCCGCAAGCAATCGCTGACGGCGCTGGTGGACTATCTCTCCCGGCTATGGCTGGAATCCCCAGAAAACGATACCGTCTTTATCAGCCACGGGGATGCGCCGGAGGACGCTCAGTTTGTGGCCTCTCTGGTGCGGGAACGGGTTCATCCCAAAGAGATTTTGGTTACCGATATCGGACCCTGTATCGGCGCCCATTCTGGTCCCGGAACCATCGCGCTGGCTTTCTGGGGCACCAAACGGTGACTTCGTAATCAGTGAGAAGCCCTGCACAAAAGACAGCGTCAGCGCTGTTTTGGTGCAGGGCTTTTGTCTTGTAGGGCGCAGCGCAAAAACGTTCATAAAATGGATATAGTCTGTACTTGATTGGAGACTGGAACCTTTGCCCTGTGGGGTGTTAACATAGGGATAAAACCGGGATACAAAGGATGGGAGAAAGATGAAGATAAATAGAGATCGGACGCGACGCTGGATGTTGCCGATGCTGGCGGCTATGGTTGTGGCAGGGATATTTTCTGGCTGTCAGATGTCACAGAGAGATTTTTCCAGCGATTCCGATGACGCTCTGGCGAAAACGCGGTGGTCCTCCACCGGTTGGTCTGGAAAAACGGAAGGCGTTTTGCACAGTACAGCGTTTGTGCCGCTGCAAACAGATGGCGTCGATGGGATCAGCGCCTCCAAAACGGCGGCTGTTATTGTCCTTGGAGAGAAGGAAAGCGCAGGAATCCAGCGCCTTTCTACCCCAGCGCTGGAGATCCGGCAGCTGGACAGCGGACGGCTTCAGCTGTCCTGGGATTTGATTCAGGACGCGTCAGGGTATCTGGTGGAACTGTACAGCGACGGTGGAAAACTGCTGGAAAGCGCTCAGGTGAGCCGGTTTGAAAGCTATTATCTCACCCAATTCCAGGTGGAGGAGGATGTCTATTATCGTCTGCGGGTGAAAGCGCTGCGGGCAGAGACGTCCCAGAAGGAGGATTCCCTTTGGGATTCGGTGGTGTATCGGGCGGGAGATTGGAAGCCGGAAGCGGTGAAAAATGTGCAGCTGGAACTGGTGGACGATGAGGAGAATTCCAAGGAAGTCCGGTTGCAGGCAAGCTGGGATACCCAGCAGGACGACAGCGCTTACCGTGTGATTCTCACCGACCCCGACGGAGCGGTGTTGTTTGATGAGACGGTGGAGGGAAATTATACATACTTTGACCAGGTAACCCCTGCATCTACCGGGCGTTATACCGTGAAGGTTTGCAGGGTGGAGCAGGAACGCGGAATGCGTTCGGACTACCGCTGGGATGGACTACGGGTGGAAAACGCTTCTCGAAAGCTGGATTCTCCGGTGATTTTCACTGAGTTTTCAGACCATACCCTTTCGGTACGCTGGGAACCTGTGGACCATGCCAGAAGTTATTCGCTGCGTATCCGGGAGTATGGATCGGACCATAGCATTCTGGACAGCGGCAGTACCACCGACACGGAGTTTGTTTTTGAGAATGTGGATTTTCAAAAGAATACCAAATATGTGGTGGAGATTCGCGCCAATGCCCAGAGCGGATATCAAAGCTCCGATTATACCGGTTATTCCACCGGCTACTATGGATGGCAGTAAATCGTACAGGGAAATTGGGGTTATTTTCACAAAGGAGCGAAGGACAGTGAAGGGTTGGAGCAGGCGTCTGGGGATGCTGATCGTTGCGGTGCTGGGAATTCTGGTTGGAATTTGGCTGCTATCGTTTTTTTATCGGTGCCCCGTATACTGGATAACCGGTATTCCCTGTCCGGGATGTGGGATGACGCGGGCTTTTTTCGCGCTGATGCATCTGGATTTTGAAGCGGCATTTTACTGGCATCCGGCCGTATATCTCATTGCGGCGTCCGCAGCGGTTCAGATGGCCGCCTATGTGGCGGAGGGATACCATTTCAGACAGACCACTCGGTTGTGGGCCTTGGTAGGGATTGTAATGCTGGTGATCTGGATGGTACGGCTGCCTGGATATTTGGATGGCAGTGGACCGCTGACGGTGCGGGAAGGGTCGTTGGGGGCTGCGCTGCGGGATCTGCTGCTCTGAGAACCGACCTGCTTGGTTGTTTTTCAAATGGCGAAGGATGGGCCAAGTGTCTTTGAGCAAAAGACAGATGAGCGCTGTGGAAGGAAAAACTGCACAGATTCTGTCGGGATATTTCATAGAAAACAGGTACAGCCGCCAAAGTTGTAGGACGGTGGGAAAGCTTTATTGAATCCGGTTGTTTTTTCAGGTATAATAATCGTAAGATTGGATGTCTCAATAGAGAGAAAATGCCAAAAAGAAGGATGTGTCGCAATGTATCAGGATATCATGGATACCATTGGCTTTGTCTCCCAGGCGGACCCTGAGGTTGGCGAGGCTATGGCGCAGGAGCTTGCGCGTCAGAGAAGAAATCTGGAACTGATTGCTTCCGAAAATCTGGTTTCCCCTGCGGTGATGGCAGCAATGGGTTCGGTACTCACCAATAAATATGCGGAAGGATATCCGGGAAAACGGTACTACGGCGGTTGTGAGGCGGTGGATATCGTCGAGAATATCGCCATTGAGCGGGCCAAAAAGCTGTTTGGCGCCCAGTTCGCCAACGTGCAGCCCCATTCCGGCGCCCAGGCCAATACGGCGGTGTATTTCGCACTGCTGCAGCCCGGAGATACTGTGCTGGGTATGAGCCTTGCCGACGGCGGTCATCTTACCCACGGCTCTCCCGTCAATCTCTCCGGATGTTATTTCCATTTTGTGCCCTATGGTCTGGGTGCGGACGAGAAGATCGATTATGATGCAGTGGAAAAGTTGGCCAAAGAGCATCATCCCAAACTGATCGTAGCCGGCGCCAGCGCTTATCCTCGCACCATCGATTTTCCTCGTCTTTCCGCCATCGCCAAGAGCGTGGGCGCATATCTGATGGTGGATATGGCTCATATTGCCGGTCTGGTTGCTGCGGGAGAACATCCTTCCCCGGTGCCTTATGCGGATGTGGTGACCACCACCACCCATAAAACGCTGCGCGGTCCTCGCGGAGGTCTGATCCTTTGCAACGACGAGGAGTTGAGCAAGAAGATCAACAAGGCCATCTTCCCGGGAACCCAGGGAGGTCCTCTGGAACACATCATTGCGGCCAAGGCCGTCTGCTTCGGTGAAGCGCTCCAGGACTCCTTCAAAGCATATCAGCATCAGATTGTGCTTAACGCGCAGGCTTTGGCCAAAGGGTTGACCCAGCGGGGATTCCGTCTGGTTTCCGGAGGCACCGACAACCATCTGATGTTGGTGGATCTTCAGAGCATGAACGTTTCCGGCAAGGCGATGGAGCGCCGGTTGGATAAGGTGTATATCACTGTCAACAAAAACGCCATCCCCAACGATCCTCAGAAGCCTTCCATCACCAGCGGTATCCGGGTAGGTACCCCTGCCGTCACCACCCGCGGACTGCAGTGCGAGGATATGGACCAGATCGCTGAGTTTATCTATCTTGCCGCCACCGATTTCGAAAATTCTGCCGACGCCATCCGGGAAGGCGTCAGCGCCCTTTGTAAAAAATATCCGCTTTACGAGTGATTGGTTGGCAGCGACATATAAACGAGAATGAATAATCAAAAAGTACCCGCAGCATTGCTGCGGGTACCTTTTTTGCGTGGATATCCCTTATTCTTCGGTCAGCTGCCATCCGTGGTCGCCGTGATAAATCATCAGTTTGGTCATGCCGCCGTCGATGCAGATGTTTTCCCCTGTGATAAATCCCGCCTTGTCTGAGCAGAGAAACAGCGCCATGTTGGCTATATCCATGGGGTTTCCCACCCTTCCTGCCGGATGCTGGGTGGCGTCCGGACCGGTGTATTGGGTGTACTGGGTGTCAATCCAGCCAGGGGAGATGGAGTTGACCCGTACTTTTCCGGAAAGGCTTACAGCCAGCGCATGGGTCAGGGCGGCAATGCCGCCTTTGGCCGCGGTGTAGCTCTCAGTGAAAGGTTGACTCATTCGATCCCGGCTGGAGGAAATGTTGACGATGCTGGCGCCGGGAGCAAAGTAGGGGGCGAACAGCTGGGTCAGAAAAAATGGGGCGGCAATCCCCACCTGGAGAGCGTGGGTAAATTGGGCAAAACTGCATTTGCCCAGCCCTAACGTCTCCGGCTTGGCGTTGTTGATCAGAATGTCCACCTTGCCGTACTGTCCAATTACCTGGTCGGCGAATTTGCGCAGCGTCTCCTCATCAGCAATATCTCCGACAAAATAGGGGTTGTCCAGCAGATCGATGATACAGATGTTGGCGCCCTGCTTGGCGAATTCCTCGGCAATACATTTTCCGATTCCCTTTGCTCCGCCGGTGACCACGACGACCTTGCCTTCAAAAGCTTTCATATTGCGGCTCCTTCCGTATGCTATTTTCTTCAGTGTATTCTAAAGGGCCTGCCTTGTCAATCTGAAAAGCGGTTGCGTTTGAGGAAAGCATCCCTCTTGACAATATCGACACTCGATGATAAACTGAAAATAGAATATCGAGTGTCGATGATAAGGAGGAAAGGATGGCAAGAGAAGCATTTCAGACATTGTCGGAGCCTATGTACTATGTTTTGCTGTCCCTGACAGAGGAACGGTATGGGGCGCAGATTATGGAGCAGGTAAAAGCCCTTTCCCATGGGCGTATTGCGGTTGGACCCGGGACCTTATATATGATGTTATCCCGGTTTTTGGAATGGGGATTCATCACCGAAACCGCTGTCTTTGGCCGAAGAAAGAGTTATCTGATCACCAAAGCCGGTGAAGATATGCTCCGGGAGGAATACCGGCGGTTACAGCAGCTGCTGGAGGATGGGAAAATGGTGCTGCAGCAGTTGGGACAGGGGCTGCCAACCCCAACGGAGATAGGGGAAAGGAGTGGAATGCTAAATGAAAAGGAGATTTCGGCGGCAGCTCAATCGGTTTGAGGTTCATGAGCTGGACGGGATGCGGCAGCATCTGGAGGAGATGGCAAAGAAGGGCTGGTTTTTGGTGGAACTCACCGGCGCGGTGGAGACCTTCGAGCGGGGAGAACCCAAACCGTTGCGCTATGCGGTGGAGCTGTTTGACCGTGCTACCGATTATGATTCCCGCCCCGAGGGAGAAGCGCAGGATTATATTGCTCTTTGCCAGCAGGCCGGATGGCATTTTTGTGGCAGCTACGGAAAGGTTCATGTTTTTTCCAGCGAGCAGGGGAGCGATATCCTGCCCATCGAGACCGATCTTTACCAAAAATACCGTACCATTCGCAAGGAGCTGCTGCGCTCCTGGGCCTCTAACCCTCTGAGTTTTATGGTATACTTTCTTGGAATAACTGTATTTCTAGCGGTAGGAGCCTTTCCCTATCTCCTTGCTTCCGCCCTGAGCCTCTTTGTGATGGGACTGACGCTCCTTTCGGTGGCGGTATGTCTGGTTCGGTTGTTTCGCATCGTCATTTGGTGCCGCAAAGCAAAGAGAACACTTGCCTTACAAAATAAATTGCCCCAAACGCAGCTGAGCAGCCGTATGCGGCTGCGGCGCAAAATCTGTGACCTTTTGACGTTGGCGGCTATTTTTGTTGTATGCGGAGCATTTTGGTATTGGGAGAAAAGTTTTTGGCGTTTTATGTTGGCAGCTGGAGTGGGGGTGGCGTTTGCACTGTTTCAGTTTTGGGTTGCGGGAAAGAAACTGAGCCGGGACAGCAACCAGATGATTGCCTGGGGCGGAATGGTACTGTTGTTTCTGGCGGTGTTTTTGATTCCCAGACTGTTTGAGAAGGAGGAGCGGATATTTTTGCCTACCTCTCAGGCACAGCCCACCGGTTTCCCGATTACGCTGGAGGATACAGGGGAAACTTTGCTGCCGTATCGCTGGTCCAGGGCGGAAGAGGAGAAAACTTTTTTGGCCGGATATACCGATTATCAGGATGTGGCCAGCGAGAGTCCGGAGGGCAACCGAAGCCTTCAGCTTCTCTATTACAGCGTTTATCAAAGCCGGTATCCAGCGCTGCTGGAGTGGTATACCACATACCGGCTGCGGGGAGAACATTCCCGTTTTGAGACGCTGGATGCACAAGCGTATGGAGCGGAATTTGCATACTATTTTGACAATGGATTGTTGTTGGGATACCCGCAGCAGGTAGTGTGGTTTTGGCCGATGACAGAGGAGAGCGAGCGGCTGCAACCGGAATTTTTGAGAGAAACGTTTTCGCTTGCCGGCCGAGAAGAATGAAAAAGCTGGGTCAGTTGAGCATTGCCACGCCGAAGTTCAGGTATCCTGCAAAGGTAACCCAGATCAGATAGGGAACCAAAAGATAAGCAGATCTTTTTTCGATTTTTCCAAACTGCTGGATTGTCAGCAGAATCAGCGCCCAGAGCAGGATGAGCCACACGAAAGCAACCCAGAACGCTTGGACTCGGAAAAACAATAGTGGCCAGCAGAAATTTACTGCCAACTGCAATCCATAGATGCGCAGCGCCATCTCCTTTTGGTCGGCAGGAGCGGAGGACATCAGCACCAGATAGCTGGCGGCGCCCATCAGCAGAAAAAGGATGGTCCATACCACAGGAAACACCCATCCGGGAGGGGAGAGGGATGGCTGTTGCAAAGAGGCATAGTCCTGCATACTGTCCATTGTCAGATAAGCGGAGACTCCTCCCACAGCCAGCGGCACCGCAAGACATAATAAAAGCGGTTTCCAGGAGATTTTCAACCGTATCACCTCACATCAATTTTAATTGGTTTCGCAGTTTATTTTATGTTGTAAGATGTGGGGATATACTCGGCCGTATTCTGAGAACTGGTAAAAAAGGAGTACTCATACAAAAACCTCCTGGCCATGCATCCGGCCAGGAGGTTTTTGGTATATCGGTTTCGCCTGCCAATCATTTTTGAAATGGAAAAAGACGCAGAATAAACGCTTTGCTTATGTCTCCTCCCGGAAACCTTCTCCGGTGATTTCATGGGCATCCCCCACGATGACAAAGGCTTTATCGTCCTCCTGCTTTACAATGTCAAAAACCCGGTGCATCTCTCCGCGGCGTACCACGCACAGCAGCACTTCCCCTTCCACACCGCTAAAGCCGCCCCGGGATTTGAGCTCGGTTACCCCGCGGTCCATTTCCCGCAAGATTCGGTCCTTGATGGGCTGGCTTTGTCTGGAAATGACAAACAACATTTTTCCGGTACCACTATCGGTGCCGTACATAACCATGTCAATGACCTTGGTCATCACAAAAAGCATGACCAGCGCGTATAACGGGCTTTCAATGGTTCCGTAAACCGGAACGGTGGAGAGGATTACCACCAGATCGGCCGCCAGGATCAAATGGGCAAAGGACAGCACACGAATTCTGCGGGTAAGCAGCTTTGCAATCAGATCGGTACCGCCGGTTGCGCCGCCTCGCATAAAGATCAGCGCCAGACCGGCTCCGCCCAAGAGTCCGCCAAAAATACAGGTGAGCATCATGTCCCCCTGATAGACCGGCAGATACGGCGCAGTTGCGTCGATGGCCAATGAGGTGAGAATGGTACCGATCACAACCTTGACCAGAAAATTTTTTCCCAACTCCAAAGCTCCCCAGATGAAAAAAGGAAGATTCATAGCAACAATTGTAGCGCCGATGGGAAGTTCAAACAGATAGTTGAGCATGGTGGCGATACCGGTAAAGCCGCCGGGCGCGATGTTGTTGGGAGCTGTGAAGGTGTTTACCGATACCGCATACAGCAGACTTCCCACCAAAAAGAAAGCAGCATCCAGCAAAAACGTTTGAATTTTATTGGGAGATATGGGTTTCATGATTCCACAACCTTTATCGCAAAGTCCAATCAAGTCCGGCGAAAATCCTTTGGGGAATGTCCTGAAAATGTCCGCCGGGATGGTATTCCAGGATCGTTTTGACACCGTGCGCTTGCAGATGCCGGTAGAGGGTGTCGGTACACTGCTCTACCCGGGCCATCCTTGGGTTTCTGGAATGTTTTTCTCGTAGGCCCAATGAAAAATAAACTTTTTCCACCTGCTGTGGTATCATTTTTTCCATAATATCCTCCAAAAATCCATCGAACCAAAGAGAACCGGAGATGGAGGCGCCCCGAGAGAACAGCTGGGAATGGTACAGCGCATAGATGGCAAAGAGCCCGGCCAGCGAATATCCGGCGATTCCTCGATGGACGGGGGGGGGAGACGGCAGTTCTCCTTCTATGGCCGGAATGATTTTATCGGTGAGTTCTGTCAGATAGAGGGCAGCACCGCCTTGAAAATCTTCTCCCCGCGCGAATACCTTTGGCGCTGGGAAGGGGGATAATTCCCGGTTCCATGCGGTATCCGGCAAAAAGACGATTCCAGCGTTGTTATTCTCAAGCAGCTGTTCAAGCAGGGGAGAGGGAAGCGGTTCCCCGTGCAGATAAAGCAAAGTATCAGAGTGGTTTTGGCCGGCATAGAGCATGGCGCGGCGCTTTTCCAACATAAACTGCTGTACACGCAATGGATATACCTCCTTATCGGGGAACGATCGGTATGACTATTGGATACGGCTGGGTTGCCGCTGCAGATAACCGTTATACAGAATCATCGCCAGAGTGGCCGCGGCTACTGCTACCAGGAGCCACATTCCGCCGGTGATGCCGGTGCGTTCCGACAGATATCCGATGGCGGCGGGCATACCAATTCCTCCGATTCCGCCCATGGTCACCAGGATGCTCATGGCCAGATCACTGCCGCCGATCTCCTCATTGACCCCTGCCAGGGTGGAAGGATAGATTCCCGCCATAAAAAAGCCAAACCCGAAGATACCCACTACAATCAGGAATGGAGAAGAACTGAGCAGCAGCAAGACCAAAAACGTCACAAACCCGGCCCCGCTGAGTATCAGCAGTTTATGGCGCTGAATCTTTCCGGCCATAGTTGCACAGGTGAGCCGGCCTATCAAAATGGCTGCCCAGAGCAGCGAGCTCATAAACTGTGATAATGCACCGCTCAGCAGGCCGCTTTCTTTGAAATAGGTGACAAGCCATCCGCTGATGCCATACTCGGCGGCAATGTAAAACAGCAGGATAAATCCCGCAGTCCAAAACCGGCGGCTTCGCAGATAGGGACGCCGGGAGGAGATGTTGGGGACAGGGACGGTATCGCTGCGGGCACTTGGATTCCGGTCAGCAGGAAGAGGCATAGTCCAATACAGAAAAACCAGTATGGCTCCCAATATGCCAGTCACCGCCAGAGCTCCCTTCCACCAGTGTATTGCCGAAAAGAACATGGCGGAAAAAGGGGTGCAAAGCGCGCCAACCGCAAAACAGGCGTGCGCCAGATTCATGGAGCGGGTTTTATCTGCTCCATAGATACCCACAGTGACGTTTCCGAAATTGATGGCGCCACCGCGGCTCAGTCCAATCATAAAGCCGGCAGCCATCAGGAGCAGGGGATTGCCGGTAAGCAGCAGAATCACCGCTCCCAGCATCAGCCAGCAGGTCAGTGCCAGGACGCTTCTCTTGCGTCCCAACAGCAGCGGGAGCAAGCCGGAAACGATGTTGGCGGTCATGGTACCCACCGACTGGGCAGAGATCAGCAGCCCGGACAGTTCGTAGCTGAGCTGATAACTTTCCCGCAGGTTGGGAAGTACCACCCCCAGTGTCTGCGAGGAGATCCCCGCCACACAGGCAGCGGCAAAACAGGTGAGGACAATCCGTTTTTCCTCCGGGGTGTTATGCAATGTTTGAATCGACAGCAGTTTCATGGATGATCCTCCGACAGGATCAGGACAATGCGCCGGTTTCGCCGAGGAATCGGCGAATGTTCTCCAGCACCTTTTTTCCCAACCTGGTTACCGCCTGGGCGGACATTCCGGAAGACTGAAAGGCACAGCTGACGTTAGGCTGCCGGGTCAGCGCGATGGCCTGTTCCCCGGTTCCCAGAGCCCCCAGGGTATCGCAGATGAAATAGTTGTTTGGATTTTGAAGCCATTGGGAAAGCGGCTCGAAGTCAAAGGAAGGGCCAATGGACGTATTGATGATAATTTTTTCATTGCCAAATTTCTGGAATTCTGCCTCATGGAGCAGCAGCACATTTTTGTTGAGGCAGGTACAGAGGATATCCACCTCTTCCAGCAGCGGTTCCAGAGGAAGATAGCGGTAACCGGCAGCTTCCGCATCCGACTTGCGGGTACGGCTGTAATAGGAAACATCAGCCCCAAAAAAGCGCAGACCGTCTCCCACCATCCGTCCGGTGGTACCCAGCCCCAGAATGCCGCATTTCATACCGGTCAGTTCCAGCGGCGCATCCCGCCACATCCTTTCGCCGAACCCGTGCAGCAACCGAACCAGCTCGCTGATGACAAACTCAACCACCCCTTCGTCCCCATAATCACGGATTCCCAGCACCGTAATTCCCCGCTGGTTGGCTGCAAGAATATCTACATTGGCGCTTTGGGGATTGTATAGGCTGCAACACATTCCGATGTAGCGCAAATTTGTGCTGGCCTCGATGACCTGTCTTGAAATGTTGGTGGTGTAGGAAACCAGCACGGCGTCGGCGTCCCCTATGCGCCGGATGATTTCCTCGTCGTTTTTCGGAAGATCCTCGTAGCATATTACCTGCTGCGCATATTCCGAAAGCTGCTGCTGTGCCTGGGCGTCCATACGGATTGGTTCAATAGCGACCAATTTTTGAAACATAGCGGTCCCTGCCTTTTCTTTTTGATCTGTCCAGATATTCCGGCACCGTTGTCAGGAGGATGCGGCGATGCAACGGTGTTGTTGCCGGGATTTTTGCCTTCCGTCGTTTCCGGGAAAGGCGGTGGATATTGATGGAAAACATATTGTTTTCATTATATCATGAAACACCTGAAAAATCCACGACGGGGCACAGGATGAATGCAGACTGGGGGAAGGGATGTTGAAAATTTTATCGTAGGTGTTTCACTTTTTTCGACAAATAGAGAACGGCTCTTGTATTTTGATCTTCATAATGTTAATATGAATTTGCAATGCCCTCTTTTGAGGGGGATTTGCATGGATATGATTTGCATCTTTGGCGCTGGAGGCGCCGGTAAAATGATTTTCGGAATGAAAGGAAAAATATATGAGAATCGTCATTGTGGGCGACGGGAAAGTCGGTGTTACATTAACCCAAAGGCTTTCCTCTGAGGGCCATGATCTGGTGATTATTGATCGAAATCCCAGCGTATTAGGAAAATCTGTTACCCAGTATGATGTCATCGGAATCTTGGGAAATGGCGCTAGCTTAAAAACGTTACAGGAAGCGGAAGTTGGCAAGTCCGATCTGCTGATTGCTGCAACATCTGCCGATGAGGTGAATCTTCTTTGCTGTATCACTGCCCGGAAACTTGGGGTTAAGCGCAGCATCGCTAGGGTGCGCAACCCAGAATATACCGAACAGTTGGCTTTGCTCAAGGAGGATCTGGGACTGAGTATGACCATCAATCCCGATCTTGCCGCCGCGATGGAGATACTCAATCTGATTCATTTCCCAGCAGCCATCAAACGGGAAACCTTTGCCAGAGGAAAGGCCGAGATTATTGAACTTAAGCTGCAAAAAGATAACATCCTGTGCGGACGATACCTTCGAGAGTTGACGCATCTGACCAAATGCCAGGTACTGGTATGTGCTGTGGAGCGGGGAGAGAATCTGGAAATTCCTTCCGGAGATTTTCAGCTGCGCGCAGGGGATAATATTTATGTTACGGGATCTTTCCGAGATCTTGCTTCTTTTGTTCAAAAACTCAATTTTCTGGATCATCGTATTCGCAACGTCATGCTCATTGGCGGAAGTCGTATTGCGTTTTACTTGGCTAAAATTTTACTTTCAGAAGGGTATCGGGTCAAGATTTTGGAAATCGATTCCCAGCAGTGTGAAAAACTGGCTGCGGATATTCCGGATGCCCAGATTATCCATGGCGACGGAACGCAGATGGATATTTTGGCGGCAGAGGAGATTGAAAATACCGACGCGTTTGTGACCCTCACCGATCTGGATGAAGTGAACATTGTCCTTTCTATGTTTGCCAAACGCATAGGCGTGTATAAGGTCATTACAAAAATCAACCGGATGGAATACACCGATCTGGCGGCGCAGATGGAAGTAGAGTCGATTGTCAGCCCTAAAAACATCGTCTGCAACGATATTGTGCGATATATCCGCGCACTGGATCACACCTCCCAGGGATCGGTTTTGGCGCTGCACCGCCTGGTGCGGGAGAAGGTGGAAGCGCTGGAGTTTTCGGTAACGCCAAACACCCATCATCTGGAAACCCCGCTGAAAAATCTCAAAATCAAGTCCGGTGTACTGCTGGCCTGTATTCACCGGCGCGGCAGGATTATCATCCCCAACGGAAGCGATGTTCTTCGGCAGGGAGACAGCGTGGTGGTCGTTACCACAGCAGATCGTATTTTTTACAATCTCAATGATATCTTTGAATAACAGTAACGTGTTGTATCACCGTTGAATTTTTTACTTTCCAGTTCAAGTAAGGAACACGAATGAAATGAATTACAAAATGATTGCCAATCTCATTGGCCGTATCCTGTGTGTAGAAGCAGTTTTTCTACTTCCGTCAGCCGGTATCTCTCTTTATTTTCGGGAATATGATACGATATTCCCTATTTTGATCAGCGTATTGCTTATGGCGGTTATCGGTATACTTTTAATGAAACCCAAATATAAAGCTGATTATTATCCTAGGGAAGGATTTATTGCTGTAGCATTGGCCTGGATTGTAATCTCTGTATTTGGAGCGCTGCCTTTTTACATTAGCGGCGAGATTCCCAGCTTTTTGGATAGTGTCTTTGAAACCATTTCCGGTTTTACCACCACCGGCGCTACCATTCTTAAGGATGTTGAAGCGCTCTCAAAAGGACTGTTGTACTGGCGTAGTTTTACCCACTGGTTGGGCGGTATGGGTGTTCTTGTATTTGTGTTGGCGATCCATCCTACCGCTAAGGGTTCGGGGCAAAGTCTTTATCTTTTGCGTGCGGAAAGCCCTGGACCGGAGGTGGATAAACTGGTTCCCAAAACCGGTACTTCCGCTAAGATCCTGTATGGCCTCTATATTGGAATGAGTGCGCTGCAATTTCTTCTGCTGGCGTTGGGCGGGCTGCCCTGGTTTGACAATCTGACTACCGTTTTCGGTACAGCCGGCACGGGTGGATTTGGAATTTATGCGGACAGCATTGCCAGCTATTCCTCCTACGAGCAAACCATTATCACTATCTTTATGACCTTGTTTGGGGTAAACTTTACTGTATATTATCTTTTGATCACCGGCAAACCCAAGCAGGCGCTGCGTAACGAAGAACTGCGCTTATATTTGCTGATTCAGGTGGTGGCGGCGGGTCTGATTACCGCGGACACCTACCATCTTTATCCCAATCTGCGCCAGGCAATGCATCATGCTGCATTCCAGGTTTCCTCCATTATGACCACCACCGGTTTCGCTACTGTAAACTTTGATGTCTGGCCGGAGTTTTCCAAATGGATTTTGGTGCTGCTGATGTTTGTGGGTGCTTCTGCCGGTTCTACCGGCGGCGGCATTAAGGTTTCCCGCATTTTGTTGATGATCAAATCCGCTTTGTGTGAGCGGCGCCGTCAGCTCAGCCCTCGAAAGGTATCGGTAGTGCGCATGGACGGTAAGCTGGTCAGCGACGATACCTTACGGGGAATCTGGCAATATATGGCGTTTTATCTGATCATCACAGGAATCTCGGTTCTAGTATTGTCGCTGGAAAATTTGGGCTTTGATACCACACTGGCGTCAGTAGCAGCGTGTCTGAACAACATTGGTCCCGGCCTGGGTGCTTCCGGTCCCATTGGAAGCTTTGCTGATTTTTCCGATCTATCCAAGGTCGTTCTGTGTGCTGATATGTTGCTGGGACGGTTGGAAATCATTCCGTTTATGATGCTGTTTGCCCCTTCCAACTGGGGAAAACATTGAGAATAGGGTTCTTCAAAGCCATATCAGGATATGGTATAAGTCTTGGTATGATTAAATGCAGAATGTTCGGATGCACAGGAAAGGAGACGGGGGCGGTTGCCTCTTCTTCTTTTCCTGGCATTGTGTCTAAGATTGTCATGTTTCCCCAGAAAATCCTATGGTTTTCTGGGGAATTTTCGCGTGCATTGTTGTGGAGAGCCGGGAGAGGAGATAAAGTCCAATGCACTGTGTTGTGAAGATTCACCGACAACCCTCTGTCAAAATGATTGCTTTTTTGCCTGGTTCATGGTAGGATAAGATTAAATTATTTATGGAAATTTATAAATCTTTACCTGCACAATAAAATCAAAGAGAGGTGTCACATATGGCAGAGTGGAAAGAACGTCTTGCCGATCCCAAAGCCTGTTACCGTCCGCTCCCATTTTGGTCCTGGAACGACCAACTGGAGGATGGGATGATGACCTGGCAGATTCAGGAAATGGCAAAGTCAGGCGCAGGTGGCTATTTTATGCACGCCCGCTCCGGCATTGAGATTGAATATTTGGGCGAGGAGTGGTTTGCACGGATTGCTACCGGTATTCGGGAAGGGGTCAAAAACGGGATGTTGCCCTGGGCCTATGACGAAGAGGGATGGCCCAGCGGCTTTGCCGGAGGTAAGGTTCCTGCTTTGGGGGAGGAGTATTATGCCCGCGGTCTTGCTATGACCACCCTCAAAGGGGAAAAGATAGCGTCCTTTACCGGTGGCGACATCTCTTATCCGGACGGCACAACCCGTACCGTACAGCTGGACCGCACTGCACCGGATGCGATTTTGGGAATCTATCAAATCGATGCACAGCGTCAGATCCATCGGATGCAAGTAGAGCAGATTGACCCTCAGCAGGAGTATGCCATTGTTTTTCAGACCAGCTGCCCCTACTATATTGACATTATCAACGCCAAGGTGGTCAAAGCGTTTTTGGATTCCACCCATGAGGCGTACTATCAGCGGTTCAAAGATCAGTTCGGCACCGGACTGGGCGGATTCTTTACCGATGAACCCCGTATTTCGGAGGGGGATGTTCCCTGGTCGTTTATCGCCCGGGAAGAATTTGAAAAGCGCTACCATTATGATGTGGTGGATTTCCTTCCGGCGCTTTTTGTGGAATGTGCTGAGAGCGGGTCGGTACGCTATGATTTCTGGACAATGATCAGCGAACTGTTTTCCCAAAACTACATGAAACAGATCTATGACTGGTGCGAATCCCATGGCTGCAAGCTGACAGGCCATGTGATGATGGAGGAGAGCATCTATTCCCAGATGACGGGAACTTCCGGGAGTATGCCTTTCTATGAATATATGCATATTCCGGGCATCGACTGGCTGCGCCGTACCCAGGGAAGTCCTGTGGTTCCCAAACAGGTCGCCTCGGTGGCGGAGCAGTTGGGGAAAAAGCAGGTGATCACCGAGACCTATGCCCTGTGCGGATGGAATATCTCCTTTGAAGAACTGCGCTGGATGGCTCAGTGGCAGTATGTTCGCGGCATCAATCTGATGTGTCAGCATCTTTCCGGTTATACCATTCGTGGAATGCGCAAACGGGATTACCCGCCGTCCCTGTTTATCCAGCAGCCTTGGTGGAAAGAATATCGCCGGTTTAATGATTATCTGGCCCGTCTCGGCGTACTGCTTACCGATGGCAAGAAGCTGATCGATACTCTTGTAATCCATCCCATGAGAAGCGGTTATCTTCTTTTTGACGGCACCAACAATTCCCAGCTGAAAGCGTTGGACCATGCTTTTGAATCGTTGGCCAAACATATGTCCGGACTTCATGTGGACTATCATTTTGGCGACGAGACGATGATCAAGCGCCATGGCGCTGTGCGGGATGGACGGCTTTGGATTGGACAGTATGGATATACCACAGTAGTGCTCCCGCAGATGGTTACCATCGATGAGAATACCCTTCGCCTGCTGGTGGAGTTTGCCGCGCAGGGTGGACATATCATTGCCGCCGGTGCGCTGCCCACTACGGTGGGAGGGCGCAAAGCGGACGCGGCATTGGAACAGCTGCGTCAAGCGGTGGTGATTCCCAAGGATTCCACCGATTTTGACCTCAAGGTCTCCCAGTGGAGCCGATATGCGGTGGATGTGCGCAGAGAAGGTGCACTGGCAGAGCAGATTCATCTTTGCCAGAGAACCCTTTCAGACGGCAAGCGGATGTGCTGGCTGGTCAATACCAGTCATGACGAGGGCCTATCCATGGTCCGTGTATCCATCCCCGGTCACTGGCGTCCAGTGATGCTGGATGTTTCTACACTGGAGGAAACGACGCCTGACGCCTTCTTGGACTCAGAGAGTACCTGTTTACAGCTGGATTTTGCCCCCATGCAGTCCTATATGCTGATTTTGGAGGAAGGGGAGCCGCAGGTACATCAGCAAACACAACAACCGATTGTCCTCCCCTTAGTGCCCAAGCAGTGGGAGATTGTCCGGATGGATCCCGGCTGCCTGACGCTGGATCTTTGTGAATATCGTGTGGACGAGGGGCCCTGGATGCCACAAAAGGCGGTAATCCGTCTGTTCAAGGAGCTGTTGGCACAGCAGCGGGACTGTGATATCAGCCTTCGTTTTCATTTCCAGGTCAGCCGTGTAGAGGATATTGGGGAGTTGGAGCTGGTGTTGGAGACACCGGAAAAGTTTTCTATCGTGGTCAATGACCAGCCCGTACCATATACCGATCATGGTTGGTGGAAGGACACCTCGATGAAACGCCTTCCCATCCGGGAACATCTGCGGGAGGGTGACAACACCATTGTGCTTTCCTGCCGTTTCCATCAGCGGCAGAAGGTGTATGATGTGCTCTATGGCAAAGGTGTGTATGAGACGGAGAAGAATAAACTGACCTATGACACCGAGCTGGAGAGTATCTATCTCATCGGCAATTTCGGGGTGATCAGCGAGAGTGCTTTCGAAAAAGGTCCTCGCGCCGCCCTTACCACCGACGGAGGGTTTGTCCTTGTCAAACAGCCTACCGTCTTTGCCCCCGGAAGCTTTACCCAGCAAGGATTATGTTTCTTTGCGGGATGTGTGACGGTACAGTGTCCTTTTGTGGTCACCAAGCAGCAGCTGGAAAGCGGAAAACCCATCCTACTGTCGCTGCCTAAGCCGATGGCTGCCATGATTCAGGTTTCCGTCAATCAAAAACCGGTAAAAGCTTTGCTGTGGGCGCCTTATGAGGTGGATGTCACAGCGTTTGTGCGGGAAGGAGAAAATATCCTCTCGGTAGAGCTGTTCTCGGGCAACCGCAATCTGTTGGGACCCCATCACCACGTGGACGGAGAGGTTTATAACGTTGGCCCTTCCAGTTTTGAAGGGGTATTCGGTTGGGTGGAACGTCCCACCGAAGCAGTAGCCATCGAACCGTGGATGCGAACCAAAAATTATTGGTCTGATCGGTACTGTTTTGTGGAATTTGGTATCTGATCTTTCCCGATTGGATCTATCAAACTGCTCCAGGCCACAGTCACAGATTGTTTGTTTTTTTGTAATATTCCGGTTGACAAAGCATGGAAAAATCGGTATGATAGTAAAGGAATGGCTGGGAGTTGCCCATGCCGATAGGGGAGTAGTCAGCGAGAAAAGACGCAGTTAAATCAACACGCGAGCTTTACGCCCATACAGGTGGAAAGGTTCTGGTTTAACTTGAAATGACAAGACCTATGTTCTATGGTAAATAGAACATAGGTTTATCTTTTTATCTGGCGTTTTGCTTTCGCAGCAGAATATCAACTCTCTGTGGCGTCTCTTTTTTCTGCCCTGATTTGGCACAAAATCGTATTATACAGAATTTCGTTGGCAGATGTGGAATGTGTTTCTTTTGGAGACAAGATTTTCCGTTGCCGTCGAATGTTGTATAAATTTTTTAGGGAGGTATGTTTTTCTATGCAGTTCCTGTTTGAAGGGGTTCTGTCTATCACCTGGCAGCAGCTGGTGATGTATGTCATTGGCGGTATCCTGATCTATCTGGCAATCCAGAAGGACTTTGAACCCGCACTGTTGATGCCGATGGGATTCGGCGCAATCCTGGTAAATCTGCCCAATTCCGGTGTGCTCAACCAGATGGTAGAGGGCATTGGAGAAAGCCACGGCGTCATCCAGTGGCTGTTTGAGGTGGGCATTGAGGCATCTGAGGCCATGCCGCTACTGTTGTTTATCGGTATCGGTGCTATGATTGATTTTGGCCCGCTGCTTTCCAATCCCAAGATGTTCCTGTTTGGTGCCGCTGCCCAGTTCGGTATTTTTGCCGCGGTCATTATCTCCTGCTTCCTGGGCTTTGATCTGAAAGATGCTGCCGCAATCGGTATCATCGGTGCTGCGGACGGTCCTACTTCCATTCTGGTGTCTCAGGTACTTAAGAGCCAGTATGTTGGTCCTATCGCTGTGGCTGCATATTCCTATATGGCGCTGGTTCCCATCATTCAGCCTTTTGCCATCCGCTTGGTTACCACCAAGAAGGAGCGCATGATCCGTATGCCCTATAATCCCAAATCCGTTTCCCGTACCACCCGTATCCTGTTCCCCATTGTTGTGACCATCATTGCCGGTTTGGTTGCTCCCATGTCTGTGGCGCTGGTAGGCTTCCTGATGTTCGGTAACCTGCTGCGGGAATGCGGTTGCTTGGAGCGGCTGTCTGAGACTGCACAGACCTCTCTGGCCAATCTGATTACTCTGCTGTTGGGTATCACCATCTCCTTCAGCATGAAAGCCGATCAGTTTGTCAGCGTTCAGACCCTGATGATTATGGCTTTGGGACTGGCTGCTTTTGTGTTCGATACCATTGCAGGTTGTGTGTTTGCAAAGATTCTCAATCTCTTCCTCAAAGAGAAGGTCAATCCTATGATCGGTGCTGCCGGCATCTCCGCTTTCCCCATGTCTGCTCGTGTGGTGCAGAAGATGGCCCTGTCCGAAGATAAAACCAACCATATCCTCATGCACGCCATCGGCGCCAATGTGTCTGGTCAGATTGCTTCGGTACTGGCTGGCGGTATGATTCTGTATCTGGTTCCCCAGATGATTCGCTAAAAAAGGAGAGATGCAGCGATGATGGAAAACGTGATGGATGCCCTGATGCTTACCGGCCAGGGAATGCTGGGTATCTTTTTTGTAATGATTGTTATTTCTCTTGTGGTTCGCCTGTTGGCAAAGATAACCGGAAAAAAGGAGAAATAATCTCTATCCAATAGCCTGAAGATCGGTGTTGTTTTACAGCCAATGCTTTTTAACGAAAGCATTGGCTGTATTTTGGTATATATATTTCATTTATATGCTTATGGTATACACTGATATAAAAATTTTCCCAAAGCAATGACAAATGCTTTGGTTGTGTGTATAATCATTGTGGAGTATGTCATTCTATTCTCAAGGAGGCAAAAATATGATAACCAAGGACATTCGTTATATTGGTGTAAACGATAAGGATCTGGATCTTTTTGAAGGGCAGTATCAGATTCCCAATGGTATTTCCTACAATTCCTATGTGATTTTGGATGAAAAGATCGCAGTGATGGATACAGTGGACAAACGGAAAACGGCTGAGTTCCTTCAAAATTTGGATCGGGAATTGGCGGGGCGTATCCCCGATTATCTGGTCATCAATCATCTGGAGCCGGATCATGCGGCCAGCATTCAGGCGGTGGTGGAAAAGTATCCGTCCATTACGCTGGTGGGAAATGCTAAAACCTTTCAGATGCTTCCCTGCTTTTTCTCTTTGGGAGAACAGCCAAAAGTGGTGGTAAAGGAAGGGGATACCCTCAGTTTGGGTAAACATACCCTCACCTTTGTGATGGCGCCGATGGTACATTGGCCTGAGGTGATGGTGGCTTACGACAGCTGCGATAAGGTTCTGTTCAGCGCCGATGGCTTTGGCAAATTCGGAGCCTTGGACGTGGACGAGCCCTGGGACGATGAGGCAAGAAGATATTATTTTAATATTGTAGGAAAATACGGTGCACCGGTACAGGCGCTGCTGAAGAAGGCAGCTGGCCTGGATATTCAGATTGTCTGCCCGCTGCATGGTCCTGTGCTGAAGGAAACCATTCCCCATGTGTTGGATCTGTATCAAACCTGGAGCAGCTATGGGGTGGAAAGCGAAGGAATTGTAATTGCCTATGCTACTCTGCACGGCAATACCGGTATGGCTGCCCGTAAACTGGAGGAGATTTTGCGGCAAAAAGGCTGCGGTAACGTTGTGGTGATGGATCTTGCCAGAACCGATACCGCCAAAGCGCTGGAAAACGCTTTCCGCTACGGTAAAATCGTGTTAGCCGCATCCAGCTACAATGCCGGTTTGATGCCTTATATGGAGGATTTTCTGCATCATCTGGCTGCCAAGGCTTATCAGAAGCGTACGGTTGCCCTGATCGAAAATGGCAGCTGGGCGCCCTCTGCTGCCAAAACCATGCGCGAAATCCTCTCCGGTATGAAAGAGATTACCGTTGTGGAGCCTGTGGTTACCGTTCGCGGTGTTCTTAAGGAGAGCGATATCCCGGCGCTGGAAGCGTTGGCGGATGCCCTGCTTTCATAACGTACAGATGGTTTTGCTGCTAAAAGTTTGATGTCAAGGGTCTTTCAGCGAATATCAAATATGCAGTTTATAAGAAGCGGCCTTCTCTCTACGAAATACAGTAGGGAGAAGGCCGCTTTCTTTATACCTTTTGTTTCCTATGAAGACAGAGAAACCTTATTTTTTCTTATACTGGCTCATATCCACCATGGGGAGGGAATTGAAATCCTCCGGGATATCTACCATATAGATATTGCAGTAACCGGTGCGGGTACTGTTAAAGACCACATGCTTTTCGTCCCGGGTCATACGGGGATGGGGATGATGTGCGCCAAAGAAGAAATCGCCGTCATGCATACAGATGATTCTCGGACCCTCAAATTTCTCACCATTGTATTTGAACGCTTTGATGGTTTTGCCGGAATCGCCTACCACCAGATTAAAGCCAACCGAGTGGATATGGTCAGGTGTGGGCATGGGAGCGCCCCAGCTGGCTTCCATCCGATTGTTGCCGTTGTAGTCTTCAAATCCAAAGAAGGACTCTTCCTGGCCCGGAGTACGATGATGTACCTGATATCCTACATGAATGCCATCCTCAAACCAGTATTCATGTCCCACCATCTCACCTTCCTCCTGGCGTTCCCGGATCTTCCAGGCTTTTCCGGTGTCCAGATTGAGCACCCAGATACGGTGATCCACCAACTGCCAGGGACCTTCATGGCAGAAGGAGATGATATTGCCAAGCGTAGTGGAGGGATTCACGTGTCCAACCCAGCAGTTTTCCTGCCATACTTCCTCAGCACGACCGCTTGCCAGGTGGATGCGAACAATACGGCAGTCGGGTTTTGCCTCGAAGATGTCCCGCATACCGATATATCCGGCAGACAGGTTGGCGTGAATGCGGCTGCTGGTATCCTCGGTCAGTCCAAAGACGATGGATTCTCCATCACCGGTAGGACGTGCTCCGCCGCAGGTAAAACCTTTGGGCACAATATAAAGAGGGCGGCTCTCCAATGTTTCCAGATTGAGCGCATAGATACATCCGCGATAGAGATAATAGGTCTCGTTGTACTTTTTGTTGACAAACATGGGGCTGGTGAGTCCCGGATCGCCGGCGGGCATATTGGTCAGCTGGCTGATCTCTCCCGAGGCAATCTCAATGCTGTAAATGTTACGCGCGTTCTCTCTCTCCGAGATGAACAGCATACGACGATCGTTATCATACCAACCGTCATCGGTAAAATATGGATGGGTACTGTTGCACTTATAGTTGGTCAGCTGATGAACGGTTGCGCCGGTGGTTCTGTCCTGAAAGGTAATCTTTTCTGACGGATAGGTACGGTAGCTTTTCATAGAAGTCCTCCGTTCTATGGCCATGAAGAAAAAGCCATATTTTATTTTCCCGTTTTCTCAAAGGATACCTTTGAGACGGTCCAAACCTATTTCATTATACAGCTTTCCACAAAAATGTACATCCCCATATGAAAACTGCTGTTCAAATTGTAAGATATTCATAAGGAATTGGCAGAATCATTTGCTTGATTCATCAGGGTACGGGCATAGATAAGATCTTTTTTTGTAAGCATCAGCGTTTGGGAAAGATCGGTATATTCAGCAAAGATGCATACATAGCCGGTAAAATTATGGCTTCTGAGATACTGCGTAGCTCGGTTCCAGGAACAAAGACCTTCTCGTCCTTCGGTAAAGTAAGGTTGGTATAATATTTCTTCTGACGGTGCTGCTTTGGACGGAAGATAATAAGCGGATTTCAGATTGATCCCTGTAAGATATGGCCAAAGAATATCCAATCCTTGCTCCGGCGCTTCTCCCGCAAGCCCTGCATGACCGGCGTCCCAGATAGCGCCGATGTATTGCGGATCGTAGTCTTTTATCAAATCGTACAGTTCCATAGACTGAGCAATGCCTGGGCCGTAGTGAGGCTGTACCGCAATTTTAACTCCATAGTCGCGGCACCAGAAAAGTGCGTGAGAGAGTATAGATTGCATCTCCTTTTTTCGTTGGAAATAGGGGATCTTCGGATTTTGTCCTGTAAACATAATCCGAATTTGCTCAATTCCTGCTTGGGCGCATCCATAAAACACTTTCTCTTCTAGGGGAGCAGCGACGCTCAAAATCGGTAGTCCAGCATCAGAAAGCTGTTTTTGCGCATGGTATAGTTCTTGATCTGCACAGGATGGTTCTATTTGAAAACCGGATCTTACAGGTAGTTCCACACCGTCAAATCCCAGCGGTGCAAGAGTATCTGCCAATTGTGAAAGAGAATGGGTTTTCCAGTATTTGGTGAATACGATAAAGGGTATATCACGATTCATTTATAATCCTCCTGTACGACAAAGTATCCAATTTTAGATCGATTTCAGTATACTGCGTATCACACGTTGCCGCAATGTTTTAGGCGGAGGATGAAAAGGATTGCTGCTTTAGGTCAAGGATTGTCCATTGCCCCGTCGGCAGAAGAATAGGATAATAATTTTAACGATATCGATATGATTTGCCGGCAAGTATATGTTACGGAAATGAGGGCGTGAAATGGAACAGAAAAAGAAGGCAGTTTTTTTGGCCAAGAGAGATGGTTTTCGCATTCGGTATGTGTTTGCAAAAGGGCGAAGGGAACGTTTCGAAGCGTTGTTGGATTTCTGCCCGGATCTTATTGGCAGAGAAAATTTGCAGGAGCACAAGGATTTTTTGCGGGATACAAGGATTATCGTAGCTACTTGGGAGATACCGCAACTGACAACAGAAGAAATTGAACAATATTTTCCCAATTTGGAACTGTTGATTTATGTGGCTGGTTCGGTACAACATTTTGCCAGGCCTTATCTGGAGCGGGGAGTTCGGGTGGTGAGCGCCTGGGGAGCTATGAGCATTCCGGTGGCAGAATTTACGGTTGGAGAGATCATTCATGCGAACAAAGGCTTTTATCGTTCTCTTGCACTGTATAAACAATTGAGTTGGAACGATGCTCATTGGAAGATTCTTACAGAATATCCTGGAACTTATCATACCAAGGTTGGAATTTTAGGTGCAGGAATGATCGGTTCCCTGGTGATTCGAATGCTGCGTCAGTACAGTGTACAGCTGATGGTATATGATCCCTTTTTGACCCAACAGCGAGCCGCTGCGTTGGGAATTGAAAGAACATATTCTCTGGAAGAAATATTTTCCCAGTGTCAAACCATTTCCAACCATATAGCCAACAATCCACAGACCGTAGGAATGTTAGATTATCGTCTCTTTTCTTTGATGAAGGACAATGGCACCTTCATCAATACGGGAAGAGGGGCTCAGGTAGTGGAGGATGATTTGATCCGTGCGTTGACAGAGAAGCCAGAACGTTCGGCGGTATTGGATGTAACCTGGCCAGAACCGGTACGTCCTGATTTAGCAGCGCTTCCCAATGTGTTTTGCACACCGCATATTGCCGGTTTTGCAGCAGATGAAGTTTTACGGATGCCTGATGTTATGCTGGAAGTTTTGCAGGAGTATTTATCCAATGGTTCGCTGCGCTATGAGGTCACATTGGAAATGCTCAAAACCATGGCGTAAGCATCACAAATTAGATTTTCATCTCAGCTTTTTATGTATACAGTAACATAGACAAAATGATATCGATGTAAAATATCGCATAGCAAGTTAAGGAAGGAATATGAAAAAATACATCCCTTCATATTTGACGTTGATTGGTATGAAGAAAAGCAGATATGCATCCCAAAAGTGAAATGTTAAACTAAGATGCGTGAGGTGCTGGGATGAAGCTGGCAAGACTGATGAAAATCAATCAAGAAATGACAATGTGTTTGGAAAGGTAGTGACAAATGGCAATGCGATATATCGATTGTATGCAGCAACTGCTGCAACGTGCAAAGTCCAGGGAAGGGGAGCAACTTCTTTCGGGACTTCGCAAAAACGTATCACGATGGATGGAACATTTTTCGGATGATCCAACCATCGAAAGTGGTTGGGGACATGTATATTTTTGTCCGAAATGTGGTACTTTTTTAACCTTTGATTTGGAAAATCCTCATGTCCATCGTTGTAGTTGTTGTGGAAATATTGTGACCGGTGCGGAATATGACGCCTCTTGGGTATATCTTTACCGTTATGACGCGTTGATGTCAGCAGTACAATCTGCGGTGCTTTATCGTGTGGATGGTGAACAGCGGTATCTGGATTATTTTATAAAAGTGATTGGTTTTTACGGGGAAAACTGGTATCGATTTTGTGAACACGGAAGAAACACTTGGCCATCTGGAAACGGAAAAATAACGCCTCAGGCACTGAATGAGGCAATCTTTTTGGTGCGTATGTGCGGTGGATTGGAATTGCTGCGAGATGTACTACCACAAGAATGGCTGACCAATATATCGCAATGGATGTTGATTCCCTGTGCATATTTTTTGGATGCTCAAAAACGCTGGATTCACAATATTCCTTGTTGGTTGAATGCAGCGGTGGCTGCAGTTGGTTTGATGACCAACAATACCGATCTGATCGATCGTGCTTTTTCTCGACGTTATGGTTTTAGCGATCAAGTGCGTGGCGGTGGGGTAACTTCCAGCTATTTCTGGTATGAAGGTTCTATCCATTATAATTTTTTTACCTTGGAAGTGTTTATGAATACACTGCTTTTTGCTCGGATATATAACCAGGAGATACCCGAAGATGTGGAAGATACCATTTATCAAATGCTTTTAGCGCCTTGCAAATACGCTTTTTCCTGTGGTCAATTGCCTAACCCCAACGATGGATGGCCCAATTTAGGATTAAAAACCTATTCCTTTATCTACGAAATGGGCGCTAAAATATTTTCTCAGCGCAAGGGCGGAGAAGAAATTGCTGCGCTGGCCCAGGTGATTCGTGAGATGCCCTATACTAGGGTACCGGTACCGTTATCTTATCCCACCTATGTGGGAAATGTAAGTTTAGAGTGGTTGTTGTTTGGCCAACCGGCGAAAGAGGAAACAATAAAGAGTTTACCTTATTTTAAGGGTTCTCATCTTTTTGAGGCTTCCAATTTTGCTACGCTTCGCTATGGTGCCATCGAGTTGTTCCATAAATTTGGACATTGTACACCCAGTCATGCTCATCCGGATAAGATGACAATAGAAGTGAGCGCCTTTGGAGAGCGCATTACGCATGATCTCTCCAACTGCGGCTATGCGGCTAAATTGTGTCCTGAATTTCATCGTACTACGGTCTCCCATAACACTGTGGTGATGGATGGACGCAATCATCCCGGTGTTGATCCTGGTACGGTGCTCCATTATGGGCAGGATCATCTCTATACAAAAGCGCAATCTGCTTATGAAGGGATTGATTTTCTTCGTAAAATTGTGTTGACGCAAGATGGCTTTTCAGATGTTTTCAGCGTAGAGAATAAGGCAGAAGAAAAAGAATGCCATACCTTTGATTGGGTGTTCCATTTGGACGGTACGCTGATGGAACCCGTCGATGGTCAGCCGGATGAATTGGGATATGTTCAGGCGGGATATGCCTATCTGACCAATGTCCAGCGTGTCACACAGACAGGGACTCTTACCTTGACCTGGCAGTTTTCCGGTGGAGTGGTTGGGATACAGACCATTGAAACATCGGGAAAAATTCTGTACATTGCAAAAAGCCCCGATAATCCACCTGCGCAGGATGGAAGCGGACGTACAACATTGTTGCTGCGCAGCCGGGAAGTTTCGCCAACATTTGTACAGAACTGGCGATTTTATCGCAAATAGCTCATTGAGGAGGAAAGAAAATGAAGTATTTCTATATGCCTCAGGGACTAGACGTACTTAGACAGCAAAGGTTTGGTTGTCGTAGCGAGCAGTTTCGACGTTTGTCGGATCAATGTCAGCTGTACGAACGGGAAGTGTTACCGACAGAACATCCTCTGAAAAGTATTACTTATTATGGCATGGCTGCGGCCAATCTGTCGCTGATGTATCTGATTTCCGGTCAGGAAAAATATCTAGCGCAAGCGTGCCGCTGGATTTTTGCGGGCGTGAACTATCCTCATTGGGGAAAAGCGATAAAAGTAGATGTCGATTTGAGCGCAGCGTGGCTTTTGTTTGGATACGGGCTGAGCTACAACTGGTTAAAAGACGTACTTTCTCCTTCTGACCGTCAGCGATTACTGGAAAAACTTATCCTGCAAGGAGAAAGAATGTACCGCTATGCGGTAGAAACGGGTTGGGATGCTCAAAAACCGCAGCAGGTAATCCAAAATGCACAAGGAAATACGGTGGATGTATTAACTGGACGTTCTTGGGCGGTTACTTTTTGGCAAAACCATAATTGGATCGATTTTGCGGGACTTGCTATGGCGGGATATGCCATTATGGATGAATATCCTTCTGCGAAGTGTTGGACAGAGGCAGCAAAGAAAAATTTTTTACAGGTTCTATCTCTGTTGCCGGAAGACGGCAGTGATTATGAAGGGGTAGTATATTGGCGCTATGGTGTAATATGGTTATTCCATTATGCGCAAATACTGCGCGAAAGAGAGGGCATTGATTTATTCCAGCAAAGTGCCTTTTTGAAAAATACCTTCTTTTACCGGTTATACCAGTTGGCTCCGGATAAGGAACAGAACTTTAACCACGGAGATTGCCACGACCGCCGCAGCGGACATATCCCTTGTCTTTATTATAAGATAGCCAGCGAGTATCGCAACGGATATGCACAAACATTGGCACAACAGGTATTACAGCACAGTTTATTTCGAGAAGGATATCAAAGTGGAGTGAAGCCGGGGATTCTTCCGGAAGCATTTTTGGAGTATCTCTGGTATGATCCAACAGTGACGCCAATACCGTTGGAAGAACTTCCTACCATCCGTTATTTTCCGGATTTGGGATTGATTTCTGCCCGTACTGGGTGGGGACAGGATGAAGTGGCTTTTTCCTATAAATGTTCCCCCGGCGGTGGTCATAAGCAGTGGAATATGGCTTTTGATATCCGAAACGAAACAGAGATCGATCCACGATCGATGGGACATCATCATCCGGATGCAAACAGTTTTATGCTGATTCGTGGAGGAGATTTTCTTGCCATAGATGAAGGGTATTCCAGCTGTAAAATGGCACAGCATCACAATTTGGTGTTGGTAGATGGAAAAGGTTTTGCGGGTGACGGAAGATACGATGTGTATGCCGGCACAGAGGAGGAGTATTGCGGACAGGTTCAGGATTTTGTCATCCATGGGAACGGCTTTTATCTGCGGGGCGAATCTTCGGGATTTTATCCCAAAGATCTGGAACTGCAACAGATGCAGCGCGAAATTCTCAGCTGTGGAACGGGTTGGTATCTGGTACTGGATACAATTTGTTCTGCCAAACCCCATATCTATACCTGGCTGTTACATGGAGACCAGCAACCTTCTTTCCGCAACGATCATTACCGTTTTGAGAATGGTAGTTCTGCCATGGAAGTGTGGCCGGGAGATTTGGGACTGCGCTTTGGATCTACCGTTATGATGGCCAGCGCCAATGTGACCAGCCAAGAACCAGATAATATGGTTTATACACGTCTGGAAACATTGTGCGAGGAAAATAAAATACCAACTGATAAGTTAATTCTGTTAAACCTTATTACCATAGGCAGTGCCTGTGAATGCAGTGCAGCAATGCCGAAAGTCACAATAAAACCTACACCATATGGATGGCTGATATCCTGTGGAGAAGATAAGATTGCAGTCAATCTCAGCGGAAAATCACAGCAAACCCCGGTAGGAACCTTGCAAAACCGTTATTTGGTTCAGCCATCCGGAATAAAGGACCCGTGGGAAATCTAATGCGTTGATTCGTATACTATTTATATGTACATAAAGGAGAGTTACTTATGAATCAGAAAGTACTGTTTATCACTGGCGCTGCAAGCGGAATTGGAAGATGCACCTGTCGTTTGTTTGGGCAGAATGGATATGCCATTGCGTTCAACGATTACAATCAGGAAAATGGAAACGCGCTCCTCCAGGAACTGAAAGGAGCAGGAGTCTCCGCAATCTATTTACCCGGAGATGTGACCGATGAAAAAACCGTCAATGAAATGGTAGCACAATGTCTGGAAACATATGGGCGCATCGATGTAGTTATCAATAACGCCGGTGGTTTGGGCGGACGCAGTAAAATTGATGAGATGTCAACGGAGTTTTACAATCATGTGATGGATCTTAATATGACAAGCGCTTTCTATGTGACTCGCGCTGCGGTGCCGGCGCTGAAAAAGGCGGGGGCAGAACACGGCAACGCTTCGCTGATCAACATTACCTCCATTGCTGCATATAACGGCGGTGGCCCGGGGGCAAGTGTGTATGCAGCTGCGAAAGCGGCTATTTTAGGATGGTCCAAAGGTCTTGCTAAGGAATTGATAAGCAGTGGCATTCGGGTAAATTTGATCTCTCCCGGTACCATCGATACACCTTTTCATAGTGCAACTGCACGGGAAATCGTAGAATCTTGGAAAAATCAAATCCCAGCGGGGCGTTTGGGTCAGCCTGAGGAGGTTGCCAATGTACTGGAATTTCTCGTAAGCAAAAAAGCAAGTTATTTGGTTGGCGAGGTTGTACAGATTAACGGCGGCCAGATGATGGATTAATTGGTTTAGAATTTGCGTATATTGCCTCCCTTTGAATTTCAAAGGGAGGATATTCTTGTTTCTCTGAGACGATTGATACCGCTGCTTTTTGAGCAAAATCAACAATTGCCAAGGAAAATTTGCTATAATGGTATAGATAGTCTTTGCGGCTGATAAGACGATAGACCATAGAAATTATCGTATTGGGGGGAGTGTTTTGAGAAAAATGCTGAAGCAAAAGATGTTTCAACGGTTTTTGCTGTCCTATCTTTTTGTTTTGATGCTTCCACTTTTGATTACGGGGACGGTTATTACCTGGTATAACAGTCAATTGTTGACCGAAAAAGCACAGCAAGCCAGTTATCAAAATTTGATACAGGCAAAGCTGTTGGCGGATCGAGAATTTTCGGAGCTGCGTGAAATAGCCATTCAGATTGGAAGAAATCAGGATATTCGCAAAGTAATGTTTGAACAGGATCCCATCGAATGGCAATATGCTCGTTGGAAAGCGCTGGATGAATTGATGCTTACCAATGCTTCTAAACAATTTCCGGAAGAAATTCAGGTTTATTTTAAGCGCAATCAAGAATTTCTCAACGCATCCAGCTACTATGATGCACAATTGTTTTATCAAAAATATCCCATTGACGGAAAAAGTGCGGAGGAATTTGTAGAGTGGGTATCTACCAACGAACTGGTATTTACCCAAATAACAACCCATAACGGAAAGAATCGATATCTATTATATAGCAGTAGCATTCCGATCAGTGAGGGACAAAGCAGCGGCGCAGTGCTTATGTTTATCAACTGGGAAAAATTGCAGCCCTTATTTTCATCTAGTATTGGTGTAGGAATCGAAAAATATGATTTTATTTTGGGGTTAGACGGAGAAATATTATATTCTTCGGATGCTGAAAATCTGGTCAATACCAGCGAGCTTCTGAACAACCTTAAGAATCAGGAAGGCTTAACTGAAAACACAGTTGGCGGGCAGAAATATTTAGTGGTGGTAGAAAATTCTGACTTAATGCCACTGCGTTATGTCTCAATAACAGCGATGAACGACGTACTGGAAAGTGTAGGTGCCATGCGTCTGAATCTTGTGATGACTCTTTTGGTATGTCTTGCTTTCGGCATGGTATTTGTTTATTTTCTCTCTCGACGCAACTACCAACCTATTCAAAATTTATTGGAGTATGTGGAGTCTGGGGATCGCAAACAATATCGACGTGCTTACGATGAATTCGGAAAAATAGTAGATAAAATGGATATGCTGTTCAGTGAAAATCAGTTGTTGGAACAGTCTATTCGTCATCAAATACCAAATCTTCGCTTAAGTTTTGTTGGAAATCTGCTGGCCGGCCGATATACCGATGCGGAAAGCATTGTTTCGCTGGAAGAGATGTTGGATATTCATTTTGAGAGCGAACATTTCTGTGTGGTTATGACGCGAATTGAAGATTATTCAGCGTTCACTCCGCAACAGGATGAAAAGAATTTGAGCCTTGTAAATTTCGCATTAACCAACGTTTTTTTGGAACTTATGGAATCGATAGCGCTGGTATTGGATTTGCAAGTGCATAAACAAAAGACCTTTTTACTCTGTTTTCGCCGCGAAATAGAAAACCCTCAAAGAAAGTTAGAAGAGCAGTTGGAGCAGTTCCATCAGTTTGTCACTCACTTATTAAAGTTAAAGGTTAGCGTTGGCGCCTCGGAGGTTTGTAACAGTATTGATGAGATTCCCAGATGTAACGAGCAGGCACAGCAGGCGTTAAACCGGCGTTTTTTGTACGGCTATGGCTGTGTTTCTGTATATAAACCGGAAGATTTGACCCATGGGATTCGCTATTATTATCCAATTGATAAGGAAACCCAACTGATCAATCGGATGAAGCAGGGGGATGCAAAGGGTGCACTAGAAATAGCAGACCATTTGTTTTCCGAAAATATTGAGGTGCGTCAACTTCCGCTTCAGCTCAGTTATTGTATGATGTTTAATTTGTTGGGTACTGTATTAAAGGTTTTGGGAGATGTGGGAATCGAGTATGATATTACTACTTTGACCTCTCAAATGTTGGAATCTATGTTGCGGCGCGGCACAATCCGTGAGTTGTATCATCATCTTTCCGTGGCAATTGAGGATATTTGTCTGCAGGTGCAACAGAGCAGGGAAAGCGGCAATATTCAGCTGAGAAACCGTATTGCCCAATATTTGGAGGAGAATTATATGGATTCCAATCTCTCTCTGCTATGGATTGCCGATCAGTTTCATTTGTCCGGTCCGTATCTCAGCCGATATTTTAAGGATCAAATGGGAATGAATTTTGCTGATTACCTTTGTCGTTTGCGAATAACCAAAGCCAAAGAATTGATGTGCGATGAAACGCTTTCCATAAGTGAAATCTCTGCACGCGTTGGGTATAATAGCTCTAATTCTTTTATTCGAACTTTCAAACGATATGAATCGGTTACGCCTGGGCAATACCGAGAACAAAAGCACACAGTACAGAAATAAACGGAAGATTATGGGATTGTATAGCAACTTTATCCTTTGTTTGATGCATAAATCTGAGATCTTTTAACAGATGCAAAGGATTGTACACGGTAGTAATTTTTGAAGATACACTGTTGTAAAACACGGGAGAATGCGATTGCTTTTGCAGATTTACACTAGGGTTGGCAACCGCTAGAATGGAGCCAGAGAGAAGAAATCCGAACAACACAATGATTCGTGATTTCTGAAAGGTTCCGAAATCATTTATGGAGGGAGTACATTATGAAAAAAGCATCAATCCTCTCTGCGGTATTGGCGACTGCGATGGTATTTTCCGTATTTACCGGATGTTCTACCAGCACAACGTCCTCACAAGAAGAAGCTTCACAAAGCGAGTCGGCAGAGACGCAACAAGACCTCAAGGCTATGATCGGTCAATATCCGATTGCGACAGCAGAAGAACCCTTGACCCTGAAAATTTGGTCTACCATGGGTGATGTAATTGCCAATGATATCAAGGATTTCAATGATATTTTGGCATTCCAAGAGATGGAAAAACGTACAGGTGTACATATCGAATGGACCCATGCAGTTGCCGGACAGGATACAGAAGCCTTTAATCTTATGTTGGCTTCTCGGGATCTTCCCGATCTCATCCGCAATAATATTGGTACAGCCGGAAAAGAAGCTATCAAATATGTTCAGGACGATGTGATCATTGATATTTCTCCTTATATGGAATATGCTCCCAATTTCAAAAAGATCATCGATGACGATGCAGAACTGTACCGTCAGCTCAGCGATGACAATGGCGGCATATACTTCTTCCCTTCGCTCAACGAGGATCCCGGTACCAGAGCATATCGTGGCTTTATCATTCGTCAGGATTGGATTGACAAGGTAGGTATGTCGATGCCTACCAATACCGATGAACTGTACGAGCTTTTGAAGGCTTGGCAGGAGCAGGATGTTAACGGAAACGGCGAAAAGGATGAATGTTTTACCGGACGTGGCGATACCGATTTTATCCTTTATAACCTTCTCTGGTGTTTTGGCGCCGATTATAATTTCCAGCTGAAGGACGGAAAGGTAACGCATGGCCTTTTGACCGATGAATTTAAGGAAGGCATGTCCTATATCGCTAAGCTTTACAGCGAAGGCCTGATCGATCCTGATTATTTGACCAACGATACCTCTAAATGGGAAGCCAAATTTATCTCTGGTATTGCAGGCGCTTCCTATGGTATTGCCTCTCGTGTAGACAAATTTACCAAAAACGTTGAGGGAAGCACATTCCTTCCAATTCCGATACTCAATGGCCCGGAAGGCCGTCCCGGCAAAACCTTTGATAATACGCTTACCAATATCTTTAAAACACAACAAACAGTCTGCATTACCACTGCGAATCAAAATATTGAGAAAAGTATGATGTGGATGGATTATGTTTATAGTGAAGAAGGAGAAATCCTCTTTAATTTGGGTGTTGAGGGTATTTCCTATGAACTGGATGAAGAGGGCAATCCGCATTACACTGAGGCATTAACCAACGATCCTCAAGGGCGGCCGCAGAATCAGATGCAGCTTCTGTATGCACCTGGTGGAAGCCAGTGGCCGGTAAATGTTACCATGGAAGCGCTTATGTGCCAGAAAACCCCCATTGAGCTGAACTGCTTCCAGACATATGCGGCAAATATTCCGGATACTTCTGGCGTTCTGCCTCCTTTCTCTCTGACTGAGGAGGAGATGGCGTCGATTACCTCTAAAAAGACGGATGTAGAGACCTATGTCAGTGAGGTGTTGGGAAGTTTGGCAATTGGCAAAGTTTCTATTGATGAAATTGATACTGTGGTGATTCCCAGACTGAAACAGTTGGGTATAGAGGATATCATTGCGGTTTATCAAGGTGCATATGAGCGCTATATGGCCAAAGCTTGATATCAGACAACCGGGTATTTTGGGCTGTCTCAGAATGCTGAGACAGCCCTTTTTCAAATAAAGGAAAGAAGGGTAGTCAGTGAGTGTACTGGAAGATGCCAGAGCCAAGGATTCAAAGCCTTCCTCTCGTCAAAAATTATGGCTTAAGATGGTACAGCATCGCTATATTTATTTCATGCTGTTGCCGGTTATGCTTTACTTTATTGTATTTCATTACTTTCCCATGGTTGGTATTTTGATTGCGTTTAAGGATTATTCAGTAAAGTATACCTTTTGGGAAAATATCTTTCATACTCCTTGGGTGGGGCTAAAACATTTTAAGAGTTTTTTTGAGAGTTTTTATTTTCAGCGGGTATTCTGGAATACGGTTATCATCAATTTATATGGACTGATCTTTACTTTTCCAGCTCCGGTATTGTTGGCGTTGCTGCTCAATGAGGTGCGCAATATACGCTTTAAGAAGATTGTGCAGAGTATCACCTATATGCCTCATTTTATCTCAATGGTTGTTATTGCCGGTTTGGTGATCGATTTTACCAGCAGTAATGGAGCAATCAATACCATTTTGGATTTCTTTGGTCAAGAACGGATTCAGTTTTTGATTGAGCCGGAGTGGTTTAGGCCTGTATACATTATTTCTGCCATTTGGCAGGAAATTGGTTGGGGTTCAATCATTTATTTGGCGGCATTGGCCGGTATTGATGCAGAACTCTACGAAGCGGCAGTTATTGACGGCGCCGGACGTTGGCGTCAAGCAATCAGCGTCACACTACCGTGTATCGCTCCTACGATCATTATCCTATTGATTTTAAAGATTGGACAAATGATGAATGTGGGCGTAGAAAAGATTTTGCTGCTTTATCGTTCTACTACCTATGAAACGGCAGATGTAATCTCTTCCTATGTTTATCGAAGAGGTATGATCGAAATGCAATATAGTTTCTCCACAGCAGTAGGACTTTTTAATTCTATAATCAATTTTACATTGTTGGTTTCAGCAAATTGGCTTAGTCGAAAATTTTCTGAAACCAGTCTTTGGTAAGGAGGAAGCAGAAGATGGCAATGGTCGTGAAAAAAACGGCAAGCCAGAAAGTGTTTGACGTTTTGAATCATACGTTTTTGCTCCTGCTGGTGCTGTTAACCCTTTATCCATGTATTTATGTTGTAGTAGCGTCACTGAGCGATCCCAACGAGGTTTTAAAATCTGGTGGACTGATGGTATGGCCGAAGGGGTTTCAGCTGGATACCTATAAATTGGTTTTTCAAAACCGTATGATTTTGGTAGGATATAAAAATACGATTTTTTATGTAGTAGTTGGAACTGCCATCAATCTCATTCTTACCATTTTCGGGGCATATGCACTTTCCAGAAAAGATGTTCCAGGTAAAAACGCAATGATGATGATGATCATCTTTACCATGTTTTTTCGAGGTGGAATGATTCCGGAGTTTTTGATCAACAAATCGATAGGTGTCTATGATAATCGTTTGGCGATTATTTTACCTTATGCCATCAGTGTGTATAATTTGATTATTATGCGTACATTTTTCCAGAATATTCCGGTGAGCTTGGAAGAATCTGCAAAAATTGATGGTGCCAATGACTTTACCATTTTATTTCGCATTATGATCCCTTTGGCGATTCCCTCTATTGCAGTAGTAGGTCTTTACTATGGTGTGGAGCATTGGAATTCCTATATGCGTTCTCTCATTTATCTGCGCAATCGGGAATTGTTTCCCTTACAAATTATTTTGCGCGAAATTCTATTGCAAAATCAAAACGAAGCGCTGCAAAGTGCAACAGACACTACTTTTGCATATGCTGAAAACCTCAAATATGCTACAATTGTAGTGGCGACGGTTCCGATTCTTTGCGTTTATCCATTTTTGCAGCGTTTCTTTGTCAAAGGTGTTATGATCGGTGCAGTCAAGGGATAATATCCAAAAGATTGGATAGGCAAAAAGACTGGGTGATATGTTCCAAAAGCCTTTGCGTGATAATTCTTGTGTGGGCGGCAATTGGATTATGCCGCCCGTTTTTATGAAAAGGAAGATTGTTTATGATGATAACAAAAATTGGCCCATGGAAAATACCAAATCCACAGACAGAGGATCTTGCCGGCTATTTTAGGGAGCTAGGGTTAGAATGGATAGAAAATATCCCTTATAAACAAGTTGGAAACCTTGTTTTGACATTGGATGTACTTCGTTTGGCAAAATCTTCTTCCACACGCTCTCCGGTCATTTTGTGCATTCATGGAGGAGCGTGGAGAAAAGGAACCAACAAAAACTATAACGCTGTTGCTTTTGCATTAAACGGTTATATCACCTTTAATTTGCGCTATCGTTTGACAGGGGAGGCCCCTTTTCCTGCCAATTTGGAGGATTGCATGGATGCGCTGGGTTGGATTGAAGAAAATGCACAACGATATGGCGGGAATCCGGAGTTTATTGCCGTACGAGGAGGATCTTCTGGCGCACATCTGGCGTTGATGATGGGACTTAAAGCTGGTAAACGGATCAAAGCGATAGCGGCAGCTTGTGCTCCATCCCATCTTCCGGCTCTTTATCAGTCCACGATGGCTGCCAATCATTTTTTTGCAAAAAAGACTGCGGAAACGCTTTTATGTCGTAAAGAATCTATTTTGCCGTTGTTAGAAGCAGAATCGATTTCCAAGCCAATGTCCAATATAAGTAATCAAGAAAAATTGATTGAGCTTCTGGACGAAAAAGGTTTTGCCAGTGCCTTTGATATGCTGATGGGATATGAAATCGGAGAGAATGCAGCAGTGCTGGAAGCTGCCAGTCCATATCATTTGCTTGAAGAAATGAAGCCGCAGCAGTGTAGAGAACTACCTGAATTTTTGCTGTTGCATGGTCTTGCAGATCCGTTGGTCCCAGTTTATCAAAGTCTCATGTTGCGAGATAAAATGTTGGAGAAGGGGGTTTCAGTGTCATTATCGTTGTTTGATAATGCCCAACATGATTATATGTTTGACCATGGAGTGTTTTGTCCACAGCGTATGGCAATTTTGTTGGCGTTTTTTGACAGAACATTGAGAATAAAACGTCAGGAGGAGAAAAAATGAAGGAATTTTTCCACGGATGTTTGTGCTTGGAGGAATGTCCGGAAGGTATTGTGCCACGGCGTTTTACTCCAGAGCAGCTTGCATATTGGGACAGTACCGGTATTGTAAGAAGCTCTCGTGCCCGCAGCTGTGCCGGCGTAACGATTCGTATGATAACCCAGGAACCGGAGATTTCTTTTTCTTATCAGGTTTTGTCCCATTGTAAGGAAAGTATGACCTTTGATTTGTACGAAAACGGGCATCTTTCCGATTCCACAACGCATCTGTGTGCTCAGGGAAGCGGACAGGTTTGTTTTTCCAGTGTATATGGAACAAGCCCCAGAGAAGTCACAATATATCTCCCCTATACGGCGGAACTGGCGCTGCACCATTTCCATTTCGGTGCCTCTGCAGTTGCTATTGCGAGAGAACAGGGAGGAATTTTATGGCTGGGCGATTCCATCTCCCAGGGAATGCATGCCGCACATCCTTCTCAAACCTTGACCGCGATTTTGGAAAGACACTGGAGACGTGAGATTGTGAATCAGGGGGTTGGCGGATGTGGATTCAAAGACATCCCGGAAGACTTTACCTATGGAGGGTGGAAACCGGATATTCTGGTGATGCTTTTGGGTACCAACGATACCGGTCCAGCATTGGAGGATTGGGAAGCATACTCTCAAAAACTCAATAAGCGTATCGAACAGGCCTGCCTGGCATTCGGTGCCGAAAACATTCGGCTTATTCTGCCTTTCTGGCGTGCAGACGAGGTAAAACCTGAAATCGGGGAACCCTTGCGAAAGATCTTAAACTGCCTGCGTCAGCAAGCAGCGACACGGAAGATTCCGATGTGGGATGGGTGGAAATTGGCTCCCCACTGTGGTGATTTCTATGCGGATCAGCGGTTACATCCCAATGATACAGGATTTACAATTCTTGCCCACGCACTGGAATCTATGATTACCCCGCCAAATCCATAATAGGAGTGGTAAAAGAATGGAAGGGTATTTAACGCCCTCCCATTCTTATTGGATTTCTAATTGATTTTTGACCTTCCAGTAACATTATCAATCTGCGAATTGATAAATAAGACTATAAAAAGGGTCCGTTGCAAAATGGT
>DBQB01000035.1 GCA_002305685.1 Ruminococcaceae bacterium UBA1405
GTTTTTGGTGCAGCTTTGGCCACACTGCTCTCCCGAATTTTTGGCAGTGTATTTATGATTTATATGCTTTCCAAGCCCGGCAACCTAATCCATCTGGAAAAGCTCTTTCCGTTGGTCATCCGTTGGGATATGATCAAAAATATCCTTCGGATTGGTATCCCCAGCGGGCTGGAAAACAGTGTTTTTCAAATTGGTAAGGTTATGATCTCCAGCTTGGTCGCTTCCTTTGGCACCGTTGTCATTGCAGCCAACGCCGTTGCGGGAAACATCTTTTCCATCCAGTGTATCCCCGGTTCTGCCATCGGTCTTGCTATGGTGACTGTGGTAGGGCAGTGCGTTGGCGCCAGAGAATACGAACAGGCCAAAAAATACACCTATCGACTGATGCTGCTGTGTATGATCTGCACTGGCGTGGTATGTTTGGTTACCTGCCTGGGGGCTTCCCAGATCTCCGCTCTTTACAAACTCACCGATGAAACCGCAAAATTGGCTGCGAACCTCATCATCTTTCATGGCTCTTTCGCTCCCATCTTCTGGCCTCCGTCCTTCGCTCTGCCCAATGCGCTTCGGGGCGCTAGCGACGTCAAATTTACAATGATCGCCTCCATGATCTCGATGTGGAGCTGCCGGATTCTTCTAGCGTATCTGCTGGGTGATTATTTTGGAATGGGCATCTATGGTGTCTTTACAGCTATGATTGGCGACTGGATTGTGCGGGGTAGTTTTTTCGGATATCGATTTATCAAAGGAAAATGGCAGAACAAAGCCTATATCTGAGGTCTGACAGTTGGCGGAAGGAAATCCTTCCGCCTTTTTTCGACTTTCCCTTCAAAATACTGCCGGTAGTTGGGCGATCGTTTGCAAACTGTTTGCACTTACTTCACAATCTTTCACACCATCCATATGGTGCTTTGGGTAAAAACAATATATAATAGAATATAATACTGTTTCTTTGAAAACGGAATCTATGTCGTCTTAAATCATACAAGGAGGAACTTTGCTTGGAAGAAAACAAAACAAACCTCCCTTCCGGTTGGGGGCGTATCCAGCCTTTGTTGGATGAAGGTCTGCTGGAATGGGCTTTGGAGCGCTCCAAAGAATTTGTTAAGCTGATGGCCTACTATCGTTGTGCCATGATGGAAATAGAAACCAAATTCAATGTTTTAAATGAAGAGTTTTCTCTACAATATGATCGTAACCCCATCAGCAGCATCAAAAGCCGTCTGAAAAATCTGCGCAGTATCCAAGAAAAGATAAAACGCCGAGGTCTCCCCTTTACGTTGGAAGCCATTGAGCAAAATCTTAACGATGTGGCTGGTATTCGTGTCATCTGCTCTTTCCCCGAAGACGTCTATATGCTGGCGGACGCACTATTACAGCAAGATGACATCACACTTTTACAGCGCAAAGATTACATTGCCAATCCCAAAGAAAACGGGTACCGCAGTTTGCATTTGATTGTTACTGTCCCTATTTTCCTTGCATATGAAAAAAGATTGATGAAGGTGGAAATTCAGCTGCGCACCATTGCAATGGATTTTTGGGCCACCCTAGAACATCAGCTGCGGTATAAAAAAGATTATGCCATATCTCCCAAGATGGCTCAAGAACTGAAAGACTGTGCAGAGGAAAGCGCGCAACTGGATATGCGTATGGATGCACTGCGCAAACGGGTATTTCAGCAGTCTATGGATGGCACAACCAGCGATGCCCTTATGACAAATCATGAACTTCCCCCTCAAACGTAACTTTTCTGACAAAAATATAACCCTCTGGGATAGGCTAGTTGGAACAGTCCAGCATCCCTACCCCAGAGGGTACTATTTTAATACAGATAATTTTTCTGTTTGGCAGATTACTTAAGCATCACAAAATGGAACTCTTGTTTGCCGCTTTCACCTTTCTTCTACGCAAAGGCCACTGATAGATTGCCCAGTAAGCGGCACCACTCACCGGCAGCGCAACGATGACATCGATCACCGAATGCTGTTTGATAAACACGGTGGAAATGCAGATCAATATGGTGCTGATCCAAAAAAAGATCTGCCAGCCTAAACTTCGGAGCTTCTTACAATCCCAGGAAGCAAACAGCACCCCCAGAGAACCGATCACATGTATCGACGGACATACATTGGTATTGGTATCCATTTGATAACCAATGGCAATGATCCTCGTTAAAAAATTGTCTCTTACAAAGCTTTCGGGACGCAACATCTGACAGGTGGGGTACAGCATATAAAATAGAATCGCTGTTGTAAAGGTCAACGACATAAACCAAACCACCCGACGAAAAGCAGCGGGGTTACGAAAGAAAGCGTATACCTGAATTCCGATCAAAAAGAAAAACCAAAACATATATGGTATCAAAAACCACTCGTTGAACGGGATGAGATCGTCCAATTCACAGTGGACTACATTGTACTTATTAACCGGAAAAAATCGCTCCACAAAAGTAAACATCAGTCCGTACAGTGGCCAATAAAGCAACAATTTCCAATGGGGATAATGTTCAAAAAAGGTTGAGAGTCTTTGCTTAAAACTTAGTGTTATCATTTTCCGTTTCCTTTTCCCAGCCATATTTTTGTAATTCTTTATAGTAATTGTAAAAATCTTTTCCAGATCTGTCAAGAGCTACAAAATGTTTTACATAACCTTCATCAATTAGACAGATTCCTTTCAAAAAATCTGCTATAATGATCGACAAGCGGGAGTCGCCTGGTTTTTTTGGCGTATCTTCTCCTTTCGACTTCCATCCCTTTGAGGCTTTTTCAAATACAAAGGAGGCTGCCATTTGTATCATTCTAATAAATCCACAGCTCTGTGGATTGCTACTTTAATCTCCGTGCTGCTCACGGTACTGATTTTGTTTTTTATTTTTTTCAATTCTGCGCAGGACGGTTCTGCCTCCTCCCAATATAGCCGCCTTTTTACGCAATGGATCAATCAAAGGTTGGAAATATTACCGTTTCCTCTGCACTTTCATGAACACTTCATTCGCAAGCTTGCGCATTTTACCGAGTTTGCATTGTTGGGTCTATCGGTAATGCTGACCCTCCGGACGGTATTTGCGGCAAGGTCATTCTCTCTTCCTCTGCTTTTCTGTTTCGGAGTGGCGGCACTAGATGAACTTTCCCAATTTTTTTCAGCTGGTAGAACTCCAAAACTGACAGATGTTTGTATCGATTTGTGCGGCAGCATCACCGGTGTCCTAATCGGCACAATGCTGCTATGGATTGCAAAGAAAATGAGATATGTTTTGAATCGTAAACGCAACTGAAGTTACCTCCAAGAAAAACAACTTCCAGAGAGATTATCCTCACCCTGGAAGTTGTTTTATCGTTATGTATATCTCAAATCCGTTCCAACTTGGCAAAATTCTGCATTATTTTTTTGGTGCCAACCTTGTCAAAATGAACTTCCACCAACGTATCGTTTGCCATAGGCACAGCACTCAAGACCGTTCCTTCTCCAAAAATCTTATGCTTAACCCGATCCCCTGCTGTCAGCTTCAGCTTTGCAGAGGGCGCTTCCTGAGCAACAGTACCGGTGCCAATGCCCAGCGAACGACCAGATTGCACCATCAGTTTACGGCGCATAAGATGGTTGCTATTCTCTTTCAGCTGTGCTGCAGTCACCACCGTCTTATCCTCCAACACGCGATACTGTTCTGGAATTTCCATGGCAAAACGGGAGATGCTGTTTCGGATGGTTTGACCAAAAATCAACCGCTGAGCGGAAGCGGTAAGATACAACCGCTTTTTGGCACGGGTAATGCCCACATATGCCAGTCGCCGTTCTTCTTCCAGTTCGGAAGGAGAGCCGATGGACTGCCTTCCCGGAAAGATGCCGTCCTCCATCCCTGCAATGAATACATTGGGGAACTCCAGTCCTTTGGCCGAATGCAGCGTCATCATCACCGCGTAATCCCCCTGCTCATCCAGCTGGTCCAAATCGGTGTACAGGGCGATTTCCTCCAAAAATCCGGACAATAACGGTTCCTCGGCTGACTCTGCATACCGAACGATGTTGGATTTCAACTCCTGAACATTTTCCATCCGATTTTTTCCTTCACTGCCTTGCAGTTCCAGATATTTGCGGTAATCGCTCTTTTCCAGCAGATCGTCAAGCAGCTCGTCCAGCGGTATCAGATCCACATCATCCATCAGCTGCTGTAGCATACCGGTAAACTCTGTGAGAACTTTTGCTTTTTTCGCAAGGGCCGGATAGCGATCCGCCTCTCTGATGACGTCAAACAAAGAAACGCCCAGCCCATCTGCAATTTGCTGTGCTGCCGCGATGGTGGCATCCCCGATCCCGCGCTTCGGTTCATTGATGATTCTGCGCAGGCGAAGGTTATCTGCGGGGTTGTTCAGCACGCTGAGATAGGCCACAATATCTTTAACCTCTTTGCGCTCATAAAATTTCAAACCGCCGACAATCTTATACGGAATAGCATGGCGCAGAAAGGTTTTTTCTATGGCGTTGGATTGGGCGTTCATGCGATATAAAATCGCATTGTCCGCAAATTTTCCGCCCTGTTTGACCCAATCCAGAATCTTTTCCGCTATATAGCTAGCTTCCCCTTGCTCATCGTAGGTACGGGTAATCTCAATCGTGTCGCCCGACTCATTTTCGGTCCAAAGGGTTTTTCCCTTTCTCTCCAGATTGTGCTCAATCACAGCATTGGCCGCACCCAAAATCGTTTTGGTACACCGATAGTTTTGTTCCAGACGGATCACGGTTGCTTTTGGGAACTGTTTTTCAAAACTTAAAATATTCTCGATATTGGCGCCACGGAATTTATAAATGCTTTGGTCGTCATCGCCAACCACACAAAGATTTTGATATTTCTGTGCCAGTAGGCTAACCAGAAGATACTGCATATGGTTGGTATCCTGGTACTCATCCACCATAATATACTGCCAACGGTTTTGATAATACTCCAAAACTTCCGGAAACTGCTGAAAAAGTTGAACTGTCAGCAAAATAATATCGTCAAAATCCACCGCATTTGCATCTTTCAATGCTTTCTGATACTGCTGATAAATTTTGCCGAACATCGTAATACGGTAATCGTCCCCTGCACTGCGCAGCAACTCCTCCCCAGACTGTCCAGCATCCTTAGCTTTACTGATGACAGACAGCGCTTGACGGGGAGGAAACATTTTATCATCAAGATTTAGCGCCTTTAGGCAATCCTTGATAACCCGAAGGGAATCATCGGTGTCATAGATGGTAAAACTGCGACTATAACCCAGACGTTCAATATCTCTTCTCAAAATACGCACACACGCAGAGTGGAAGGTAGAAGCCTGAACCTCTGCTGCCGGCTCGCCCAACATCGCGGTCAACCGTTCCTTTAGCTCCCCGGCCGCTTTGTTGGTGAAGGTGATCGCCAAAATGTTCCAAGGCTGTACCGGATGATAGCAGAGCAGTTCTTTAAGGCGAGGTTCCCCTTCCAAATCCAGCGGCTGACTGTCCGCCGAATACTGTTCCAACAATTTCAGATCCGCTTCCTTCAAATCTTCAGGGATATAAGCACTGTAATAGCCCAAACCATAACGCACCAAATTGGCAATTCGGTTGACAATTACCGTTGTCTTGCCGCTTCCGGCACCGGCAAGAATCAGCAGCGGCCCGTTGGTGTGAAACACAGCCTCCGCCTGTCGATCGTTCATCCGTGAAAATTGCTTTTTTAAGACCTGTTTTTTCAGTGCCAAAAAACGAAGTGTTATGCCGGTATCCATTTCTGCTCTCCATCCTTTCCCTATATTGTATCTGCCTTTTCATGGAACGCAACAAAACAAACCACCGAAGCAAGCAAACTGTGCCCCGGTGACATCTCGCGACAAAATAAAAATACTTTTCCAAAAATGCGGATACAACTACGCATCGTCAAATTCATATCTGTCCGGCCGCATCAACTTCTCGGGAACAGAGATCTATCGTTTGCCCCCGGTCAATACGCGTGAATGATAGAACAACATAATCTACGTTTATTATAACACATTTTGCAGTATCTTGCACCCGAAATAGAGCACTTTCCACCACGAAAAAACGAAATTTGGTGGAAACCATCATGGGAAGCAGAACTACGACAACTATATTTGTAGGGAATCACCAGTAGCAGCGGGAGCCACTGCTATGAAAAATATATTTAAGGGAACAAACGTACTTTGGTTGAGAATAAAAAAATAGAGCGGATCTCTCCACTCTATCAATTGCCAAGAAAATTAGCCCAAGATGTTGATCAGAACACCAGCTGCAACCGCAGAACCGATTACACCGGCAACGTTCGGACCCATTGCGTGCATCAGCAGATAGTTGGTGGGAACTTCCTTCTGTCCAACCTTCTGAGAAACACGAGCGGCCATGGGAACAGCAGAAACACCAGCGGAACCGATCAACGGATTCACCTTTCCGCCGCTGAAGATATACATCAGCTTGCCAAACAGTACGCCACAGGCAGTACCGAAGCAGAAAGCGATGAGGCCCAGCGCAATGATCTTTAGGGTGCTGGGGGTGAGGAAGTGATCGTAGGTGGCAGTAGCACCAACAGAAACACCCAAAAAGATGGTAACAATGTTCATCAGCTCATTCTGAGCGGTTTTGGTCAGACGATCCACCGCGCCAGACTCTTTAAACAGGTTGCCCAACATCAGCATACCAACCAAAGCGGCGGAATCCGGTACCAGGAAGGACACCACGATGGTAACCATGATGGGGAACACAATCTTTTCCAGCTTGCTTACCTGACGCAGCTGGCCCATCACAACGCTGCGCTCCTTCTTTGTGGTCAGAGCACGCATAATCGGAGGTTGGATAATGGGAACCAGCGCCATATAAGAGTAGGCCGCAACCGCAATGGAACCTAGCAGATGGGGTGCAAGGATTGAGGTGGTAAAGATAGCGGTAGGACCATCTGCGCCACCGATAATACCGATGGAGCCAGCCTCTTGCGGCGTGAATCCCAAAGCCAAAGCGCCAATAAAGGTAAGGAAGATACCGCCCTGAGCAGCAGCACCCAACAGAAAGCTCTTGGGGTTTGCAATCAGCGGGCCAAAGTCGGTCATACAACCGATTCCCAAGAAGATCAGAGGCGGATAGATTCCAAGCTTAACACCCTGATAGAGGTAATAAATCAGACTTCCCTCATTGTAAGAGTTCAGTCCAGCAACCGGCAGGTTAGCCAACAGCATACCGAAGGCGATGGGCAGCAGCAACAGAGGCTCATAACCTTTGGCCACTGCAAGATAAATGAGAACCATGGAGATAAGGATCATAACAAACTGCTCCCACTGCAGATTGCAGAATCCGGAACCCATGATGATCTCACCGATGGTGTTGATGATGGTTGAAAACATAATTCCCTCATCCGTCCTTTCGTTTTGATCTTAGAAAAATATAGGACTTCCAACGCACAAACGCGCAGATATAAGCTTTTGCAGACATAGTGCCATACAAGAGCCTTTCAGAAATCAGAACGGTCTGGTATTCTGCTGCATACCAGCCATAGCCCAAGCAGGGCGAGCCTCTCTGGCTCTTCTGACGCTCTTAACCGCATAGCTGCCGGCGGGAGCACCCTCAGCAGACATCATGGCGGCGACAGCGGCAGAAATTACGGCGATCACTTCGTCGCCGATGCCATCCTCAACCTGCATGGCAGGTTTTACTTCGGATTTGGCGGGAGCAGCCTTTGGCGCGGAAACCGGTGCTTTGGGTTCAGCCGGTTTACCGGAATCGCCCTTCCCGGTCATCATGCTCATAATTTTACCCATTGCCATAATCAGCAAAACCAGGGCAATGAGCGCAAGAAACACTACTACCATACCGGTAATCAGCACAGTAAAGGCGGACATCCAATCAACGTTCATACATTCCTATCTCCTTAACTTTGGGATTGGTCAAACTTATTTCGCACGCTGAACAACGTACAGAATAATACCTTTCTGTATTATACAATACTGTTCCCGCTTTTGCAATTACATATTTCACAAAAACCCGGAGGAATTCGCCCACATTTTTCCTTTTTTGGCGGTTGACATTATCTCTCCAACCGCCACACATTCTTTTCCGATTGGATCGCAAAAACCAACAAGCTTATATCCAAGGCAATCAATCGTCGCACCGTAACCGGTACGCCCCACAGGGACGAATTTTCAGTTGATGGAAACTTCCCGCTCCGAACACCTGCTCCATAACCTCTTGAAACTCATGAACCAGCTCCAAGGGCACATAAGCCTGTACGGTACCAGCAAAACCGCCTCCGTGTACCCGCCACGCACCCTTTCCTTCCAGCAGTCTGTGACAGATCGCAAGGGCCAAAGAAATCCCCTGTTGTTGCGGATTGGCCGGACTATAAACGTTTTGCAGATACTGAAACGATGAGTTGCCGGAAGCCAGTACCGTCTGCAAAAAGCGAGGCATATCTCCCGCCTTCAGCAACTCTGCCTGCTGCTTTGCTCTGGCATTTTCCTCAAAAAAGTGAATCGCCCGCAGCACTGCACGATCACCGCACTGCTCACGAAGCAAAGACAGATTTGCATAAAAGCGCTGCTCATCCACGTCCCGTAATACTTCTGCGCCCAGCGCCCGTGCTACCGATCCCATCTCTGTGGGAATGGCTGCGTAATCCGGCGTCAAATCGGCATGACTTCCACCAGTATCCACAATACACAGCGCATATCCGCATTTTTCAATTTCCAAGGAAATTTTTTCTACCGTAGGCACTTCGGGATTTTGAAAATCAATGGCTACAAAGCCGCCTACGGCGCTAGCGGTTTGATCCAGCAATCCTGAGGGTTTGCCAAAGTAGACATTCTCCGCATATTGACCAATCTTTGCAATCTCCACAGCAGGGATCGCACCTTGGTTATACAGTTCGCTGAGAATCGTACCAACCAACACCTCGAACGCCGCTGAGGAGGAGAGTCCGGATCCTTTTAAAACATTGGAGGTGGTGTAAGCCACGAAAGCGCCCGTCTGATATCCCAATTGCGAAAAACGTGCACAGATTCCCCGCAACAGAGAATTGGATTTATTTTTTTCCGCCTCAAGAATTTCCAGTTCCCGCAAATCCATCCGGTTGATGGGATATCCCTCAGATTGCAGCAAAATTTCCGTCCCTTCCGTTTTGGACACCACTGCCAGAACATCCATATCCACCGAAGCGGCAACCACCCGCCCGTGCTGATGATCGGTGTGGTTTCCTCCGATCTCGGTACGTCCCGGCGCAGAAAGGATCTGTACATCCCGCTCTCCAAACTGCTGTGAAAAAGCTTTCACCGCAGCGAGATACCTCTGACGCTGGAACAAAACCCGATCTTCCCCGTAAAGCCATTCCAAACACCGGTCAAATTTTCCCGACTCCAATGCCTTTATGTACTTCTGTGCCTGCATTTTTTTCAGCTCCCTTATTGTAATCTCTTCCGTTCAACCTTTCGGCAGAAGACCTATCGTCCCGGAAAAGCACAGCAACCGCTCTGTGCCTCCGTTTTTTCATTTCCTATTCTATGATAACGGAAACTACTATGGAATACAACCGGAATTGCATCATTTTTTCATGGACAATTGTTGCCTTTTTACCAGCAATCGTTTATAATAAGATTAGAATCCAAATTACCATGCTGGCAAACACCATACCGGAGACACTGACATCGTTTTGCGTGCCGCTTTTGGGCGCACCGCAACAGCCATCAGGACGAGAGGAGAAGCCTTCTATGGATCAGAATTCTTTTAAGTACTCTTATAAAACCAAAACAAAAGAAAATCTTTCCATTGCGGTTTATAACACTGGAATTCAACAGTGCGAAAGCGGACACTGTTGGGGGCCGGGCTTGCGAGACCACTATCTGCTCCATTACGTCATCTCCGGAAAAGGACTTTATACTTGTAAAGATACCACCTACCATGTACAGGCGGGAGACCTCTTTGTTGTCTTTCCCAATCAGGTGGTTTCCTATCGTGCGGAAGAGCAAGACCCCTGGCAATACTGTTGGGTGGGGTTTAACGGCACCGAAGCCAAACGGCTGATGGATCTAACCCCATTTCGCCCGGACTGTTTGATCCTCTCGCTGCACAATGACGCGATTTTGCAGGCTCTCACTGAAATTTATGAGGCCTGGGGCAACAAACCTACCGATGAACTAAATATGATTGGAAAACTATATCTGTTTCTCAGTCAGTTGGTTGGCTTACAACAGGAGGTACGGGAAGAAAACAACATCACCAGCGTTTATATTGAAAATGCGCTCAAGTATATCCGGTACAATTACTCCCATTCCATCGACATCACCAGCATCGCCGATAGCATCGGAATCAGCCGCAGCCATCTTTACCGGGTATTTATCAAGCATCTGGGGATCTCCCCCAACGATTATCTTACCCGGTTTCGTATCAACCGGGCCTGTTCCCTGCTTCGAAATTCTGACCTGACCATATCCAACATTGCCAACTCTGTTGGCTATGACGATCCTCTCTATTTTTCCCGGGTCTTTAAAAAAGTAAAAGGCGTCTCTCCCAGCATGTATCTGCACACCATGGAATCCAACTGACGAAATCGAAGGGTAGCGCCCCACCTTTAACCACCATATTCTTTCTCTGATTTTGGCGAAGAGATCATCGACAAAGGAGCCACTCTTTTGCAAGGAACTTCTTGCGAAAGAGTGACTCCTTTTGTTTCGTCACATCAGCGGCGCCACCAGTCTGAGCAGCGAACGAACCAAACGCAGATACCAGGGAATCTGACGGCAGTGCTGCAAGGTAACCTCCTCGCTGCGCGTCAGTGTTTCCAGGTAATCCTGCTTCATTTGGCCGATACAGCGGCATCGGTACATCCATGTGCCGCATTCAAAGTGTAAGTAAAGGCTGCGGTAATCCAAATTTACCGTACCCACCGTACCATAAATATCATCCACCACAAACATTTTGGCGTGAACAAACCCTGGCGTATATTCGTAGATCTTTACGCCATACTCCAGCAGTGTCTCATAATATGCGCGGCTGAGCGCATGCACATACCATTTATCTGCAATATGCGGCAGAAGGATTCGCACATCTACCCCTGCCTTGGCGGCGTTGCACAGTGCAACAATCATTTCGTTGTCGATAATCAGATATGGCGTAGAAATATAGACATATCGTTCTGCTTTGGTGATGAGGTTGAGATATACCGTCTCTCCCACCGCTTCCCCGTCGATTGGATTGTCCGAATAAGGCTGCACATATCCGTCGGTAGCTACTGGCTGCGGCAGATATTTCTGCGGATAGAACTGACTCCAATCCTCGTCGATGCCACAGATAATATCCCATACCGACAAAAACATCACCGTCAAATTGCGCACCGCATCCCCTTGCAGCATCACTGCCACATCCTTCCAATGTCCATGCTTGGGATAGGCGTTGATGTACTCGTCTGCCAGATTGATTCCCCCGGTAAAGCCAATATAACCATCGATTACGCAAATTTTGCGATGATCTCGATTGTTGAGTCGAGCAGAAAGGACAGGGATAAAGGGATTAAAGGCCCGGCACTGAATTCCCAAAGATTCCATCTTTCGATAATATCCCTCAGGGAGCGTGAACAAGCACCCCACATCATCATATATCAGGCGAACGTCCACACCCTGTTTTACCTTGCGAACCAGAATCTCCAAAATGGAGTCCCACATTTTTCCTTCTTCGATGATAAAATATTCCAGAAAAATGAAATGTTCCGCTTTTTCCAGTTCTACCAACATTCTTTCCCATTTGCATTCCCCCAAAGGGAGATACTCTACACTGGTATTTTCCCAAGGCGGGGCAACAGCATAGCGAAGCAGATAGTTGCTCTGATTAAAGGCGTCCAGACTTTCCTCCCGCAGCTGCTCAAGGGCATCGGTTTGCGGCAAAGCCAACTGCATAAGCCCCTGCATTCTGCTCATCTTTTTCCGCGTAGATTTTCGCAGGGTATTTCCTCCAAACAACAGGTAAAAAATGCCGCCAAAGATCGGCATCGCCATAATGAGCATAATCCAGATAATTTTATAGGCTGGATTGCTTTTTCCGTTTACAAGGCCGATGACTACCAGAATGCTGGAAAGCAGGCATATGGCATAGAAATATACAAAGTAATCCAAGAAAAAGTAAAGTACCGCCACCAAAACCAGAATCTGAACCACCAGCGACACTGCCACCGCAACACTGCGATGGGAAAGAAAATGAAATATTTTTCGAATCCATTGGGCTATGCTGCGTCCCGGTTTCATCTCAACTCTCCTTCATAATCTTAGATTACTTCCTTACGGATTACATTGCCGGAACAATTCCAATTTGGCGTAGAGATCTTCCAGAATAAACCGGGAATCCACCGAGCGATAGACGCGGATCGGACGGTTTCTATGGGTATGGATATACTGCATATCCTTCCCTATTTCCGGCGCCTCTATCCAGTCAAAAGAAAAGCGATCCTCAAAAAGAATTAAACCAACGGCAGGGGAATCTCCCAACACCCAGCATTCTCCTGTCCGGAAAGCACTGTTGCGCGGTCCTTCCTCCATCAGATGCTCACAAAGCTGGCGGAACAGATATTTCCCAATCTCTCCCTGGGGATACACCCGCGCCTGAAGCTCCGCCAAGGATACCGGCATCATCTCATAGACATTCTTGGGCACCTGCCACAACTCAATTTTAGACCGCATCACAACATTTGCCGCGTTGATGTCGTTGCCCAGATTAAACTCCTCGCCGCCGTTGGGATACATTCCTCCTCCAATCCAGATCGCGGTCAGTCTGCCGGCAATCCGAGGTTCCATCAGATAGGCAGAGGCAAGATCGGTGAGCGGGCCGAAAAAGATGACAAACAGCGGCCGAGGATCGTCGGACATAGCTTGCTGAACAATCAGACGAGCACCTTCCGAATCTACCGGCGTTTTTTGGTCGGGCAGCGCCTTCTCCGCACCATGAAAAAGATTGCCGTCCTTGGAAAATTTCATGATGTCAAAGATACGTTCCAGCTCCTCGTAGCTTGCCTGCATACTTTTTCCCTCACAGCGCCCAGCGCCAAAATGGGCCGCAATAAACCCTACGTTATCAAACTTAGGGGAAAGCAAAGCCTGTACAATGGCAAACTGATCGTCAGCTTCGTTCTTTGCATCGGTATCGGTGATGACGCGCACCACCTTTTCCTGAGGAACCGGAAAAAGATAGGGATTGTAGATCATACCAGCCGCTCCTTTCAAACACATCCGTCTGCCCACACTATAAATTTATGCAGCGCACAAAAATTGCAAGATATCGCCTTGTGTGGGATACATTTTATGCTCATTATACCCCATTTCCTGGATGAAAGCAACGAAATGCCTCCCCGGAATACGGAAATCTTGTTTTAAGGCAACGATAGCCGGAGACAGGTTACATCCCTATCTCCGGCTATGATAGCAAAGGTATTTTATTTATTTTGGAAGAACTTCATAATATCAATGAATCCGTCATCTTCCAGTTCCTGCTTCTTCTCTGCCTTTTCCTCTGGCTGAGGATCGGGTTCCGGCTCCGGCTGAGGAACAACGGTTCTGGTGCTCTCCACCTTTTCCGGGTCAAAGTTAAAACCGGTGGCAATTACGGTAACCACCATCTCATCGGTCAGCTCATCGGAAAGGCTTGCGCCCCAAATCAGATTGGCATCGGGATCCACCTGCTCCTGGATCATCTGGGAAGCTTCATACACATCGTCCAAAATGACATCCTGAGGAGCGGTAATGTTGACGATAACGCCTTTTGCACCGGTGATGGTAGTTTCCAACAATGGGCTGGAAATTGCCGCCGTTGCCGCCATCTTCGCCATATCCTTACCGCTGCCGCGGCCAACGCCCATATGCGCATATCCCGCATCCCGCATCACCGTACAGATATCTTCAAAATCCAAATTGATCAGCCCTGGAATATTGATCAAATCCGAGATGCTCTGAACGCCTTGACGGAGCACCTCGTCCGCCATGCGAAACGCCTCGGTCAGCTTGATTTTCTCCCCCGGCACACGCAAACGTTCGTTGGGAATCACCAGCAGGGCATCCACGTGTTCTTTCAGCGCAGCGATACCTCTCTCCGCATTGCGCATACGAACCCGTCCCTCAAATTCAAAGGGTTTGGTGACAACGCCAACGGTAAGAATTCCCATATTTTTGGCGACCTCCGCTACCACCGGCGCCGCGCCTGTACCGGTACCGCCGCCCATGCCGGCGGTAACAAAGACCATCTGTGTCCCTTTCAGAGCGGCTTCAATCGCATCGCGGGATTCCTCAGCGGCACGCTGTCCCTTATCTGGATTGCCGCCTGCACCCCTACCCTTTGAGGTTCGATCACCCAACTGGATTTTATGGGTTGCACGAGAGCGATCCAATGCCTGACGATCGGTGTTGAGAGAGATAAACTCTACCGACTGCATACCGGCTTCCATCATCCGATTGACGGCGTTGCCGCCGCCGCCGCCAACACCGGCGACCTTGATTGCTACAACCAAATCCAGATCGGAATCCATTTCGAAATTCATCATTGTTTTTTGTCCTCCTACTGAAAGCGCCATGCGATGAATGGGAGCCAGGGAACCAGCATACAATGCCCATACAACTGCCGCTGTATTTAAATTGAACGAAAATCCAAAGAAGATGGGGAAACAAAATGCCGCTTATATAATTCTAAAGATACCAGATTTTTGGATATATTGCAACTGATTTTGAAAATTTATCTAGCCAGAATGGAGAAATTGCAGATCCACTATGGAATATCCGGCAACTGCGGAATTTGCGGTACCTGTGAGGTGCTGCCGCTGCTTTGCTCCGTGGTCTGAGTCTCCGTGGAAGATTGCTCCGCCTGTGTGGTTGCGTCCTCCTGCGCCGATTCCTCACCCTCAGACGATTCTGCCTGAGATTCATCATCAACTTCTGGTTCAGCTGGGGTATAGTCAGGATGGATGCTCTCCTCATGGAAAAATATGGTTTTCTCGATGGACGCATCCATTACCCCCTGTATGGACGGATCCACATCCATCAGCGCCTGCGCCACCAGTGCGATTTTTTCGTCCAGATTGCTGTTATCTCCCAGGTTGATACGAACCCGATCCTGATAAACAACGGTAATATTCAGCATATCGGTCAGATCAATCTCGGTCACACCGGTAAATTTACTGGCAGTCATCGCCGCGTTAAGTGTCGAAAGCGTTTGCAGCTGTTTGTTGGTTTTGTTGACCTTCTCCTCATCGGTTTGATCCACGCTCAGCTGCAAACCGGAGATAATCGGAAGCTCAGAGGGTGGGTAAAGAATAGCTGTCTCCAATATTTTTCCACCGGTACTGATCACTGAGAAGCCCGTCTCTGACTGTATCACGCCGGTTTCCATAACAGGTGTTACCTGAATTTCCACGATGGTTGGCAACACCCGTTTGACGGTAACCGATTCCAGATATACATGGCTTCCCAAAATTTCCTGCTCCACCAATTCAGCATCGAAATCATAAAGATGCTCGCCAATTTTCAGTCCACTGGAAAGAATGAGCTGCTCATCGCTGTAGCGGCTCTCTCCCGATACCCGTATCTCGGTGATGGTCAAAAACATTCGAAAACAGATCAGTATCCCAGATAACGCCAGTACCAACAAAATCAAAACGTAATAGTGCCTTCTTCTGCTGCGCTTCCACTGACGGCGGCGATGAAGCAGCGCCTGGTATGCCTCCTGATTCTCCTGTGCCAGCTGTTGCTCTAACTGCTGGCGCTGCTGACGGTGCAAAAGCTGCTGGGCTTTCCGCTTCTTTTTTTCCTGCTGTTTTGCTGCGCGCTGACGGCGCTTCTCCTCAGCCTTTTGTTGAGAATCGGCCTTTTCAGAAGTCACACCAACGGAAGCAGAACCACGGCTGGGCACCTTTTTTCTGCTGGGAGCCGCCTGTTTTTTGGCTTCAGACTTTTTTTTCACTTGCTTTTTTGCCATAGGCTGTCCCCTTTCTCCGTCGATTTTCATGAGACTTTACACATAAAGGCCATGGCAGTATTGTAACACAGAATCAACCACGATGGTAGAAAAAAAGAAGAAATATCTGTCTTTGCCCATCCAAAGCCTTCGTGATACCTTTTGGGCGGCATCCAGGAAATTAGATTGCCGCAATCCGACCCGCGTGTTCTGCAACGGTATCGAAATCCATTCTGGCCAGATACGCACAGGAGTCCTCCGATTTCACGGAATCCTGGGTCATCAGCCATACATTTGCTCCCAGCTCCCGAAGGGTCGGCAGCAGCTGTGCATATCCGCGGTAAAGATGCTCCAAGCGAGATAGGGTGCTGGTTCCCTGTGCAGCCAGCGCCGCCGTGAGCAAAGCCGCGCCGCCTCTTAGATCGGTACAGTGCAGTGCGCTTGCCTTCAGCGCTTTCACCCCATGTACATCAGCCCTTCGGCCATCAAGACCAATTTGCGCACCCATGGAGAGCAGTTGGTCCACGTGATAATACCGCCCGTCAAACACCGTCTCCTCAAAGCGGCTGGTTCCGTCCGCCAACAGCGCCGGAACCATAATAGGCGCCAATGCGTCGGTAGGAAAGGCTGGATAGGGCGCAGTTGCAAGATACTGCACCGGCATCAGCCGTTTCGGAGCTTTTAGGGAAACGGTGTCCTCAGCGCTTTGTATCTGGCAGCCCATCTCCTCTAGCACCGGAAGGATGGCGGCCAGATGCGGCAGCATTACGCCGCGCAGTGAAATCTCCCCTCCGGTTGCCGCCGCCGCAGAAAGATAGGTTGCCGCTTCAATGCGATCGGGGATCACCCGGTATTCTACCCCTTGAAGCGTATCCACCCCTTCCACACAGACAGATTGCCCTATCCGCCGGATTTTGGCTCCCGCCAACTGCAAAAAACGAATCAGGCTGTCAATCTCCGGCTCTCGGGCAGCTCCATGCACCACGGTTTCCCCCCTGGGCAAGCACCGCCGCAATCAACAGGTTTTCAGTGGCCCCCACGCTGGGATACCGAAGCTGGATCTTTGCTCCTTTTAATCTTCCATCCACACTGCAGATCAACCCATCCGGCTGCTCGATGATCCTTGCACCCATCTGCCGTAGCCCGCTCAAATGCAGGTCGATGGGCCTTGGACCCAATCGGCATCCCCCCGGAAGAGCGATCTGTGCCCGGCCAAATTTTGCCAGAAGCGCTCCCAAAAAAACGATAGAACCTCGCATTTCCCCCGTCAACCGCGATGAGATGCCGCTTCCATGGGCTTCGGATGCATCCAAGGTCAGGGTATTGTCCTGCGCCGTCACACGGCACCCCAAATGCTCCAAAATCCGGCAGGAAGCCATCACGTCGGTGAGCTGCGGGCAGTTTTCAATCACTGCCCACGGTGTCAACAATGCTGCGGAGAGAATGGGAAGCACCGCGTTCTTTGCACCATGGATGGAGATTTCGCCTCGCAGCGCCTTTCCACCCTCTATTGCCATCCTATCCATCTGCGATCCCATCCCTTCGGTTCATTTGTTTTGGGAAAAGCGGCTGCCGAAAGCACCAATGCCAAACGTGCAAAACACGTTTGGCGATATTGGCCCGGGTTCCCAAATGGTCCCAGCTTTCTCTACGGTTATGTAAAAACTTGATGTCCGTGCAAAAAGCTCTCGGAACTGCTTTTTTTCCCTTCGCTGCATCATATGCGAAAAGACAAAATCCGGTGAACATCCCAATTCTCCGTCACTTACCACCCAGCGAAAGCACTACCTGAGCAATCCGGCGGTTGGCGTCTACCACAGCCATAGCAGCTGCCTGCTTGGAAAAAGATTCCAATTTTTCCCGGTGAAGGTAAAATTCCTCCAACTGTCTGCAAAGCGCTTCCCCGGTCAGATTCTTTTCCTCAATGACTACGGCAGCGCCTCGTTTGGCCAGCACCATTGCGTTATGATACTGATGATTGGCCGCTACGTTAGGGGACGGAATCAGGATGGAAGGTTTTCCCGCCGCCTGCAGCTCGCTGAGGGTGATGGCGCCGGCGCGACAGATTACAATGTCCGCAGCGGCCAGACAGTCTGCCATGTCGTTGATATACTCCCGAATATCCAGATCCTTACAGTTTTCAAAATCCACTTGTTTTTCCCGCAACAATCTGGGCAACAGCTGCACACCGTAGCTGCCGGTGGCGTGGATGTGGTGAATTTCGCCGGGATGTTCCCGCCGGTGCCAAGCAATCACATCGGCCACCGCTTCATTGATCCTTTGCGCGCCCAAACTGCCGCCAAAAGACAAAATCGTAAACTGTTCTGGAGCAATCCCCAACTTTTCCCGGGCCTTCTTTCTGGTTGCAAACACAATCTCTTCCCGGATAGGATTGCCCGTGACAATATACTCCCGATTGGGATCCAGACGGCTTTTTGCTTCCTCCACAGCCAGCAGAACCTTGTCCACATATCGGCAGAGCAGACGGGTTGTGACGCCGGGATAGGCGTTCTGCTCATGTGCTACCGTGGGAATTCCCATCTTGGCGGCGGTGCGCAGCAGCGGACCGCTGACATATCCTCCCGTTCCCATCACCACGTCAGGAGAAAACTCCTTCATAATCTGTCTGGAGCGGAAAGCGGAGCTAATCAGATAACAAGAAGCCATCACGTTGTTTTTCAGGTTGTGCAGCGTGATGCGCCGCTGAAATCCCAGCACATGAATGGGCAGGAAATCAAAACCTGCCTGGGGCACAAGACGCGCCTCCATCCCTTTGGGATTTCCGGCAAAGGCAATCACCGTATCGGGATACTGTTGGCGAATGTATCCCGCCACCGCCAGAGCGGGATTGATATGTCCGCCTGTTCCGCCGCAGGCAAATAGAATACGCATTGCGTTTTTCCTCCTTAAAGTCGGGATGTCCAAAGACATCCCGACAAATTTATCCGGCTTTTTCCAGCGCCGCTGACCGGCTGATGTTGAGCATAATCCCCATCTCCCCCAGCAGCATCAGCAGCGCTGTTCCGCCGTAGGAGAAAAACGGGAGACTGATGCCGGTATTGGGAAGCGCCTTGGTAACCACCAGCATATTTAACATGGCCTGTAGCCCAAACTGTACGGTGATTCCAGAAGCAATCAGCGTCCCAAAAAGATCCTTGGCCCGCAAAGCGATGGAAAACCCCCGCCAGACATAGAAAACAAACAGGACAATGATAATGATGGCGCCAATAGCGCCCAGCTCCTCACAGACGATGGCAAAGATAAAATCGTTCTGCGGCTCAGGAAGATAGAGAAATTTTTGGCGGGAGTTCCCCAGCCCTTTACCGGTAAGCCCACCTGAAGCGATGGCATACATCGACTGGATGATCTGATACCCTTGTGCTCGCGGCGCCTGGAACGGATCAATGTAATAGATTAGCCGCTCTCGGGCATATTCCACGCCGCCAAAAAACATAACCACCACAAACAATCCTACTGCGCCGATACCCCCAAACAGCAGGAAAAAACGAATGTTGCATCCACCGATGATCATAATACAAGCGCCGATGCTGGCAATCAAAATGGTGCCGGAAACGTGCGGCTCCAGCATCATCAACACCGCAAGCAATCCGAGCACTGCCAGAAACGGAACCATGCCCTGGCGAAAGGTTTTGATATTCTTCTGATAGGTACAACACATCTGTGAAAACAAAACAATGACCGCAAACTTTGCAATCTCAGACGGTTGAAACTGGATAGGGCCAAGCCGAATCCATCGAGTGATCGCACCATGGTATACAGTAAACCGTAAAATCACCGTAACCACCAGCAACACCACTGCGCCTCCCATAATTGGCAGCGCAAGATAGTGAAAGATATGATAGTCGATACGGGAGACCACCAACATCGCAATCACACCCAAAATGGCAAAGAACAGCTGTCGTTTGATATAGTAAAAACTGTCGCCCTTTTCATAGTAGTAGGCGTAAACATAGCTGGCAGAAAAAAGCATTACCAATCCAATGGTCAGCAGCAGAAGGATCAAAATCAGATAGATGGCATCCATCTTGCCCTGTTTTTTGGAAAACAATTTACCGATCGCAGAAGTGGTAACAGACATAGAATCCCTCATTTCTTCCTTTCTTCCTGCCAACTTACTTTCGATCAGATATATCGCACCGAAAGCAGTGCCAAGAGGCATCCCACCGCTGTGGCTGCAGAAAAGATCGCAGTAATTTTTACCTCACTATAGCCTTTCATCTCATAGTGGTGATGTACCGGGGTCATCTTAAACAGCCGCTTTCCCCCGGTGATACGAAAATAGATCCGCTGGATCACAACGGAAAGGCTCTCGGCAAAATACACAATGCCCACCAGCACCAGCAGCGCCGGCACCCCTGCGCCAAACGCAACGGCCACCAACACGCCACCCAAGAAAGTGGAACCCAGATTTCCCATAAACACCTTTGCCGGATAAAAATTCCAAACCAAAAATCCCAAACAGCCTCCCGCCGCTGCCGCTGCCAAAAAGCCGGTGGTGGTATGGCTCAAAACGCTGCAAACCACCATCAGCCCCAGCGATGCCACAAAGGTCACGGAGGAACAAAGGCCATCCAACCCGTCGGTCAAATTCACCGCATCCACCGTCCAGATCATCAGCAGTATGGCCAACGGATAGTAGAATAACCCAAGATTCAGTTTGCCCAAAAATGGCAGGTATAATACAGTGGATCGATCTCCGGCAAGATACACGGCCAACAGATATCCAACCGACACCAGCGCCTCCAGCAGAAACTTCTGCCGGTCGCTCAGCCCCGGCCGGCGTTTTTTAACCACCTTGATATAATCGTCCAGGAAACCGACCGCCCCAAATCCACAGGCCAACAGCAGCCCCAGGAAAAATTTCATCAAATCCATCTGCGCCAACCCAGCGGGAATGGTCTGACGATGGACCGAAAGTTGATAGATACCACATCCGGTCAGCGACGCCGCCAGAATCCCAGTGATGAACATCATCCCGCCCATGGTGGGGGTCCCCTGTTTTTTCTGGTGCCATACCGGTCCGGTTTCACTCACATTCTGTCCCAAGCGCAGCCGGCGTAGCTGCGGAATCAGCCACAATCCCAGCAGCGATGTCACCACAAACGCTATCGCTGCTACGACGCACACTATCATTCCCATGGTCATTCATCCCCCTTCTCACGGCAGAGGACGTCAATGACCTGTTCCAGCTCCATTCCCCGGCTGGCCTTAAACCACACCAAATCTCCCCGGCGCACACAGCCTTTCAGCGCCTCAATGAGCTGCGGCTTATCCGGGTACCAGTATGCGCACTGCATCCCAGCTTCTCGAGCCGCAGACACCGTTTGTTGTGCAAGAGGGCCGTAGGCAAACAGCTGCTGCGCTGCCGCAGCTGCCTGGATTCCCACCTGGTGATGGGCTTGAGATGCAACACTGCCCAGCTCCAACATATCCGCAAAGACCAGAATCTTTCTTCCATCCGGCCGAGGGCAATCCATTGTCTGCATCGAGCGCAGCGCCGCCGTCATAGAATCGGGACTGGCGTTATAACAATCCTCCACAAACAGTATCCCGTCCACCGGATGCAGCCGCTGCCGCATTCCGGACGGCTGATAGTCCTTAAGCGCCTGCGCTGCCTGCTGCGGCGGAATTCCAAATGCATAGGCCACCGCTACTGCCGCCAGAGCATTTTCAACATTATGCATCCCCACGCAGGGAAGCTCTACTTGGTATTCTTTTCCCTCAAAGCAGAGGATAAAGCGGCAATCGGTATGGCTCTGCACCACATTCTTGGCCCGAACAACCGCATCGGCGCTCTCCACCCCATAGGGCAGCAACCGAAACGGCAGATCTTTCCCTTCCCGGCGATACCACTCGCCCAACAGATCGTTATCCAGATTCACAATAAGGGCACCGCCAGGCTTGAGGCCTTCCAAGATTTCCAGCTTGGCCTTGAGGATGTTTTCTCGGGTCCCCAACCGTTCCAAATGAGATACACCAATGTTGGTCAGAACCACCGCTTCCGGCTGCGCTGCCAGCGTGAGAGGACGAATCTCATTCAGTCCACTCATCCCCATCTCCACCACAGCGGCTTCATAGCTTGAATCCAACCGCAAAAGGGTGCGAGGCAATCCAATCTCGTTGTTCTGGTTGCCCAAACTTTTCAGTGTATGGTACCGGGCGGAAAGGGCGGTCCAGATCATCTCTTTGGTGGTTGTCTTTCCCACACTGCCGGTCACAGCAGCCAAATGAAGCGAAAAGCCTCTGCGATAACTGGCGGCAATCTGCAACATTGCCGTCAACGTGTTTTCCACATACAACACCCTGGGATCCTGATATCTGGGATCTTCCGCCAAATCTTCCCGCTGGCACAAAACTCCGGCCGCACCTTTTTCCAATGCCATGGGAATAAAGCGATGGCCATCCACACGCTCTCCCGGAATCGCTGCAAACAGACAGCCCACGGATGCCTCCCGGGAATCTGTGCACAGTTCTGTAAGCACCCCATCGCCGGAAGGATCCTGACCAGTATAAGGGCAAAGGCCTCCGCAACGTAAAGAATATTCTTTGGCATGACAGGCAAGAGCCGCCTGTCTCAGGGTAAAATGATTCATGACATTGGTTTTCCTTTCCTGCACTGCATATTCGCAGTGACGTTTTTGGATAGCGGCGGTAATCAAACAAAATGAAAGTGCGGATGCGGTAAAGAAACAGACACCCTTTTCTTATCCCAAGCGATGGTAAACTTTTACAGGGAAGGCTGTGGCGGCAAAACCACCTGTTTTCCCTCCTGGGCAATCCGCGTTAACAGTTCCTGCACCACCAAGCGCTCGTCAAAACTCACCGTGCCATAATCCAGCACCTGATAGTCTTCATGGCCTTTCCCGGCAAGCAGCAGCACATCTCCCGGCTGAGCGTTTTCCAGCGCCCAGCGAATGGCCTGATACCGATTTGGAATCACCACCCAAGGCGTCTGGTACCCCTGGAAGCCTGGCAGTGCATCCATAATGATTTTCATGGGGTCTTCGCTTCTTGGATTGTCGGAGGTGAGCACTACAAAATCAGCACCCTTGGCAGCAGCGGAAGTCATCAAAGGCCGTTTGCTGCTGTCCCGATTTCCTGCGCAGCCAAACAGAATCATAATTTTTCCGGTAACAAATTCCCGCAGCGCCGCCAGAATCTTTTCAATTCCATCGGGGGTGTGGGCATAATCGCAGATTACCGTGTAAGGGGTATTGGTGGGGAGCACCTGCGTGCGCCCGCATACCCCAGGACAATCGTTGAGGGCAGTAACTGTCTGATCCAGCGAAATTCCCACAGAAAGCGCACATACCGCCGCCGCCATGGCGTTGGAGACAGAGAACATCCCCGGCATGGGGAAACGCACCCTGGCAATGATTCCGGTACCCAAAAATGCAAAGTTACTGCCATCCGCCCGAATCGAAATATTTTTGGCGGTATATTCCGCGTTGTCGCTGACGATGGAAAAGGTATGAATCGGACAGGGGGCTTCCGCAATGATCCGCTGTCCATAGGGATCGTCATAATTGACAATGCCCACCTTACACATATGAAACAGCTTCTTTTTGGCGTTAAAATAGTTTTCCATCGTGCCATGATAATCCAGATGATCCTGGGTGAGATTGGTGAATACCGCCGCTTCAAACTGACAACCGCTGACGCGGCACTGATCCAAGGCGTGGGAGGATACCTCCATCACCACATACTCGCATCCCGCCTGCACCATCCGTGCAAACAGGGCGTGCAGCTGAGCCGGATCCGGCGTTGTATGTTTGGCCGGCAATATCATATCTCCGATTTCATTTTGTATCGTGCCAATCAGGCCGGTTTTATGGCCGGAACGCTGCAAAATGTATTTTAAAAGATTGGTGATGGTGGTCTTTCCGTTGGTGCCGGTCACCCCAATCAGTTTCAGGTTTCTCGCGGGATTGCCATAAAAGTTGGCGCACATAACCGCATAGGCTTCCCGGGTATTCTCCACCAGCAGTTGGCAGGGCAACCCCACGTCCCGCTGCGCCACTACAGCAACAGCACCCCGCTCCACTGCCTGCGCGGCGTGATCATGGCCGTCCATCTTTCCGCCTTTGATGCAGACAAAGACCATTCCTGGCATCACCTGGCGGGAGTCGCAGGTAATATTCTCTATCTCCAGTGCTTCCAAACCATCGGCAGCAGTATATGCAATCGATTGCATGATTGTTTCCAGTTTCATAATCAGTAAATACCTCCTGAAAAAAAGGGATCGGCAGACAGATACGCCTTCCTATCAAAGCTACCTGTGATAATATCATACTCTACTCACAAATTTTTGTCCCTTTTTGAGGTGATGGAGATCAATTTTTCATTTCACGGGAAAAGCCGGAAGATACGGCAAAAATGTTATGTAACCACCTTCCGGCAAATCAAACGTACTCAGTCGCCGGGAACCACCGGCGTGTCGGAATCGGAGATCTCCTCCACCACTTCGGGGTTGATAAACTCAACCGTCACCACGCTTCCAATCTCCACCACTTCCCCGGGAGCCGGCGTCTGGGAAATGGCAACGGTGCCTCCCTCGCTGATATCCGCTCCCACAATCCGTAAATTGAGCCGGTTGGAGGTGATGGTCTTGTTGGCCAATACGCCGCTCATATTCACCACATCCGGAACTTCCACCGTAGGAGCTTGCGTCGTCTCGTCGGTATAGAGAATCACCGTGGAGCCTTTGGGTACTGCGGAACCCGCCGACGGAACCTGCTTGATAATTTCTCCGCCATTGCCCATCAGCATACTGGACAGTCCAGCGTTGGCCAGAATGCTCTGGCCCTCGTGAGGTTTCTGACCCACCACATCGTTTACATAAATTTCCCGTTTTTCCAGTTCTTCCTCGGTATATTTGGGTTCCACATTCAGATAAGGCAGAATATCGGTCATAATGGCTCCCACCACCGGCGCCGCGATAACCGAACCGTAGGCGGTTTTCAGCTCCGGCTCATCGATGAGAATCAGCACTGCCACCTGAGGATCGTCCGCAGGGGCATAGCCGAAGAAGGAGAGCACATGATCGGTGACCTGACCGTTTTCGTCCAGTTTATCCAGTTTCTGGGAGGTGCCTGTTTTGCCGCCCACCCGGTAGCCGGCAACGTAGGCACCGTTACCTGAGCCTTCACTGACCACCTTTTCCGCCATCTCAGCTACCATCTTGGAGGTCTCCTCAGAGATGACCTGACGGCGAACGGTGCGGCTGTTGGCGCTGACTACGTTTCCATCGGCATCCAATACCTCTTTTACCACATAAGGCTTAAGCAGGTAGCCGCCATTGATCGCTGCGCAGGCCGCAGTAATCATCTGAATGGGGGTTACCTTAAAAGTCTGGCCGAAGGAGGAACTGGCCAGTTCCACCACACCGATATCTTCCAGCGCATGATAAATACTCGTGGCCTCGCCGGGAATATCGATACCCGTAGGTTCGGTCAAACCAAACGCCTCAAAATATTTGTAGAAGGTCTCCGCACCCATTCGCGCGCCCAATGTCATAAATCCCGGGTTACAGGAATTGATCAGAATTTCATTGAGGGTTTCCTGCCCGTGACCTGCTGTTTTCCAACAGTGAATGGTACGGTTTGCCACCTCCAAAAAACCGTTGCAGTAAAACGTATCGGTAGGGCTGGCGTTGCCGCTCTCCAGAGCCGCAGAGAGGGTAACGAGTTTAAATACCGAGCCAGGCTCATAGGGGTCGGAGATGGCTTTGTTGCGCCACTGGGCAAACTGTTCGGCGGCGTACTGTTCCTCGTAAGCCTCCCCCGTCAGCCCGGCGAGCCGTTCCAACGCTTCAGAATCGGTCACTTCCCAAGGATTGTTGGGATCAAAATCCCCCTTGGTGGACATTGCCAACACCTCGCCGGTGTTGACATCCATCACAATTCCGGCAATGCGGTTATGTACACCGTGGGCAATCAGCGCGGTCTCCATCGCTTTTTCCAGATAGTGCTGTACCACCTCGTCGATGGTCAACACCAAGCTTTTACCATCCTGCGCCTCAAACTGCTCCTGATAGCTGTAGTCCATATTGTTTCCCACTGCGTTCTGAGCGGTAAGCACCTTTCCAGGGGTTCCCGCCAGCAGGCTGTTGTAGTAGGATTCGATACCATAAGCGCCCTGATTTTCATCGTTGCAAAAGCCCAGCACCGTGGCGGCAAAATTTCCGTAAGGATAGTAACGCTTGGTATCTTCCTCAAAGTAGATGCCTACCAGTCCGTACTCCTCTTCGGCCTCCAAAATCTCCTCCATCACCGGTCGAGTGATCTTCTTTTTGATGTACGCAAAGCCCTTATCTTTGTCGCTGGCCTTCTCATAAACTTCCTCATAACTCACGTCCTCCAATATGTTGGAGAGATGGGTTGCCACCAGTTGGGCCATGTTACTGCCATTTTCAGAGGTGCTGGCAGCCTCAGCGATCTGGCTGGGGGAGATGGTCACATTCCAGACGGTAGCGCTCTGCGCCAAAATGTTTCCGTTGCGGTCATAGATATTTCCGCGCTGCGCAGGAATTTGGGTTGTTCGCAGCTGCTGGGTGATGGCGCCGTTTCGCATATCCTGCCCATATTCGGTCATCGTCAGCTTATACAGCTGCCAAGACACGCCAACCACACCGGCCAGGGTAATTGCCAGCCCAACCAAGATAATCCATCTTTTTGTACTCCTTGAGGCCATCACTGCCATCTTGCCACCATGCCTTTCTTTGCTGTTTTCAAACCATCGACACTTCGTTTTTTCCTCTTTGGAACCGAAAGCCCAGTCGAGCTGACGAAACGTTCTGTTTCAGTCTTGCCTTCGCCATAACCGCTTTGCCTTCCAAACAGTGCCTTCCCTCCATAAAAAACAGCACCTGCCTCTTTTTTTGCATTGGCCAGATTTTTGACGACTCAACCGCTGTCCATGTTGCCGCATTTGCTTGAAATCTGGCAGAACCTGCCCGTGTCCCCCTAAAAATAAGAGCTAAGACCTTTTCATCTTAACTCCTATCTTTTTACAGAAACCAGCTGTGCAGCACCTTGGTGCATCCACAGCTGCCTCTATTATCCTATTTAATATTGAGCCCAATTATGACCATAATCTCCGAAAGCCAGCCCTGTAATTTCGCCATAAGAGAGTTATCGCCTGCCGTATTGTAAAGCGTCACCGAATCCCCCTCATCCACATTCAAATACTGGATCTGCGCTTGGTCGATCTTCATCATGCCCAAATTCGCGGTTGCATACTCTTCAATGTTTTTTAAGGAAATCTTGGACTCCAACTCGGTCTGCAAACGCGCATATTCCCCATTGAGGGTATTGAGTTCCTCGGTTTTCACATTGATGTTCTCGTTGATGGTGGTCAATACTGCACGGCTATAGAGGGTACTGGTCATCAGCATCACCAACAAAACCACTCCAACTACTACCTTTACCACCAAAGCACGACTGCTCAGCAGCCGCTGACTCATGGGGGTTACCACCACCCGCAGCTGCTGCTGGCGGCGCTGCTGTGAAGCGTGCTCCGGGACTTCGAAATGGGACAGGTCATACTGCACAGATTTTTGATAGCCCGTCCTTGCTGAATAGTCCCGGGCCGCAGATGAAGTTGGCATCGCAAACCGCTCCTTTACTGTATGATATCCAAAATTCCTTCAAAATCGTTGCTCATCAGGTTTCCGCCAGCCGTTCCGCCACACGCAGCCTCGCAGAATGGCTGCGATTGTTCACCGCCAGTTCCTCGGCGGAGGGCTCTATCGGTTTGCGATAGGGCAATCTGGCTCTGGGCTTATGGCCACATACACAAACCGGAAAATCCGGCGGGCAGATACATCCTTTGGCAAGGGCGGCAAACTTCTGCTTCACCATCCGATCCTCCAGCGAATGAAAGGTAATCACACAAAACCGCCCTCCCGGCGCCAAACGTTCAAAGGCACCGTCCAAGCATTGAGAAAGGCTGTCCAGTTCTCCATTGACTGCAATACGGATGGCCTGAAAGGTTCGTTTGGCGGGGTGCCCTCCCTCCCGCCGTGCCGCGGCAGGAATGGAACTCCGAATGATCTCCACCAGCTCTCCGGTGGTTTCCAGCGGTTTTTGCCGGCGGTATCTCTCGATATTTTTGGCAATGGAAAGGGCGTACCGCTCCTCCCCGAACTCGCGAAAGATCCGCGCCATGGAGGACACATCCCAACTGTTGAGCAGATCCGCAGCGGAAAAACCACTTTGACTCATCCGCATATCCAGAGGTGCATCGGCACGGTAAGAAAAACCTCTCTCCACCGTATCCAGCTGATGGGATGATACCCCCAAATCCAGCAGAATGCCATCCACATACGCGATTCCCAGCTCATCCAGCACCTGGGGAATCTGGGAAAAATCCGATTGTATCACCTGGGCACAGGGAAACACGGAAAGTCTTTCCCCTGCCGCCACAATGGCATCCGGATCCTTATCCAGCGCAATCAAACGTCCCTTTTTCGGATCCAATCTCCGGGCTATTTCATAGGAATGGCCGCCGCCTCCGGCAGTTCCGTCCACGTAAATTCCGTCCGGACGGATATTGAGCCCCTCCATGCATTCGTGGAGAAGCACCGATATATGTTCAAAAGCCATTGGCAACACCTTCTTTCCTATAAATATAAAATTTATTTAGAAGCCCAGCTTGCGCATTGCAGCCTCAATATCCTCAGAGGTAAGGCTTTCGCAGCTGTGCTCCCATGTCGCTTTGTCCCAAATTTCCGCGCGCACCGAAGCGCCAATCACCGTGACGTCCTTCTCCAGATGGGCATATTCTCGAAGATTTTGCGGGATAAGAATCCGTCCCTGTTTGTCCGGCTCCACCGGACTGGCGGAGGCGAACAGGAACCGGGCAATGGTTCGGGATTCCACCATGGAAGATTCTCGAATACGGGCATCCAATTTTGCCCATTCCCCCATGGAGTAGGCAAACAGGCAGCCGTCCAACCCCTTGGTAAGGATAAACTGTTCTCCCAGATCATCCCGCAGTTTGGCCGGAACCATGACACGGCCTTTGGTGTCCAGAGTATGCTGGTATTCACCGATCAGCATCAGCCATTTCCGCCTTTCCAAACTTTTTCCGTAGGGCTGATCGTACAGGGGTTATTTTCCCAACCCTCTTTTTGGGGTTTTCCCCTTCTTTGCCCCCACTTTTCACCATTTCCATCCACTTTATAGTTATTATAAGGCCTTTTCCAGAAAATTGCAAGGCTTGGACAGATTTATGAACAAAAAAAGATTGGAAATTTTTGTAAACTCATAAGACGAACGCCCGCCATTTCTGAAACTTTCAGCCATCAAAACAGTCTCCGATGATCTGCACAGATTTCTTGCCTCCATAAATACTCTCTATTTTCCCACAAAAAAGGAGAGGCCATCACCTCTCCCAGATCAAACCAATATTCCAAGTGCGCGTATACCAAACGCAACTCTTTTACCAGGCTGCCACTGTGCCGTCTGCACGGGGTTCCGTAGCGCCCACCAGGACGCCATCCTCGTTTTTCCAGATAATCTGTCCGCGGCCAAAACTGCCGTCGCTGACATCCACAACCATCTTATGGCCTCTGCGAGCCAGTTCCTCTGTGATGGCATAGGGGAAAGCTCGTTCCACATGAATCTCCTTATCACTGACCCACTGCCATCTGGGCGCATCCAATGCTTCCTGGGGATTCATTCCAAAATCAATGGTATTCATAATCACCTGCAAATGCCCTTGCGGCTGCATAAAGGCGCCCATAACCCCAAAAGGTCCAACCGCTTCCCCATCCTTGGTCAAGAATCCGGGAATGATGGTGTGGTAAGGTTTTTTGCCAGGCGCAATGCAGTTTTCCAACTTCTCGTCTAAGGAGAAGTTGTTGCCCCGATTGTTTAGCGAGATCCCGGTACCCGGCACCACCACGCCGGAGCCAAATCCCTGGTAGTTGCTCTGAATATAAGAAACCATATTTCCATCCCCATCGGCGGTGCACAAATAAACGGTACCGCCACAGTTGGGGTCACAGGGCGCTGGCGTCAAAGCTTCCTGGCCAATCAGTGCCCGGCGTTTGGCAGCAAAGGCATCGGAGAGCAGCTGCTGAGTAGTTACCGTCATATACCTGGGGTCCGCTATGTATCGTAGCCCATCGGCAAACGCCAGTTTCATCGCCTCGATCTGACGATGGAAAGTATCCGCACAGTCCCGATGGGTGAAGGTATCGTTTTTCAGAATATTCAGCGCCATCAGCGCCACAATGCCATGGCCGTTGGGTGGAATCTCCCAAACGTTATATCCTTTGTATCCAACGGTAATCGGCTCTACCCATTGGGCATGGTAGTCCGCCAGATCCTCTCCCCGCAGCAATCCGCCGGTTGCTTTGGAGAACTGATCGATCTTTTGCGCCAAACTTCCGCGATAAAAGCTTTCGCCCTGACTCTCCCCAATCTCTCGGAGGGTACGAGCCATATCCGGTGCACGGAACAGTTCTCCGGGTTTCGGGGCATGGCCTCCCGGGGCAAAGGTGTCAAACCATGCTGAAAACACCTCCGGATGGGCTTTACACTCCTCCTCGAAGATTTTCTTCCCCCTCTGCCAGTAGTACGCCGTCACTGGAGCGACAGGAAATCCGTTCTGGGCATAGTCGGCAGAGGGTTTAAGAACCTGGGACAGGGAAAGCTTTCCATATTTTCGGGATAACTCAGCCCATGCCGCGGGCGCCCCTGGCACCACTACCGGCGCCCAGCCCCGTTTGGGCATCTGGCCATCTCCCATCCGGCGAATGGTATCCAACTGCGCCAGCATGGGAGCTGGGCCACTGCCGTTGAGACCGTACAGCCGCTTTTCATCGTTCATCCATACCAGCGCAAAAGCATCGCTTCCAATGCCATTGGAAGTGGGTTCCAACACCGTCATACAGGCGGCGGTGGCGATGGCTGCATCCACCGCATTTCCGCCCTGTTTGAGAATATCCAGTCCGGCTTGCGCGGCCAATGGCTGAGAAGTACATACCATACCTCTACGCCCATATACCACCCTGCGGCGGGACGGATACTGATACTTCAGCGCGTCAAAGGTAAAATCCATTGCATTTTCTCCTGGCTGTCGATGTTTTTATGGGAACAACTTGCGCGGTTCCCTTCCAAAGTATCACGGTTTTTATTATATTCTCCTGACGTTCTCCCGTCAACCAAAACACGAAACCTCCATTTTCTATTGCAATCGTTCGCCTATGCATTCAGGCATTACATCTGAAAAGAGTAAAGATACATCAAAAATTTGGGAGCTGATAAAATATTGCTTTGGATTTGTTGCTTTTGGCCATGAAACCCGCTATACTGATAGTGTTGTTGCAGCATTGCGTCTATACAAGAATTTACGATCTATTTATCTGTGACAGGAAGGAGACCATTATGCTGTATTATCATTTTCAAGCCCCTGGTATGCAGGCTGACGTCGCCAAGATCGCCATGGGAACCACTACCTTGGTGGAAGGGAAAGAATTGTCTCTCAACTTTGAGATGCTGGATTACTATTTGGATTGCGGCGGCAACTGCCTGGACACCGCCCGCCGCTATGGATTTGGCGAAAGTGAGAAGCGAATTGGACGCTGGATGAAGCAGCGTCAGAACCGGCATCAAATCTTTATCTCCACCAAAGGCGCTCATCCCATTGGACAGGATATGCATGTGCCTCGTCTGTCTCGGGCTGACATCGATCAGGACCTGGAGGAAAGTCTCACCGATCTGGGGACCGATTATATTGATCTGTATTTTCTACATCGGGATGATGTCAACCGTCCTGTCAGCGATATTATGGAAACGCTGCACCGCCACGTCAAAAGCGGAAAGATTCGCGCCATCGGCGCTTCCAACTGGAGCGTAGAACGGATCGAACAGGCCAACCGCTTTGCCAAGGAAAACGGTATGACCCCTTTTTCTGCCAGCCAGATCAAATGGAGTTTTTCCGAGCCCCTTCCTCCCAGCGACGATACGCTGGAAATTATGGATCAAAAGGTATATCCCTGGTATCTCAAAGAACAGATGCCGGTATTTGCCTTCTCCTCCCAGGCAAAGGGTTATTTTACCCGCCGCAACGCGTATGGCCTGGACAAGCCGGTGTCTCTGGGACAATTCTCCTGGGTATCCTTGGATACTCCTGAAAATCGTCGCCGCGCAGCGCGGATCGACAAACTGAGCCGGGATCTAGGCGTTTCCATCGCCTCGCTGGTACTGGCATATCTGACAAACGATCCTCTGCCTACCATTCCCATCATCGGCTGTGGTTCTATGGACACCCTTCGGGACAGCCTGAGTCAGCCGGATCTCATTCTTACCGATGAACAGCTGCGGTACCTGCGGGAAGGCGAGTAAACCCTGTTCTCCAGCGGCAGTACTCTCATGACAGATGGCGGACAGGCGTCTATCATGATATGGCAAAGATCGCCCCGCGCCATACCACACGGCACTTCAGAATTTCAAGGCATCCAACTGATCTGCCGTGTGCAACTTTTCAAAGATATCCAAAAGCATCGGAGGAAGAAAAAACCTATGATTACCGCCAAATCTCGGCAAACCTTAAATCTCACCATTCTTTCCCTTGCCTGGCCAACCATTTTGGAGCAGGTTTTCCAGACACTGGTACAGTATGTGGATTCCGCTATGGTCGGAAGAATCGGAGCGGAAGCCTCTGCAACCGTCGGCGTTACCGGAACCGCCACTTGGCTTCTGACAGGATTTTCTTTTGCGGCAGGTGTTGGATTTTTGGCTTGCATCTCTCGGGCCATCGGAGCTGGGGATTTTGTGCTGGCGAGAAGGGTTAGCGCACAGTCCATTGTCTTTTCTCTTCTTTTAGGCACTGTATCCGGCGGGCTTGGTATCCTGATCAGTGGATCGCTGCCCGGTTGGATGGGGGCAGATCCGGCTTTACACCGGGACGCCGCAATCTATTTTGCCATCGTCTCGGCAGCGCTGGTGGTACGCAGCCCAATGATTGTATTCAGTTCCGTGCTGCGGGCTGCCGGGGATATGCGCACTCCGATGTTGGTTAACGTCACCGCCAATGTAGTAAATGTGCTCTTTAACTTCCTGCTGATTTATGAAACCCGCACGATACAGATATTGGGGCGCTCGATTACCATTTGGGGCGCCGGTATGGGGGTCGCTGGCGCGGCGCTTGGCACAGCCATCTCTTTTGTAGCTGGATTTCTGCTGATGCTTCCAGTCCTATATCGCAATCCTGCCATATCTCCAAAAGAATTCCCACTGCTTCCCAACCGAGCCATTCTTCACCAGGTTATCGGGATCTCTATTCCCAGCGCTTTGCAGCGTCTGGTTCTCTGCCTAGGACAGATGGTCTTTACCGCACAGGTTACCAGCCTGGGTACTGTCCCGCTGGCTGCCCATTCCATCGCCATCACTGCGGAACAGGCTTTCTATATGCCCGGTTCCGGATACCAGGCTGCGGCAACCACCCTCTGCGGACAGGCCTTGGGCGCGGGTGATAAGGAACGGATCCGAAAAATCGCCCGCCGCTGTGCTCTGCTTTCGGTGGGAACTTTGGCGGCAACCGGCCTTTTGCTGTTTACATTTCCCGGTGCAGTCATGTCCATCTTTACCCCTGACCCGGCAGTCATCGCGCTGGGAGCGGCTGTGCTGCGCTTGGTTTCGGTATCAGAGCCGTTTTTTGGACTGACGATGGTGCTGGAGGGCGTCTTTAACGGCATTGGAGATACCCGTCCTGGTTTCTATATTTCCATGGTATCGATGTGGGGCTTCCGTATCCTTCCCACCCTGTTGTGTGTACGGGTATTCGGATTGGGTCTCACCGCAGTATGGTGCTGCATGGTGGCGGACGTTATCGGGCGCTCGCTGCTGCTTGCCATCCGGTTTTTGAAAGGCAGATGGTTACAGCGGCTCTGAAATCGGTTGGTGCCGCATCTGGCTGCGAATCATAGAAGCACCCGGAAGGTTTTGCTCCACCAATCGGTGGAAGGCTGGCGAGTGATCCATCCGAATCAGATGGCACAATTCATGTACAATGGTATATTCCAGGTATGCTTTGGGCATACACACCAAGTACAGATTCAGCGCAATTCTGCCGGTTTTGGCGCTGCGGCTTCCCCAACGGCTGGTCATCGGCTTGATGACCAGCCGTTGTTTTGCGGTCCCATAACTCTGACAGAAATGCTGCTGCCAACGCTCGTACAACGGCGGGATCTCTTGCTGTGCCTGCTCCCTCAAAAAAGCCAGCCACAGTTCTTTCCTTCGAACCAAATCATTAGAATCCTTCTGACAAAAGGCAAGAAGGTTTTCCCTGCTGTCATCCTTATTGACCAGCACGCAGTATTCCTTCATTCCCTCTTGCCAGGGAACCATCTCCACCTGGCAGCTCTTCCCCCAAAGCTGATACGTTTTTTCCTCTTTCCGCTGTACACTTTGCCGGGATAACACCTGCGCAATCCAGGAAGCCCTCAGGCGCAGTATCCTTTCAATCTCCCCAATCGGTACCCGCAGGGGCGCAGATACTACAATGCTGCCATCCCTATGGATGCGCAGATTTACGTTTTTGATTTTTTTACGGCACAACGTGTAATAAAGAATCCTATCGCCCATATCCATCTGCCTTTTTTCTTCCATCATCTACCATTTTCCTCTCTTTTTTGACCGGTACCTCTTTTGCCTGCGCCGCATATACTGATACCGATAACGGTACCCGACGCTTCTACCTACGGAAAGGAGAGTTACCATGCCTTCTGTTTATCTAAGCCCCTCCACCCAACAAGACAATCTCTATGTCACCGGCGGAACCGAAGAACAATATATGAACCTGCTCACCGACGAAATTGTCCCCTATCTGCGTTCCAGCGGTATCTCTTACAGCCGCAATACACCAGATATGACGGCTGCCTCCTCTATCCGCGCCTCCAACGAAGGAAATTATGATCTGCATTTTGCCATCCACTCCAACGCTGCGCCGGAGGGAAAATATGGGCAGGTCCGCGGCATCGAAGTATATTATTTCCCGGGAAGCACCTTCGGGGAACGGGCAGCCAACCTAATCGCACAGAATTTGCGCTCCATCTATCCTCTGCCTCAATTGGTACGCGCCTTGCCCAACACCCGTTTGGGAGAACTTCGTCTTACCCGTGCACCGGCGGTTTACCTAGAGCTGGGATATCATGACAACCGCGAAGACGCCCAATGGATCATCTCCAATTTGCCGGCGATTGGCCGCAATCTGGCGCTTTCTTTGACCCAGCTGTTTCATCTTCCTTTGGTGCCCAAGCAGCAGGAACTGGCCGCCGCAATCGTCACACAGGGTGGAAACGTCAATCTGCGCAGCCGTCCTTCCACTTCTGCCCAGGTAATCGCACGCATCCCCAACGGCACACAGGTGACTTTGCTGGGACGCTGGCAGGACTGGGCTACCATCGCATACGGCAATCAGGTGGGATTTGTCTACGGAATCTATGTCCAAGTTCTTTGACTCCCTCTGAAAGTCAAAAGTCTCGAAAGTATAGGACACATCTCCTATCTTCCGAGACTTCTGACGCTGGTAAGCTTTCGGGTTTTTGGAACGTCGGGTTACTGGATTGAGTCCGTTCCAACTGCCCCGCTGCTGTGCAAAATAAGCCCGTCTTTGTTTTTTTGTACGTTTTTCCAAAGGGACATAACGATTCATTTCCATTTCTCCCCCAAACAAGTTTTTGGCTTCTAATGAGTATAGCATTCTCCCTCGATCAAATCTATACTAAAATTATGAACATTCCCATTGTTCTCGGCTTCTTTTTCAGGAAAAAGAAAATACTTGCAAAACAGGAAACACTTTGCTATAATATATTTGCTGTCTCTGCAGAGATAGTGTTTTATAAATTTGGAGACGTATCGAAGTGGTCGTAACGAGAACGACTCGAAATCGTTTTGTCTAGAGATAGGCACGTGGGTTCGAATCCCACCGTCTCCGCCAAAGAAAGCACCGTAACCTTAATGCCCATTGCATCAAGGTTACGGTGCTTTTTTTCTCGCAAAGCTGATTCCACGACTTTCAGGCTTCCCGAACGCTGGCTGTTTACGGGTAAAAGGACAGGCAACTGCCATATCCGCACCCATAACAGCCCCAGAAAAACAGACGCTTAATTACTTCCGTCGTTATCTAGTAATCTAACACCGGCTAAGACCCGAAAATAGGCTGCATGGTGTTTGCAATTGAGAAAGAGAAAGACCGGTTCTCTTTCCATCTGACTGCCCCATATATCGAGGTGCGGCGGGGTTTGCCAAAAAGGTTAACGCCTCTAGCAGGCTGAAATGACGTATATTTCTTCATACTCTCATGGTATAATCTTCTTAGAACAACCGTACGTGCGGCAAATCGAAACTTGGCGGAGGTATTGGATGAACAACACAGCTTCTAAATTGCTCATAAAAACATTCGATGGATCATTATTTGATTTTACAGTAACTCCAAAGTGTATGGATAGTTCCGTCGAATTTAATATGGCATACTATGATTATGATGGAGATAACTCTCTTCTGAAAGTAAGAGTTCGATTTCAAAATGTTGTTGCCATCGATTTTGAAGTAAACTTTTTTGATAATTTTATTGGTGCAGAACTTTGCGGATTTTATGAAATTCTCCAAGAAGAAATGAAGGAAAAAATAGTAGAAAAGATTTTCAACAATCGCTTGGATGGTTATTTATACCATGGAGATTATGATTATGACCCCAACGAAGAAAACGATATGCTGAACTGGCATAAATCGGTTGAAAAGTTGTTTCGAAATATGGAAAAGTACCATCTTTATCAGCAACAAACGCAAGGCGGTATTTATTACATTTTGGCAAGCGGATATGAAATCATTAGACAGTAGCAATCGCTAGTTTAGACAACTGAATACCTGAAATATGAACAGCCATTTTCACTTATTAAAAACCGTTACCCTTTTCTTTTACCCACGAGAAGGAAGGAGCAATCTGCCATGAAAAAAGTAATGAAGAAACCTATGATCAATCAACCGTTCCGGTTAGGGCGAAAAAAAGGAAATCCGACCGTTTGAAAACCCGCTAAAAGTGTTGCGGTAGATGAAGGTTTTAGGCGGTGCGCTCTGCCAAAAGCAGGCTTATATCCAAAATAAAAAGCGTCTGCAGAATTTTGCATCCCAAGAAAGTCGCTAGAGATAGTCCTTCAGACGATATTGCCCGCGCCCCGTTTTGATCAGCAACCCCTCGTCACAGAGCTTACTTACAACGCGCTGAAGCTGACGGCGGCTGCAATGGAGCAGTGGAAGCACCTGATTTACAGAGGTAATCTCATGGTTCGTTTGTACCTTTCTGAGAAAGATAAGCAGTTTTTCCTCTAAGGTTTGCGCTGCGGCGTCCATCACCGCCGAGACGGCCAGCTTTTTTGCAATTTGATGCAGCACAAACCGCAGAAAAACAGGATCGTTTTCCAGTATCCTCCGGTTCTCTCGAAAGGGTAATGCCAGGCAAAGCACAGTATCTTCCGCTTCGGTATGCCGCAGCTGTTTATCTGCTCCGCCGAACTCCATATCGCCCAACAGAGTTCCGCTGCCAGCTTTTGAGATGTAGCGAACCGCGCCATCTTCGGTCAAATGATAGATGGACACACTGCCTTTCACGATGATGTAAAACTGACAGAGCGGCTGAAGTGGTCCTTGCAACAGCTCACCCTTTTCAAACTCTACCAACTTGAGCACCGGCGGCTTTTGTTGGAAATACGGCTGCTGTCCCCTCCAAAAATATTCCAGTTTGGCCTTATCTCGAATTTCTTTCATATTCTCCCCTTCTTTTCTTCTATTGTGCCATATGACACAAACAATTTCAATGGGAGTTTCTATAATATATTATATTTTTATGGAGGGAATGAATATGGCTTCTTTTTTCGATACAAAACACCTTTACCATAGTTATTTTAAGATGGCGTTTCCTGTAGTGTTGGGACTTGTGGTCACGCTGATCTACAATCTGGCGGACACATTCTTCATCGCCCAAACCAACGATACAAACTTGATTGCCGGGGTATCACTCTGCGCTCCAGTGTTTACCGCCCTGATGGCTTTTGGCAACATCTACGGTCAGGGCAGCAGCTCGTTGATTTCACGGCTGCTGGGCAAAAACGATATCGTTACCGTGCGGCGTGTCAGCTCCTTCTGCTTTTACATCGCTCTAGTCACAGGCATTGTCCTGGGTGTGGTAATGACAGCGTTTTATCAGCCGATTCTTGTTTTGCTAGGTGCAAACGCAGACACGCTGCCTCACGCATTTGAGTATTATATTGTGCTAGTGCTCTGTGCACCCATTATCGTACTCAGTTTTATCCACTCCAATCTCGTTCGCTGTGAGGGAATGTCCACAGAATCTATGGTGGGCACCATGCTTGGTGCCGTCATCAATATCATTCTGGACCCAATCCTCATTTCCGTCGTCGGCATGGGCGCGATGGGGGCGGCGATTGCGACGGTGATTGGCTATCTTTGCAGCGTACTCTATTTTCTCTGGCTGCTGCATAGAAAAAGCCGCTGCTTATCTATCAAACCCTCTCTGTGCCGTATCAGTGGCCAAGACCTAGGCCAGATTCTAGGCGTAGGTGTGACGGCTGCGCTGAGCAATCTTATGCAAAGTCTGTGCGTGATTGTTGTCAATCAGTTTCTCCTGCCCTATGGAAACGATAAAATTGCTGCCATGGGGATTGTACTGAAAATCAATATGATCGCTCAGCTGATCCTGACAGGATTTGCCTTTGGCGGTGTGCCATTGTTTGGCTATCTGTATGGAGCCAAACAGCATAATGAGATGAAACGGCTGATCCGTTTTTGTATTGGGTTTATGTCCACCCTCTCCGTGGTGCTGACAGCCGGTTTGTGTCTATTTGCCACACCGCTCATGGGAGCGTTTGTCAAGGATACCGGAATGATTGCTACCGGAGCCGAGATGCTTCGCTGGCAGGCGATCACAACGGTATTTGTCGGTGTGGTTTTGCTGCTCACCGTGCTGTTTCAGGCAACCGGCAAGGTTATTCCAGCCTTTGTACTATCCATCAGCCGCCAAGGCGTAGTATTTGTGGTGGCGCTGTTTGCCTGCGTCAAGCTCTTTTCTTACAATGGCGTACTGATGGGACAGGCTGTTGCAGATGTGCTCAGCACCGTAATTGCCATTGCTTTGTTGCTCGTTTTTAATCCAACGGCGCACTCTCAGGAGAATACAACCGCCGAATAAAATCGCCGTTTCATAAACGTTACGCACTGATCGGAAGAAATTTCAGCTGTTAGCAAAAGGAAAGGGCCCGTTGCAAAATGGTCC
>DBQB01000006.1 GCA_002305685.1 Ruminococcaceae bacterium UBA1405
TCCAACATGTATTGTATTCCTACAAAACTCCTTCCATTATTCTGTTACTTTCCCTTGACATTGATATCGCCACGCATTACAATAATAGAGTGCAGTTGTCTCAATTTAGGGGCACTGAGAAGCAGATACCTGCTTGCGGATGGCCGGACGCTTCCCATTGCGGACGGTGCGCTTTTTGATATATAGAAATAGTTGAGTGGTTTATAGACATTGTCTTGTTAATATATCTCTCTTTCTTTCCCTCTCTTATCAACAACAGGCGGCACCATGGCCTTTTCCTGCAATCAGTATGTGTAGAACAAAACAACTGAAATTCCTATCGATAAATAGGGGAAAAGGAGGTACAAAGCACGCTATGGATGCCACCAATATTTTAGCCGGTGTCATTGGCGGCGTGGGCGGTTTTATCATTGGATGTATTCTCGCTTTTTTCGCCGGTGTGACCTACCGCAAAAGGACTGCGGAGGCGGAGCTGGGATCGGCGGAAGAGGAAGCTACCCGCATTGTCAATGAAGCCATAAAAAATGCAGATACCAAAAAGAAAGAATCTCTGATCGAAGCAAAAGACGAGATCTATAAGATGCGCAGCGAGGCTGAGAAGGAAGTCAAGGACCGCCGCGTGGAGGTGCAGCGTCAGGAACGCCGTATCCAACAGAAGGAGGAGTCGCTGGACCGCAAGCTGGAAAACCTGGAGCGCAAGGACGAGACCCTGCAAAATAAGATCAAGGCTGCCGAGGTTCGTTTGGAGGAAGCGGAAAAGATCAAACAGAGCCAGTTCGATATGCTGGAGAAGATTTCCGGTTTCACTGCGGATCAGGCCAAGGAATATCTGCTGACCAATCTGGAGGGCGAGCTGACCCACGAGAAAGCGGTGCGCATCAGCCAGTTTGAGCAGCAGTTCAAGGAAGAATCGGAGCAGAAGGCCCGGGAATATATCTCTCTGGCCATTCAGCGCTGTGCGGCTGAGCAGGTGACCGAGGCTACCGTTTCGGTGGTTGCGTTGCCCAACGACGAGATGAAGGGCCGTATCATCGGACGGGAAGGACGGAACATCCGTACCCTGGAAACCCTCACCGGCGTGGATTTGATCATCGACGATACGCCGGAAGCCATTACCCTCTCCAGTTTTGAGCCGGTCCGCCGTGAGATTGCCCGTATTGCTCTGGAGCGGCTCATTCAGGACGGCCGTATCCATCCCGCCCGCATTGAGGAGATGGTGGAGAAGGCCCGCAAGGAAGTGGAGCAGAAGATCAAGCAGGATGGCGAACGTGCTGTGATGGATTTGGGAATCCACAGTATGCATCCCGAGATGATCCGTTTGCTGGGCCGTATGCGGCACCGCACCAGCTATGGTCAGAATGTGTTGGCCCATTCCATTGAGGTTGCCCATATCGCCGGTATGATGGCCTCCGAGATTGGTGTGGATGTGACGTTGGCCCGCCGGGCTGGTTTGATTCATGATATCGGAAAGTCCCTCACCCATGAGATCGAGGGTTCCCACGTGGATATCGGTGTGGATATCGCCAAAAAATACAAGGAAAACCCCATTGTCATCAACGCCATTGCAGCGCATCATGGAGATGTGGAGCCCAAGAGCTTGGTGGCTTGTCTGGTACAGGCGGCCGACGCGGTTTCTGCGGCCCGTCCCGGTGCACGGCGTGAAAACCTGGAAAACTATATCAAACGTCTGGAAAAATTGGAGGAGATTGCAAACTCCTTTGACGGCGTTGAAAAGTGCTATGCCATTCAGGCCGGCCGTGAGATTCGTATTATGGTCAAACCCGATGTGGTCAGCGACGATCAGACGGTAATCGTTGCCCGCGAGATTGTCAAGAAGATCGAAAACGAGCTGGATTATCCGGGCCAGATCAAGGTGCACGTGATTCGGGAGAATCGTGCCATCGAATATGCAAAGTAATTGATTTCAACAAATAAAAAGGCGCTTTATGGCGAAATGCCGAAAGAGCGCCTTTTTTGTTGTCTTGGATGGTTTTGAAGTTGGGAGAGAGGAGAAGCGTCATGAATCTTCTGTTTTTAGGAGATGTGGTTGGAGGTGCAGGCTGCGCAGCCGTGCGCAAACACCTTCCCGCCCTCAAGAGAAAATATCAGATCGATTTTACCGTGGTCAACGGAGAGAACTCCGCCGATGGCAATGGGATTTTGCCCGGCAGCGCCGACGCGCTGCTGGAAAGCGGTGCAGATCTGCTGACCACCGGAAACCATGTGCTGCGCCGCAAGGAGATCTATGAACGGCTGGACGCCCCTGAGGCCCCCATCCTGCGTCCCGCCAATTTTCATCCCTCCACCCCCGGGCGGGGATTCTGTACGGTGGATATGCTGCGCTACCGCATCGGGGTCATCAACCTTATGGGAAACGTATATATGGACTACTGTGCCAATGTGTTTGATACTGTGGAGGAGATCCTTCCCAAACTCAAGGACTGCAGCATCGTTGTGGTGGATTTGCACGGGGAGGCAACCTCCGAAAAGCTGGCCATGGCCCATTTCCTGGACGGGAGGGTGAGCCTTCTGGTGGGGACCCATACCCATGTGGCTACAGCGGACGAACAGATCCTTCCTGGAGGCACTGGGTATATCACCGATCTGGGGATGTGCGGGCCTACGGGTTCGGTACTGGGGGTCAAGCCGGAGCTGGCCATCCAAAAAATGAGAGGTAATTTGCCTGTTCGGTTTGAAAATGCACCGACAACGGCCTGTATTTCCGGTATTGTAGCTCAAATTGATCCCAAAACAGGCAAAACTACTAAAATTGATAGAATTTACATAGAATAAATAGATATTATTGCCGATAGCTCTTGAAAAATTGCAAATTATGTTATATAATTTTACTAATCTATTCAAATATTTTTCGACCCGCTGATATCTTGTTCTCGTCTCCATCATCCCAGCAGTCAATTGTTTTCCGGGTGGGAGGATCTCATTATGAGGGAATCTCAATCAGGAATAATTCAACATATTTGAATTGGATTGGGAAATACAGGAGGGCATCGACATGGAAATTCTTAAAGTTTCAGCAAAATCTTCTCCAAATGCTGTTGCAGGGGCCATAGCAGGAGTCATTCGGGAAGCGGGGGAGGTAGAGGTTCAGGCCGTCGGCGCCGGCGCGGCTAACCAAGCGATCAAGGCTGTTGCCATTGCGCGTGGATATTTGGCGCCTGCCGGTGTAGAACTGATCTGTGCCCCTTCGTTTGCCAACGTACTGATCGGGGACGAGGAGCGCACTGCCATCCGTCTGGTGGTACAGCCCCGCTGATATTGGGCTGAAGGAAGAGGGTTGGATAGAGCGCGTTGAGAACGTCGCCGCTTTTGCACGCAACAAAAGCCGCCCGTCTGTAGCGATACAGACAGGGCGGCTTCTTTATGCCCATTAGACAATCCATCAGTATGGCAGTTTTCCGGTGAGCACCTGATCTTGGATGAAGGAAAAGGTGGCGTCCTCCCCCTGATCCCGCAGCATTTCTAACAGCATCTCCAGCAGCGCCCGGGTATCCGGATGCAGGATGTAATGGTTTCTGGCCCGGTCGTAGTAATCGTAGGGATCCCGGTCGGTATAGGCGTCCTTGCGGTAGTTCCTGCTGGCGGCCACCCGGTCGCAAAACATCTCTACCACGTATTGTACCGGCATCTTCATCCCCGTCATGGAATGATCCCCCACTGGGCTGTAGTCAATCCAGTATTCCAGATGGTGTTTGTTGCGCCCTTTGTGGCGCAGCCAAGCACTGCTATACCCCAGCTGTTGACGCTGGGCATCGTTGGGGCTGCGGTTACCCTGAAAATATTTGACGCCCACCCAAAATTCCGCCGGGGCATATTTGGACAGATCGTGCATCAACCCTTGCCGGTACAGCCCAACCCGCATACAGTAGCGCATCACCAGATATTTGTGATGGTTGATGGTTTTTAGATGTCCCCAAAAATTGGAAATCCAGTTCACCCAAACAACTCCTTATCTGTATTGAGAATGCAGAGGAAATATCTACATGATGATGTCAAATCCAATTTTATGATTTTGTCCGCTTCATCCTCGACGCATATTTTATTCATACCGTAAAGCTTCGATGGGATCCATCTTTGCGGCCTTGTTGGCTGGATAATATCCAAAAAATACCCCTATGGCCATGGAGAAGAATACCGCCACCGCAATGGAGCTGAGGGTGGGACGGGAAGGCTGTCCCAATAGATTGGCTCCCAAAGTTCCTCCGGCAATCCCCAGCGCTACCCCGATGGCACCGCCAATCAGGCAGATGATTACCGATTCCACAATAAACTGCATCCGGATGGAGGCGTTGGTGGCCCCCAGAGCTTTTCGGGTACCAATCTCGCGGGTTCTTTCGGTGATGGAGACCAGCATGATATTCATCACGCCAATTCCGCCTACCAGCAGCGAGATACCGGCGATGACCGAGACCGCCAGGGACATGGTACTCATGATGGAGTTCATCTGGCCGATGATGGTATCCATGCTCATGGCATAAACAGTATAGTTTACATTGTCTCGATAGTAGGAGCGCTCAAAAAAGTCGCTGAGCCTGGAGGCGAGCTGCGCCGAATCTACATGGGGATTGGCAATAACGGTAACCTGAGAATATCCTTCCGCATAGCCGCTGAGCCGCCAAGAGGTGGTCACCGGCATATAGCAGTTGGTGGGGATATCCGCCTCGGCGCTCATGCCGTTCATCATCGCCATCATCATGGCGGTGGTAGAATCCTCTGCGTACTCGTAGACCCCTACCACCGTAAAGGTCCATATCTCCTCGCCGCAATAAATACGAAGTTCCCCGCCCAGAGAGGCTTCCACCGAGCCGAACATCGCCTGAGCGGTGCGGTCGGAGATTACCGCCACCTGGGATTCCCGCAGCATATCCCGGTCGTTGATAAACCGGCCGGCCAGCATGGTGATGTTGTTGGCCAGCTTGTACCCCTCATTGACGCCGCTCAGGGAGAGATTGGAATATTTTCTTCCGTCCTTGGCCTGACCGCTGCCCACACTCTCGGAAGCGGAGAAGGCGGAAATCTCGTTGGGATACATCTGCTGTGCCGTTTCCAGCATCTCCTCGGTGATGAGGTCGGTTTCGTCCACCGTGTAGGTCATCTGGGCAGTGCGGTTTTGCAGCATCAGCATGATGTTGTTGCCGCCCATCTCCTGCATGGTGTCGGTGATGGTACCCTGGATGGAATTTCCCAGAGTGATGATGGTGATGACCGCCGCGATGCCGATGATGATGCCCAGCATAGTGAGCAGCGCCCGCATTTTGTTGGCCAAAAGCCCGGTGATGGCCAGCGATATATTTTCCAGTAGGTCCATTATGCCATCCCCCTTTGTTCACTGACGATATTGCCGTCGGAAATGGTGACAATCCGCTGGGTTTCGGCGGCCAGCTCTTTGCTGTGGGTAATCAGGACGATGGTTTTCCCCTTTTCCCGGTGGAGTTGGTGGAAAAGATCCATCACCATCCGTCCGGTGACGGAATCCAGCGCGCCGGTGGGTTCGTCCGCCAGTATGATGGCGGGATCGTTGGCCATGGCTCTGGCGATGGCCACCCGTTGTTTTTGACCGCCGGAAAGCTCGTTGGGATCATGTCCCATACGTTCTCCCATTCCCACAAGCTCCAAAAGTTCTTTGGCCCGCCGGGTTCGCTCCGATTTGGAGACGCCGGCGTAGAGCATGGGCAGTTCTACATTCTTGAGCGCTGTGGTGCGGGGGATCAGGTTGAAGGTTTGAAATACAAATCCAATCTTTGCGTTTCGTATGGATGAGAGCTGCTGGTCTTTGGCGTTTGCCACATCCACCCCATCCAGAAAATATTCTCCCGAGGTGGGGCGGTCCAATACCCCGATGATGTTCATCAGGGTGGATTTACCGGCTCCGGATTGCCCTACGATTGCCAAGAATTCTCCCCGATGTACCGTCAAATCGATGCCGTGGAGGATTTCCAGTTCGTTGGGCTGCCCTATGTTGAAGGTTTTCACGATCCGGTTCATTTGGATGATGAGATCCTTTGGGGACTGTTCTGCCGGAAGCGAACTTTCAGGATTGAGATTATTTTGTTGGGTCATTTCGCCACCTGCACCGCAGTGCCTTCCGCTATCAGTTCCCCTGTGGCCACAATTTGAAGTCCTTCGGAAAGCTGATCCGAGATAACCTCCATATAAAAATCCGTCTCCATACCGGTTGTTACCGGAATATAACGGGTTACAAAGCTTTCTCCTTTTTCGTTCTGAAGGGGTTCTACCACAATGATAAAACTGCTGCCGTCCTCGGCGGTATGTACCGCGTCATAGGGAACGCCGAATACGTTTTCCTTCTGTGCAACCACAATATCCATCCGGGCGTTCATTCCCACCCGAAGGCCGGTTTGCTGATCGTCCACCCCCACAGTGGCGTCAAACAGGACGTTGGAATTGTTGGAATCTCCGCTTTTGGAGGCGGTGGGGGAGATTTCCAGCAGTGTTCCCTGAAATTCTTTGTCATCGATGGCATCTGTGCGGATGAGGGCGGGCATTCCCACCTCCACTGAGGTGATATCATACTCCTTGATGGTGGTGGAGATTTCCAGATGGTCGATGTCCTCAATGACAAACAGCAGCCCCTGACCGGGTGAACCGAACCAGTAAAAACGG
>DBQB01000049.1 GCA_002305685.1 Ruminococcaceae bacterium UBA1405
TAACTTTTTGGGGTCACTTCAGCATCGTCCCCTTTTTTGTTGGTGTTTCTTATTCGTGGAAATCTTCCGGTTTCATGGGAAGGATGGTAGCCTGCGGTTCTCCCGCTTTCTCCATATATCCCAGCAAAATCTCCCTGAGTTCCCCCCGCACCTGGGCATAGGCCGGATCGGCCGCCAGGTTGTGCCGTTCATGGGGATCGGCCTGCAAATCATAGAGGAAATCTTCCACATAGACGTCGCTGTAGGGGGCATCGATATCAAACTCGGGAGCCTTGACACAATATTTCCAGCGGCTGGTACGGACGGTACGGGCGGTCTGCGCCTCGCTGATCTGGGCGTAGATGGACCTGGGCCAATCCTTGGCTTCCCCTTTGACCAGCGGGATCATAGAACGGCCTTGATACTGCTGGGGAATGGCAATCCCTGCACAATCCAGCAGTGTTGGAGGCACGTCAATCAGGCTTACCAGATCTTCCACCACATGGCCGCCCTGGAAAGGACCGCCCCAGGCGATCATCGGCAGACGCAGACATCCGTCGTGGCAGGCTCTCTTATACTCCGCGTTTCTGGTCTTAAAATGGCTGCCATGGTCGCAGGTATAGATCAGTATGGTGTTATCCGCGATTCCATAGGCCTCCAGCGTCTCCATCAGACGCCCTACATTGTAATCGATGCTGTTGCAGGCTCCCAGATAATCGGGATAGTTCTCCCGCCAATCTCCCTGGGTGCCCACCAAATCTCCGGGAACGTCATAGTTGGCAAACTTTTTCTTGCTGCCGTCCGGGCCCTCATAGACGCCCCTATCGTTTTGATGGTGCGGATCCAGCTGGGAGACAAACAGGAAGAAGGGCTGATCGGTCCCCTCCTGTTTCTGTTTTTCCATATGGCGATGGATAAAATCGATGGCATAATTGTTGATGGCGTCCACCCGGTATCCCACAAAATCATGGCGTTTCATATCCCCGTCAAAGAGATAGCCGTTGTATCCGTGGGACGTCCATTCCAGCGCATCCGCCACCATCCAGTCCTGATAGCCGCCCCGGCGCTCCGGGGGAACCGCCTCGGTGCGGTAAGAGCTTCCCTTACAGGAAGCCAGGTGCCATTTCCCCACATAAGCTGTCTGATAGCCGCTTTCGTTGAACTTGCGGGCCAATACATCCGGCATCCCTTCGGGCAGGATATGGTGATTGGCATGACAATTTACCTGGGTGGCATACAGCCCGCTCTGAATACAGGCGCGGGCAGGTCCGCACACCGGCTGACAGGTAAAGGCATATTCAAACCGGGTGCCTTCCGCCGCCAGGCGGTCCAGATTGGGGGTCACCGGCAGCCGCTGCCCGTAACAGCCCATGGTGTCCCACCGCTGCTGATCCGAGAAATAAAAGATGATATTGGGTCTTGACATAAAGACTCCTCCTTCGCTGCATTATGCTGGATAAAACCGCAAACATCCTATGCGCGCGGTTTTGGGAGGGATCGGAAACCGGTTCGGGCGCCATACCCCCTTGTCTCCTCCCACTTTGCCCGGAATCAAATCGCAAATGCAAAGTCATATTCATACATTTTATAAATTAAGTATAACCGCCGGAGAAGGTAAAAGCAATCGCTTTCTTTTGCAGTTTTTGTATTCTTTTCCTACTGTATTTCCTCCAGCGCTGGGCAACACCTATTGTACAGCGATTTCCAGACCATACAAACTGATACAAGACAGGAATTGGGGGACGTGATACAATAGAAACAGAACCATCATTCATGATCGACGGCCCAACGGCACAAAAATTATGAGGGGACTTTGCTATGAAGACATTGATAGAGTTATACGATTCCAAAAATACCATCGACAACATTCTGGCAAGCTATATTTTTCAGCCGGATCAGGTGGTCTTTCTCTGCGACGGATCCCCTAAAAATTTGGCCGGCGTGAAAGAGCTTCAGTGGGCTTTCAAGGAAAAGTTCCCTCAGATGGCTTTCTCTTACACCTTCCTGCGCAACAGCCAGCAGGTTCCCCAGGTCTGTGAGCGGTTGATCTCCCTTTACCCCGACCCGGTTTTTGACCTGACCGGAGGAAGGGATTCCATCAGCTTTGCGGTGGCTCAGTTTTGCCATCAGCGGGTTCGTCCCTGTATCTGTATCGATTGGCAGGAAAAGGAGATTCTCTGTTCGGAAGCCGCCCAGGAGTACAAGGATTCCTTTTTTATGCCTCAGCTGACCATCAACGATATTTTGCGGGCCAACGGCGCAACCGCCTGCCGCAGTATGCATCAAACTCCATCCAAAGAGCGGTACAACGCCTTGACGGAATTTTTTGAGGAAACGCTGCGCCGTCCCAGGGAATGGCACTCCTTCTGCCGGTATCTGCAGCAAACCGCAGCGCAGGCGCAGCGGGAAGGCCATCCCCTCACCATCCAGGGCAACGGCGTCATCTATGAGCGGGGCGGCAAGATGCTCCAGTGCCATCCGGATTTTGCCCGCCTGGCGCTAAAGCTGGGATTTTTCACCCAGTTGGAGATGAAAAAGACCCAGGTCTCCCTCACCTTTGCCGATGAGACGATGCTGCGATACCTCACTTCCCAGGGGACCTGGCTGGAGCTTTACGTCTATATCATCGCCAAACAGTCCGGAAGGTTCCACGACTGCCAGATGAGCGTGGTCATCGACTGGGACGGCGTCTTTCAAAAGCGGGACAATGTGGTCAACGAAATCGACGTCATGCTGATGCGGGGGATCCGGCCGGTGTTCATCTCCTGCAAAACCTCCGTTCCCACCACCGAAAACCTCAACGAGATTGAGCTTTACGCCAAAAAGTTGGGAGGAAGCCAGGCGGTGGCCATGCTGGTGACCACCACCGACGTACAGAAAGAAGCGCCCATCGTCGCAGAGCGGGCGGAGGAGCTGGATGTAATTTTGGTGGAACGGGACCAGTTGTTGGAGAAAAACGGGCTGCTTCACCTGATGGAACGGATTCGCGGATAACCTTCGGGGCCAACGGCGCGTTCCAAGTTGCGTACAAATCTTGAATCTCTGTTAAAAAATTGTAAACCCTATTGACAAAACGGTTGGAGCATGGTAAAGTTGTGTTAGCACTCAGGAACAATGAGTGCTAAAAGAAATGATAAGTCCGATCGCTCTTTAAAGAAGGTGATAGAATGGAGCTGGATCAGCGCAAGTTGAAGATTCTCAGTGCCATCACTGAGACCTACATCCGGACCGGTGAACCGGTGGGCTCCAAACTGCTTTCTTTTTATCCCGATATTCGGGTCTCCCCCGCCACCATCCGAAACGATATGGCGGTGTTGTTTGAGAAAGGGCTTTTGGAACAGCCTCATACCTCCGCCGGTCGGATTCCTTCCCATCTGGGATACCGGGTGTATATCGACGAGCTGATGCGGTGTTCTCCTCTGAACGCTGAGGAGCGCTCCCAGATCGACGCGCTGTTTAACATCAAATATCCCGATCCGGACCGGTTGTTGGCGGACGCCGCCAAGGCGCTGGCGGATTATACCGGATGCGCCACCATCTCCACCTCCATCGTGCAGGAAAACGTCAAGGTGCGAAAGGTAGAGATTGTGGAAGCCGGTACCCGCACCATGGTCATCCTGCTGATGGCTTCCAACGGCGTAATCCGCAACAAGGTTTGCCATGTGGATTTTGCGGTAACCCCGGAGATCATCGCTTTCTTCCACAAATTCGCCAACGGCTGGCTGGCAGGGAAATCCATCAGCCAGATCAGTTCCGCCTATATCGGCTCGGTGGCGGTGGCACTGGGAGAATATTCCCGAATCTTCACCCCCGTGCTGGGCGCCATCTTTGAGCTTTGCCGCGAGGTAAACGAGGGAAGCTACTATGTCAACGGTTTTACCAACCTGCTATCCTACCCCGAGCTTCGGGAGGGGGCTCATGAGCTGTTTACCTTCCTGGAAAATCGGGAACAGGTTACCCGGATGCTCTCCCTCACCCAACAGCATACCACCGTCATTGTCGGAAGGGAAAACCCCAATCAGGAACTAACCAGCGCTTCGGTGGTGGTCTCCCGATACGACATCGGCAGGGATGTGGGCAGCGGTATCATTGCACTGGTTGGTCCCGTTCGGCTCAACTACGCCAAACTGATTCCCCATCTGGAGTACTTTGCTCAGACCATGGGGAAACTGTTATCGGAAACGGTGGAACAGGACCCTCAGGATGAAAGCGGCCTGTCCGCCGAATATGGATTAAGATAAAATACGGAAAGGGGATCAAAGCTGTGGATCATACCGAGGAAAACAAGCAGCCTGAAATGGAACAGACCCAGACGACAGAAGAACCGGGTTCTTCCCCGGATACAAAGGAAGAGACCGCTGAGCAGCAATCCGCCCAGCAGGAGCTGTCCGAACTGGAAAAATTGCAGCAGGATTTCGCCGCCCTCAACGACCGTTACCTTCGTCTGATGGCAGAATACGATAACTTCCGCAAACGTTCCCAGCGGGAAAAGGATAACATCTTCCCCGACGCGGTGGCTTCCACCGTGGGGAAATTTCTTCCGGTACTGGATAACTTTGAGCGGGCTTTCGCCTACGAGACCCAGGATTTGGAATACAAAAAAGGCATAGATCTCATCTATACCGCCTTCCTGGACACCCTGAAAAAGCTCAATGTGGAATCCTTCGCCCAGGTGGGCGATCCGTTCCAGCCGGAACTGCACAACGCAGTGATGCACATTGAGGATGAAAACCTAGGGGAGAATGTGATCTCCCAGGTGTTCCAGAAAGGTTATAAAATCGGTGATAAGGTCGTTCGCCACGCCATGGTTCAGGTTGCGAACTGATCTTACTAAATATAGATTCTAACACAAACATTTTGATAAAGAAGATACTGGAGGGTATTTATTATGGGAAAAATCATTGGTATTGATCTTGGTACCACCAACTCCTGCGTCGCCGTTATGGAAGGCGGCGAGCCTGTGGTAATCGCCAACGCGGAGGGTTCCAGAACAACCCCCTCTGTGGTGGCTTTCTCCAAAACCGGCGAGCGTATCGTGGGCCAGGTTGCAAAACGTCAGGCCATCACCAATCCTGAGCGCACCATCATCTCCATCAAGCGCCATATGGGCAGCGACTACAAGGTGGAAATTGACGGCAAGAAATATACGCCTCAGGAAATTTCCGCAATGATTCTGCAAAAGATGAAATCCGAGGCGGAAGCCTATCTGGGCGAGACCGTCACCGAGGCAGTTATCACCGTTCCCGCTTACTTCACCGACGCACAGCGCCAGGCCACCAAGGACGCCGGCAGAATCGCGGGGCTGGACGTCAAACGTATCATCAACGAGCCCACCGCCGCCGCGCTGGCTTACGGTGTGGATAAAGAACAGGACCAGAAGGTTATGGTATACGACCTGGGCGGCGGTACCTTCGATGTCTCCATCATTGAGATGGGCGACGGCGTTCAGGAGGTTCTGGCTACCGCCGGTAACAACCACCTGGGCGGCGATGACTTCGACGAGAGAATCATCCAGTACCTTGCCTCCGAATTTAAGAAGGAAAACGGTATTGATCTGACCGGAGACAAGATGGCGATGCAGCGTCTGAAGGAAGCGGCTGAGAAGGCAAAGATCGAGCTGTCCGGTATGACCACCGCCAACATCAATCTGCCCTTCATCACTGCCGACGCCACCGGACCCAAACATCTGGATGTCACCCTGACCAGAGCCAAATTCAACGAGCTGACCCATGACCTGGTGGAAGCCACCATGGGCCCTGTCCGTCAGGCGCTCAGCGATTCCGGCCTGAAAGCCTCCGAGCTGGATAAGATCCTGCTGGTAGGCGGTTCCTCCAGAATCCCTGCGGTTCAGGATGCAGTCAAGGGTATCACCGGAAAAGATCCCTTCAAGGGCATCAACCCCGATGAATGCGTTGCCATCGGCGCTGCCATCCAGGGCGGTGTTCTGGGCGGCGACGTCAAGGGCATCCTGCTGCTGGATGTAACGCCTCTGTCCCTGGGCCTGGAGACCCTGGGCGGCGTATTCACCAAGATCATCGAGCGCAACACCACCATCCCCACCAAGAAGTCCCAGATCTTCTCCACCGCCGCTGATGGCCAGACCTCTGTTGAGATCCATGTGCTGCAGGGCGAGCGTGAGATGGCTGCCGACAACAAGACTTTGGGTATGTTCCGTCTGGATGGTATCCCTGCCGCGCCCAGAGGCGTACCGCAGATTGAGGTTACCTTCGATATCGACGCCAACGGCATTGTCCATGTCTCCGCTAAGGATCTGGGCACCGGCAAGGAACAGAACATCACCATCACCTCCTCCACCAATATGTCCAAGGACGATATTGAAAAGGCGGTCCGTGACGCCGAGCAGTTCGCCGCGGAGGATAAGAAGCGCCGTGAGGAGATCGACACCAGAAACAACGCCGATCAGATGGTTTACCAGTGCGAAAAGACGCTGGGCGAGCTGGGCGATAAGGTTTCCGCTCAGGAAAAATCCGACGTGGAAGCCAAACTGAGCGACCTGAAGGAAGCCCTCAAGGGCACCGACATCGACGCCATCAAATCCAAACAGGAAGCGCTGCAGCAGGCGTTCTACGCCATCTCCGCAAAGGTGTATGAGGCTGCACAGCAGGCGCAGAACGCCCAGAATCAGGGCGGCGCTCAGCCCAATTCCGGCACGGCCAACGGCGCCGACTATGTGGACGCCGATTACGTGGATGCGGACGACAACGGCGAAAACAAATAAAAATCAACAACCATGCCAACCTGGGGAAGCCGTCGGGATCCGTTCGGTTTCCCCACTCTGGTGTGTGCTTAGATAGGGTGATAGATATTGGCAGAAAAACGCGATTACTATGAAGTGCTTGGGGTAGAAAAAGGGTGCTCCGAGGAGGAGCTGAAAAAAGCCTACCGTAAGCTGGCAAAGCAATATCACCCCGACCTGCATCCCGACGATAAAACCGCGGCGGAAAAGTTTAAGGAGGTAGGCGAAGCCTACGAGGTGCTTTCCGATAAGGAGAAGCGGGCCCGGTATGACCAATTCGGTCACGCTGGCGTAGATCCCTCCTATGGAGCGGGAGCGGGCGGCGCCTACGGCGGCGGCTTTGGCGGCGGCGGTTTCGATATGGGGGATATCTTTGAAAGCTTCTTTGGCGGCAGCGGTTTCGGCGGCTTCGGCGGCTCTACCCGTACCCGCAACCCCAATGCGCCCATCCGGGGAAACGATATTCAGGCACAGATTGTGCTGACCTTTATGGAGGCGGCCAAGGGCTGTCAAAAACAGATTACCATCCAGCGTTTGGAGCGGTGCTCCAGCTGTAACGGCTCCGGCGCCGCGCCGGGGACCACCACAGAAACCTGTTCCAGCTGTAACGGTACCGGACAGGTACGGGTACAGCAGCGTACGCCTTTCGGCGTAATTCAGTCCTCCCGCCCCTGCGACCGCTGCGGCGGCAAAGGCAAAATCATCAAGACCCCCTGCACCAGCTGCCGTGGATTGGGACGGGTGCGCCGTACCACTAAAGTGTCGGTCAACGTTCCCGCTGGTATCGACGATGGCCAAACCTTCGTCATGAGAGGTCAGGGCGATCACGGCGTCAACGGCGGTCCTGCCGGCGATCTCAACGTAACGGTATCGGTGCGTCCCGATCCCATCTTTGAGCGGGACGGCTACGACGTATGGTGCGATGTTCCGGTTACCTTCGCCCAGGCGGTACTGGGAGACGAGCTGACGGTTCCCACCATCGACGGCAAGGTGAAGTATTCCATCCCCGAAGGGACACAGCCCGGCACCACCTTCCGGCTGCGCAACAAAGGCATCAACTATGTTAACGGGCGTGGACGGGGCGACCAATATGTGCGGGTGCTGGTTGAGGTTCCCAAAAACCTCAACGCCAAACAGAAGGATGCTCTCCGAGAGTTTGATAAGCTGGCCTCCGACCGCAACTATGAAAAGCGCAAGAGCTTCTTTGATAAACTCAAAGATCTAAAAAATATGAATCGGGATAATTCCTGATGAATGTTTTTCCCTGGAACCAAACACGGTTCCAGGGATTTTTTTGAGCAGAACCCGGATTTTCACCCAAAAGCCACGGAATATTCATCTGTTCATCACCAAAGGCCAGTACAATAACATTGTCCAGAGATGTGGGCTTTCTCCCAGCCCTAATGATTTGAGACCTGCTCCTCCTGATATGAAATCTTTACCCTTCCTACTGAGATTTCAGCGGTCTGAATCCCTCTCTGGTTTGGGAGTACTATTCCGTTTCCGCTCCCAGGGCGCTTCACAGTCTGCCGGCTATGACAGCGTCGCTTCCCTTCATCGCAGTTTCTTCCTTCTGCGATGAAGGGATTTTTTGCAAAAACACAAAAAACGCTGGCGCACACCGTCTTATGCGGCAATGCACCAGCGTTCTTTTCTGTAAATACCATAAAGCGTTTGAGCAAACAGGTTTTACATCAAAAGCGCGTATGTACAAAAATGAAACATCCGTCCCATTATGGAGCCGTTGCTTTCATTTTTGCAACCAGGAAAAGAAAACCGATTGGGAAATATCCTCATGGGGTATTGGGAAAAATCAACCGATATAAACGATCGCGGGAACAACGGAGCTCTCCTCTACGTCAGCACCCTGCTCAAATACGATAACCGCAGCAACTGCGCTGTCCTCGGTGGAGGCAGCCTCAGTCTCAAAACGGATCACAGCGGCGGCCTTGGTCTCCTCGGCTTCCTCTGCTCCGATTTCAAAACGGATCACAGCGGGAGCCTTGGTCTCCTCGGAACTTACGCTATCCTTAGCAAAGATAATTGCAACAGCGTTGGGAGCGCTTTCGCTGGCCTCAGCCTCTTTCTCAAAGACAATGACCTTGGGAGTCTCTGTAGCTTCCTCAGAAACAGCCTCGCTTTTCAGGGATACCTTAACCGGTACAGCCTCAGCAGCGGCAGCGCCGGAAGAAGAATTTAAAGGCAAACGAACAGGTTTCGCCTCAATGGCGCCAACAGCAGTAGCGGCACTTGCCATGACCATAGAAGTGACCAAAAGAGCAGCAAGAGATTTTTTCAAACTCATGATCGACTTGTTTTGAGCAGCGCGATGCTCAAAACAATACACCTCCCTTTATTTAGATTTACCACATGAGTATCTGTAACTATTTTATCATCATTGTAACCGATTTACAATAAACAATTACAATTTTTTTACAGGATTACGCAGGATTCTTTGGCTGTTTTTTTGGATATTTTATCCAACCCACACCATCTCATCCAAACAAAGAAGATGTATTAGCGAAAGCAGAGTACCCGGACCACCCCTGAAATCTCCCGCAGTGCGGCAATATCCTTTTCAGAGGCACTGCCCGTAACGTCCAACAGGGTATAAGCGAAATCCCCCTTGGACTTATTGGTCATATTTTCAATATTCAGCTGCTGTTTGGCAAAGGCACTGGTGATTTGGGTCAGCATTCCATGTACATTGCGATGAAAGATTCCATACCGGGTTTGATCTCCTGCGCTGCGGGGCAGAGAAAGGGAAGGATAATTCACCGAGTTGGTCAGGTTTCCGTTTTCCAGGAAATCTTTCAGCTGACTCACCGCCATCACTGCACAGTTGTCCTCCGATTCGGGGGTAGAAGCCCCCAAATGAGGCAGCATTGTCACACCAGGTACCCCCATCAACTGCTGACAGGGGAAATCGGTGAGATAGGCCGCCAGCTTCCCCGTCTCCAGGGCGGATATCACCGCCGGGATCTCCACCAGCTCTCCCCTTGCAAAATTCAAGAGCCTTGTTCCCTGCTTCATCGACGCGATGGCTTCCCCGGAAATCATCCCCTTGGTGGAGGGCAGATAGGGCACATGGATGGTGATATAATCGCAGTTTTGGAAAAGTTCTTTCAAATCCTGGGCCCGGTGTACGTTTCTGGAAAGCCGCCAGGCGGCATCCACCGAAATATACGGATCATACCCGTAAACCTCCATCCCCAGATGTACCGCCGTATTGGCTACCTGGATGCCGATGGCGCCCAGCCCGATGACCCCCAGCTTCTTTCCCAGCAGTTCCGGGCCGGTAAAACGGGACTTCCCTTTTTCCACCAGTTTCTCTATCTCACAGCTGCCATCCAGGGATTTTGCCCACGCGATACCGTCCACAATCCTGCGGTTGGACAGCAGCAGCGCCGCGATCACCAACTCCTTAACCGCGTTGGCATTGGCGCCGGGTGTGTTGAAAACCACCACCCCTTTGGCGGTACACTGCTCCACCGGGATGTTGTTCACCCCCACGCCGGCTCTGGCGATGGCCATCACCGAATCGGGGATCGCCCAGTCGTGGAGATTGGCGGAACGCACCAAAATTCCATCAGGCGCGTCCATCTGCTCCGAAAAGTGGTATCTCTCCGCCTCCAGCAGCTCCAGGCCGCAGGGGGAAATATGATTGAGGGTTTGTATCTGAAACATCCTGCTTCATCCTTTCTCCAGCACCGCAGACGCCTTATCCGTGGGTCCGCTCAAAATCTCTCATAAACGCAACCAGCTTCTCCACCCCAGCCAAAGGCATGGCGTTATAAAGGGAAGCCCGCATTCCGCCGACACTGCGATGGCCCTTGAGGTTGATAAATCCATGGTCCTGCGCAGCTTTGACAAAGGCGGCATCCATCTCCTTGCTGCCGGTGACAAAGGGAATGTTCATCATCGAGCGATCCGGCTTATCTACCGTAGGACGGAACAGGGAGGACTCATCCAGAAAATCATAGAGCAGATTTGCCTTTTGCAGGTTCAGCTGCCGCATCTTCTCCAGCCCGCCGATCTCATCCCGCAGCCACTCCAGGACCAGCTTGCAGATATAGATGGCGTAGGTAGGAGGGGTATTGTACATCGAACCGTTGTCCGCGTGGATTTTATAATCCATCATCGTGGGGCACTGCGGGCGGGCGTGGCCGATCAAATCCTCCCGCACAATCACCACCGTCAGCCCCGCAGGGCCCATATTCTTCTGCGCGCCGGCATAGATCAGGCCGAACCGGCTCACATCCACCGGTTCGCTGAGGATGCAGGAGGACATATCCGCCACCAGCGGCACATCGCCAGTCTCCGGCAGCTTATGAAAACGTGTCCCATAGATGGTATTGTTATAGCAGATATGGAAATAATCCGCATCTTTGGTAAACTCGCTCTCCTGCCACTGAGGAATGTAGGAGAAGGTTTTATCCTTGCTGGAAGCAACAGCCTTGCACTGGCCGAATTTCTGCGCTTCCTGGTACGCTTTGACCGCCCACTGGCCGGTAAGCAGGAAATCCGCCCTGCCCGAGCCGTTCATCAGGTTTAACGGCACCATGGCAAACTGGGAGGAAGCTCCCCCCTGCAGGAACAGCACCTTATAATTTTCCGGAATGGACAGGGTTTCCCGCAGCAGCGATTCGCACTCCTGGATGATAGCCTCATATTCCTTGCTGCGGTGACTCATCTCCATCACCGATTGCCCGGTCCCCTCATAATCCAGCATCTGCTGCGCCGCTTTGGCCAGCACCGGCTCCGGCAGCATCGATGGTCCCGCCGAAAAATTGTACACTCTTGCCATAAAATACCATTCCTTTCTTTCCCTCACCCGTGCATCCCCGGCCCTTTGAAAGACCTATTTTCTATCTCACAGATCGTTTCCGGGGGTAGCGTTGATAACGATAATTATAGTTTGATTTTCTACAAAAGTCAACTGTATTTTTACGAAGGACATTTTATGGCAAAGTAGTCCTCACAGCAACAAATCCCGCTGCCAAAACACCTTTCCTGCAAAAAAAACCGGGACAAAACGAAATTCGTTTTGTCCCGGCAAAATTCAGGGAATTTCTATTGCTTTGCAGCAGAAATTATTTCTCCAGGTTGGCTTCCAGAGTAGCCAGCTCGTCTTTCAGAGCCTGAGGCAGCTTGTCGCCAAACTTGGCATAGAACTCATGGATACCCTTGGTCTCCTCTTTCCACAGGTCCTTATCCACGTTGAGCAGGCCAGCAACGGTCTCAACAGTGATATCCAGGCCTTCCAGATTGATGTCCTCGGGCTTGGGCTCGTAGCCGATAGCGGTCTCCACAGCGTCAGCCTCGCCATTGCAGCGGTTGACAATCCACTCCAGAACGCGCAGGTTATCGCCGAATCCGGGCCAGATGAAGTGGCCTTCGTCATCGGTTCTGAACCAGTTGACGTTGAAGATCTTGGGAGCCTTATCGCCCAGCTTCTCGCCCATCTCCAGCCAGTGCGCCCAGTAATCAGCCATATGATAGCCGCAGAAGGGCAGCATAGCCATGGGATCACGACGGACAACACCAACAGCGCCGGTAGCGGCAGCGGTGGTCTCAGAAGCCATGATGGAGCCTACAAATACGCCGTGCTGCCAGCTGCGAGCCTGGTAAACCAGGGGAGCGGTCTTGGCACGTCTGCCGCCGAACACGATCGCGCTCACCGGCACGCCGTTGGGAGAGTTAAACTCAGAGCTGATGCAGGGGCAGTTGATGGCGGGAGCGGTGAAACGGGAGTTGGGATGAGCCAGCTTGTTGCCCTCGGCGGTGTACTCCTTGCCGTTGACATGAGCGCCCTTCCACTCGGTGGCGTTTTCGGGAGGATTCTTATCCAGACCTTCCCACCAAACAGTGTTGTCGTCCTCGTTGATGGCAACGTTGGTGAAGATGGTGTTCTTTCTGGTGGAAGCCAGAGCGTTGGGGTTGGACTTCACGTTGGTGCCAGGAGCAACGCCGAAGAAGCCATTCTCGGGGTTGATGGCCCACAGACGGCCGTCAGGACCAACTCTCATCCAGGCGATATCATCGCCGACACACCAAACTTTGTAGCCCTTCTTCTGGTAAACTTCCGGAGGAATCAGCATGGCCAGGTTGGTCTTGCCGCAGGCAGAGGGGAACGCAGCGGTGATGTAGCTGATTTCGCCCTGGGGATTCTCAAGGCCCAGGATCAGCATATGCTCAGCCATCCAGCCCTCGTTCTTGCCCTGGTAGGAAGCGATACGCAGCGCGAAGCACTTCTTGCCCAGCAGAACGTTGCCGCCGTAGGCAGAGTTGATGGACCAAATGGTGTTGTCCTCGGGGAACTGGACAATATATCTGTTCTCAGGATCGATATTGGCTTTGGAGTGGAGGCCACGAACGAAATCGTTGGACTCGTCGCCCAGCTGCTCGAAAGCGCGAGCACCCATTCTGGTCATGATATCCATGTTGAGAACAACATAGATGGAGTCGGTGATCTCAACGCCAACCTTGGAGAACGCAGAACCGATGGGGCCCATGGAATAGGGGATGATATACATGGTTCTGTCTTTCATGACGCCATCATACATGGGGGTCAGTTTGGCGTACATCTCCTTGGGATCCATCCAGTTGTTGGTGGGACCTGCATCCTCTTTGTTGCGGGAGCAGATGAAGGTTCTATCCTCGACGCGGGCAACGTCGTTGGGCAGAGTTCTGTGGTACAGACAGCCAGGAAGTTTCTCCTGATTGAGCAGTCTCATCTCACCGGAAGCAATCGCTTCTTCCTTCAGAGCATTCATCTGCTCATCGCTGCCATCGATCCAAATAACCTTGGCGGGTTTGGTCAGGGCGATCATTTCATCGACCCATTTGAGTACATTTGGGTTTTTTGTCAAAGCCATAATCTTTGCTCTCCTTTCAACCGACAAAGTCGGATTAAGATTGGTCGAAATAAAGCCAAATCTCTACAAATAAGATTATAAACAATTTGGGCCGGAATTTCAACATCCATTCATTTCGTTTCCGTTAATTTTTTGCCGAAAAGGAGACAAAGTTTTGAAAAATTGTCGCTGGAAATTCGTGTACAATTCCTTTCATGCACAGATAGACCTTTTTTACACCATTTTGCAGCTTTCCATGCAAAAAACGAATGCCTACAGATGGGTTCCCCAGCAGAGATCGCGCATATCCAAGGCAGACGGATGTGCATCCGCCTGCCAGGCGTTTTCACCGATTCCAGATGAAACCGCTGTGGGATCCAAAACAAAAAAGGGGGGGGGATCCAACCGATCCGCCCCCTGCTCAGATACAAATTTAAAAGGCTCTCTCCCAATCCAGCGCATCCATCGGCATACTGGCCGCCGCGTTGAGGTCCATCCCGGCACGGATACCGGCCATATACTCATAGTAACCCTGGGAGGCAATCATTGCCCCGTTATCCCCACAAAGGGACAACGGCGGAAAATACAGCGCTTTTCCCTGCTGGGCGCATCTTTTGGTCAGCAGCTCCCGCAGCCCGGAGTTGGCGCTGACACCCCCTGCCACCGCCAGCGTATCATATCCCAGATCCTTTGCCGCCAGCAAAAACCGGTCGCAGAGAATCTGGGCCACCGTCGCCTGAAAGCTGGCGGCAAGGTCCTGTACGTTCACCGTTTCCCCTTTCTGCTGGGCGTTGTGCAGCAGATTAATCACGGCGGTTTTCAGTCCGGAAAAACTGAAATCATAGGGACTTCCATCTACTTTGGGGTGGGGCAGATGAAAGGCCTTGGGGTTTCCCTTCTGGCTCTCCCGGTCCAGAATCACACCCCCGGGATAGGGAAAGCCCATGGCTCTCGCCGCCTTGTCAAAGGCTTCCCCGGCTGCGTCGTCCCGGGTTCTTCCCACCACATGAAACCTGGTGTAATCCAGCACCTCCACAATATGGCTGTGCCCGCCGGATACCACCAGCCCCAGATAGGGCGGTTTGAGCTGGGGATGGGCCAGATAGTTGGCGGCGATATGACCACGGATATGGTGCACCGGCACCAGCGGCTTATTTTTAGCCAGAGCCAGCCCTTTGGCAAAGTTGACCCCCACCAGCAGCGCGCCGATCAGCCCCGGCGCAGCGGTGACGGCGATGGCGTCCACCTGCTCCAGCGTCATCCCCGCCTGCTCCAGCGCTTCCTGCACCACCGGGATAATATTTTCGGTGTGGCGGCGGGAGGCGATCTCCGGGACCACCCCGCCGTATTTTTGATGCTCCGCGATCTGGGAATTGACCACCGAGGAGAGAATCACCGTTCCGTTCTCCACCACAGCGGCGGCGGTCTCGTCGCAGGAGCTTTCAATACCTAATATCCTCATACTGTTTTCATCCTTTTTTATTCTGCAAAGTGGAACAGATTCAGCCCGATCTCCTCGCTGTATTTTCTACCCACCTGACCATCGATCACCCGCACCAGTATCTCACCGGTGGCGCTGATCACCGCTTTCTTCAGATGGCCGCCGAAGGCACTCCCTGAACCGTTGCCGGCGCTGGCGTGGATATGCAGATAGGGTTTTCCCTCCATGCGGGTGATGGTGCCGGAGAGGGAGATTAACTCCATCGGCTCCCGGTACGCATTGTTATAAAACTTCTTCTCCGCCACGTCAAAAACACAGATATGGAACTCCTTGAGAGCGCCCAGTCCGGTTATTTCCCCCAGACAGATATTCTCCTTCTCAGCCAGGGCGGTCAGCTGCTCCACAATCTCCTCGTTGGGGTCCAGACGGATCACCAGGGTATCTCCAAAACGGCGGTACTGCATAGACAAGCACTCCTTTTCTTATAGCAATGATTTGATGGGTTTATCCTTCCAATCCTGGACGCAGCGTCATAATCCGTGCGTCCTCGGTGGGATGACGGTAGAAGTTCTTTCGTCTGCCCTCCTGCCGAAACCCCAGCTTTTCATACAGGGAAATCGCCGGAAGGTTTGAGGCCCGTACCTCCAGAGTCAAAAATTCCAGCGCAGCACAGCGCATATATTCGATGAGGGCACGGGTCAACGCCTCCCCAATCCCTTGGCCGCGAAACTGGGGAAACACCGCGATGTTATCCACATATCCTTCCCCCACAATGTCATGTAACCCCGCATATCCCAGCACCTGCCCGTCATCGTCCTGCACCGCCACATACAGCACCCCTTTGGGGTCCTCCATCGTTTCCAGCAGCTGCCGCTCGCTCCAGGGCTCGGAAAAGCAGAGCTTTTCCAGCTGGGCAATCTGTGCGGCATCACAGGGCAGCGCAGCACGGATGTGATAACTTACAGGCATTTGTACTCCCTCACAGTATCTTAAAGTTTTTCAAAATCTCTTTATGGGTCAGCCAGGGCAGCGCATTTTCCAGCATCACCCCGTAGCGGGTATCGGTACCGTAGCTGAAGGTGGTTTTGATGGCCAGCTCCACAAAGCTGGAGGCCCGTCCCATTGCAAGAGAAAGGCTGTCTCCGGTGAGGATGGAACCCACCAACACACTGGCATAGATATCTCCGGTACCGGGATAGGACACCGGTACATAATCGCAGGGCACATACCAGTAGGCTCCCCGGTTGCGGTCGTAGCCGATATTGGCCATCTCCCCGGTTGCCAGCTGTACGCCGGTGATCACCACCATGGAAGGCCCTTTTTCACTCAGACGGGCCAACAGGCTTTTGGCATGGGAATGGGTCATAGGACCAAAATCGTAATCCTGCCCCAGAAGGATATAGGCTTCCGTGAGGTTGGGGGTGATGATGTCGGCAGCCCGGACCAGCTCCCCCATCCGCTGTTGCAGCGCCTTGTCGCAGGTTTTATAGGGCTTTCCGTGATCTCCCATTACCGGGTCCACCACAATCAGCGCTTTGGGGAAGGCTTTGAAGAATTCCAGGCAGTGGTCAATCTGTGCCTGGCTGCCCAAAAAGCCGGTATATACGGCGTCAAAATCCAAATGCAGGTTCTTGTAGTGTTCCAGCGCCGCGGGGATAAAATCGGTGAGATCCCGCATGGCAACCTCCCCCAGCCCTCCGGTATGGGTGGAGAGCACAGCAGTGGGAACAGGACAGGTCTGCACCCCCATGGCGGAGAGGGTGGGAATAATCACCGTAAGGGAACAGCGGCCAAAGCCGGAAATATCGTGGATTGCGGCAACCCGCCGCTGGCTGTTGATGGATTGTATCATTCTATATCTCCGCTTTCATTGATTTCTCCCAGAAGGCAGCACCGCCTATGGGGGAAGGACTTCTCTTCTATTGTAGCAACTTTTCAAAAAATATCCACCCAAAAATAGAAAATCCCGGCGCCGATAGCGCCGGGATTTTGCTGGGCATCATCTCTGATCCAGGGGCGTGTAGGGCTGTTTGTGCAGCACCGCCTTATATGCGGGACGAATCAGACGTCCGCCACAGGTAATCTCCTCAATGCGATGGGCACACCATCCTGCCGAACGGGCCACCGCAAACAGCGGCGTATGCAGTTCGTCAGGGATGCCCAGCATCTCATACACCAGCCCGGAATACAGATCCACATTGGCGCAGATCACCTTATGGTTTCCCTGAGAAGCAAACACTTCGGGGGTCAGCCGCTCAATGGATTCCAGCAGCGCGAAATCATCGTAAAAGCCTTTGTCCATCGCCAATTTTCTGGCGTTGCGCTTGAGGATGACGGCGCGGGGATCGCTCTTGGTATATACCGCGTGTCCCATACCATAGATCAATCCGGAACGGTCTCCCGCTTCCTTCTTCATCAGCTTATACAGGAAATCCTTGATTTCTCCATCGTTATCCCAACGGGAAACCCCTTCTTTGATGTAACCGACCATCTCCCGCACCTTTTTGTTGGCGCCGCCATGGCGAGGACCTTTCAGAGAACCGATGCCCGCCGCCAGCGAACAGTAAAGATCGGTTCCAGAGGAGGAGAGCACCCGGGTTGCAAAGGTGGAGTTGTTACCGCCGCCATGCTCCGCATGAAGCGTCATGCAGATATCCAACAGCCTTGCTTCCTCCTCGGTAAACTGGGTATCCGCCCGCAGCATCCGCAAAATATTCTGGGCAATGGAATATTCCGGCAGCGGCTGATGGAAATACATACTCTCCTTGTCCCAGAACCGGCGCTTGATCTGATAGGCGGTGACCATGATATTGGGCAGACGGGAGATCACCTGCATCGACTGACGCATCTGGTTTTCCACCGAGAGGTCGTCGGGATTGTCATCGTAAAAACAAAGCCCCAATACGCCTCTGGCCAGCTGCACCATCAGCTGGCGGGAGGGGGTTTTCATCAGCACATCCTCCGCAAAGCTGTCCGGCAATTCCTCATAAAGGGTCATCAGGTTGCGCATGGTCTCCAACTGCTGTTTGGTGGGCAGCTTTCCTACCAGCAGCAGCCAGGCGGTTTCCTCGTATCCATAACGGTTCTCCTGGATACAGCCGTTGACCAGATCGTTGATATCCACGCCGCGATAAGACAGTGCACCTTCTACAGGAGATTTCTCACCCTCGTCCATCACATAGCCATGCACATTACAAATCTGGGTCAAGCCTGCCACCACACCGGTGCCATCGGCATTGCGCAGTCCTCTAGCCACAGGATAAATATTGTATAAATCGGTATCGATGGTGTTATATTCCCGAAACTCATTGCATATGGTTTGAATGTCCTGGGCAGCGTCCTGCGCGGTATACCCCTCGCCGGAGGAATGTATCATCTCTGTGTTCACTATGATCCGTCCTTTCCCTGTGCAGTCAAAGCCGTCCTCCACAGCGTGAGATCGCGGACGGCAGCCCGATAGCTGATGAATAAATCTTCATAAAACAGGAACCCGATAGAAAATATGAGATGCATCTATTGTACTGGATTGCGCAAGAAAAGTCAACGCCAAAAGGGTATCGTTTTCTCCAAAAAATGAAGGATTTTAATTAACTTCTTTCATGTTTCTGGCAATTTTTCGGAATTCACCTGATTATTTACGGTAAATTGAGAAAGATTTTAATTTTCTATTTCAAATCAGATGCTTTTCTTTCTTTTGTTCGGTTGTGTCAAAAAAGCATATGGTAAAATCACGCTTTTTGCAATATTGCATATATATACTTAAATAAAGGATATTATTCCATTTTCAAGTCTGCGATTACCCATGGACAGGATTTGCAACGCAGCGTCGCCTGTGATGATCTTGACTGCCCCCAGCCCAACTCCATTACAGGTGACGTATCCATCATCCAAAGGAAAGGATTGTGCAATATGAAGCTCAATGTACTGCTGTGTATCTGTCTGGCGGCAATGATTTTTCTCATCCCGCTGGCCACTTTCTCGTGGATGCCCGAAGAAAGCCTTCTGCCGTCTCAGGATGAAACCGCCTCTCATTCCGGACAGGTCTCCTCCTCCCGCTCTTCCTCTTCCGTTTCAATCCCGTCGGTATCTCTCTCCCTCTCCTCCGACGCCGGCCAAACCATTGCCCTGCCCAACGCCGACACCTTTTCGATTTACGACCAAACCACCGGGGAAATCCACACCATGTCTGCGCAAGAATATACAATCTGTGCCGTCAGCGCCGAAATGCCTCCCACCTTTCCTGAGGACGCCCTGCGGGCTCAGGCCGTAGCCTGCTACACCTACGCCCTGCGGGCAAAATACGACAATCAAAAAGATCCCGACCCTGCGCTTAACGGCGCTGATTTTTCCGCTGATCCCTCCAACTGGAAGGGATTCTCCACCCGGGAACAGTACATCAGCCGCTACGGCGAAGCGGACGGCACCGCCTACTTCGATCAGATTGCCAGTGCGGTGGAACCGGTATTGGGTTATGTGATGTTATACCAGCAAAATCCCATCGTAGCCGCGTTCCACTCCATCAGCGCCGGACGGACCGAGGACGCCTCCAATGTTTGGAGCGGTTCTGCACCTTATCTGGTACCGGTGGAAAGTGAGGGGGATCTATATGCCCCAGGATATGAGACGGCGGAACTATTTGACCCTGAGGCCCTTTGGGATGCTTTTGCACAGGCAGGCCTCACAGATTCCGGGGCAGCCCCAGATAACGCTGCAACTTGGTTCGAAGCATTTCAGCGCTCCCCTTCCGGTTACATTACCTCCTTAACTTTCTGCGGAAGGCAGCTGGATGGGATGGAGGTGCGAAACGCCTTAAATCTTCGTTCCTCCAATTTTACAGTAGAATATCTCAACGGCTCCTTCCTGTTTCGGGTCTGCGGCTACGGTCACGGGGTAGGGATGTCCCAGTACGGCGCCGAATATCTGGCGGAAAACGGCGCTTCTTGGCAGGATATCCTTCAGCACTATTACACCGGTATCACCCTTGCCAGGGTGGAGGGGATTGGCTAAGGCCCATGTTCTTTCTATTTTCACAAAAATCTTGCGTAGTAGGTATTGACTTTATGGTAAGGGCATGATAGAATATATTGCGTCGCAGAAACGGAGAGATGTCCGAGCGGTTTAAGGAGCTGGTCTTGAAAACCAGTGACCCGGAAGGGCCGTGGGTTCGAATCCCACTCTCTCCGCCAATTCACTTCCGTTTCAGCGCCGGAACAATAGAATTGGTTCACCCTTTGGAGAAATACTCAAGTGGTGAAGAGGCTCCCCTGCTAAGGGAGTAGGCCGGGTAACTGGCGCGAGGGTTCAAATCCCTCTTTCTCCGCCAAGCAAAAGGACAGGATTTATCCCTGTCCTTTTTGTTTTATTGGCATCACCCAGCTCCAACAAACGATATCCACCCCAATCCATCCGAAAGGCGGAAAAACAGTATGCAGGGATACAATCTGATTGCCGTTTATAACCAGACAGCCGATCGGCTTTTGATGTGCAAGCGAAAAAAAGATCCTTATAAGGGGCTTTCCAATCTGGTGGGCGGAAAGATTGAGTCCGGCGAGGACGGCGTAACGGCCGCCTATCGAGAACTATGGGAAGAAACTGGCATCTCCCGGGAAGATATTGTGCTGACCCATCTGATGGATTTTACCTACTGGCTGGACCCCTGTTATGTACAGGTGTATGTGGGAAAGCTCAACAAGCACGTCGCAGTCCATGGGGATGAAAATGATCTTTACTGGTCCGATCTGCAACACAATTTTTTTGACGCTACCCAATATGCAGGAGAGGGAAATCTGGGCCATATTCTGGAGCATGTGCGGATGTTCTCCCAACAGCTGTTTATATAGCTCTTTTTTTGAAAAAGGATAAGCCTGCCGATACCTGTGAACCGAACCAGTAAAAACGG
>DBQB01000061.1 GCA_002305685.1 Ruminococcaceae bacterium UBA1405
ATATGATTGACAAACTTACAATTTAAATGGAAATACAGTTCATTCTCATTAAATAAATTTATACTGCAGTAAAATTACAATATTTTCTAACATCAGAAGGGATATTTTATGAATCACTTAAATATTTATCATCGGCTTGACGGTCGCTGGGAAGGAAGGATATACAGAGAAAAGAAAAATGGGAAACGCCAGTACCGTTCATTTTACGGTAAAAACAAGGATGAAGTAGCTGAAAAAATAAGCAGACATTGTTCCCGGAAGAAACCGAATAGCAGCTCACTTATCACTTTATCACAGCTTTATGATGAATGGATTTCTTCCAATTTGCACAGAATCAAGCAATCTACTGCTGCCAACTATAAGCTTAAAGCTGATAAACATATTATGCCGGCATTCGGATGCAGACAGGTTACTGAAATTGCTGCATCTGATATCTATTCATTCATTCGTAAAAAGCAGAAAGATGGTCTTTTCAACCGTTATATTTCGGATATTATCATAATGATGAAATCTATAGGGGACCTCTAATAACCCAGTAAAAATAAGCAGAAACAATATTAAGATGAAAAACACTTGTGAAAGAAGGAAAAGAACCAGTTTCAGAGGTGTTTATGGGAGATTTATACACTTATTTTGTCATTTTATCTGCAAAAGGGTATAGCTATCCCGTCCTATGCAGAAGCACGTTTTAAAAATTCATACCTGCAAAAGTTATAGACGAGATTCATCAGACCAATATTGAACCACGCCCTGTCAAGTCCAATGCTGCGTATTCTGATACCATTCATGCTGTTTGTCATAAATCCAAAGATATGCTCAACACGGCATCTGATTTTCGATTTTTCATTGTTGCTTTTCTGCTGTTCTTCTGTAAGAGGATGATTTCTGTATCCTTTTTCACAGATTTTGCTTATGCAGTCTTTAGGTAAATTTTCTTCGATTTCTGAACTTGAATATGCACTGTCAGCATAAACTACCTTATCTGTTTCCTCCAGAAGGTCGATACAGCGCTGACTGTCATGCAAAGCTGCATCCGTTATTCCATAATTGGTGATGAGCTTGCTTTCTGCATCACATTTTACATGATCTTTGTATCCGAAATGCGTCTCATTATTCTTCTTTGCCCAGCGTGCATCTGTGTCTTTTTGAGCCTTTTTCGCTGCATTTTCAGGCTTTTCCCATTCTTCCGGAATTTCACCGTTTTTGATTTTGTCGTTTTCATCACGGCGATTTCTCTGACGTGGAACATCCACAAATGTCGCATCAATTATTGTTCCTTTGTGGGTGATAAGACCTTCCGATTCCAGAATTTTGTCAAAGAGACAAAACAATTCTTCCATTGCATTTGTCTGTGCAAGATCGTTTCTGAACTTCCAGATTGTTTTTGCATCAGGTACACTGTCGCATAATTCCAATCCGAGAAAACGCATAAAGCTGCGTCTGTCATTGATCTGATATTCTGTCTGGTCATCAGAAAGATTATACAGCCGCTGCAATACAAGAATTTTGAACATCATCACTACGTCATATGACGTACGTCCACCCTTTCGTGTGTTCTCCTTCCGAACCACTGCTTTTTTCAGGATGTCACGGAACATTTCCCAATTTATGACTTTGTTCAGTATCTCCAGCGAATCGCCTATCTTGCTGAGCTTTTCCATTCTGCTTTCTTCATCGAAGAAACTTCTCTGTCTTATTTTCATGCTTCTATTATACCATTTTCCTGTCTGCTTGTGTAGAGGTTTTTAGAGATGCCCTATAGTAAAATACCCCAAATTTGTAAAACTGCTGCACTTTCATCGGTGCAGCAGTTCTTGTGATTTGTGGTTATTCTGCTTTTTTATGTGCCCACCCGGAACAATTTTCGTGTGATTTTCGTGTGATTCGTGTGATTTTCCGTGTGATTTATTTTGAAACACAACAGCACATAAGGAAAATCTTTGTCAGATATGCACTTATATTACAAAGAAACAAGCCTTGTATTTAGCAAATACCACTAAATCCAAGGCTTGTTTTGGCGGAAAGAGAGGGATTCGAACCCTCGATACGCTATTAACGTATACACGAGTTCCAGTCGTGCGCCTTCGACCAGCTCAGCCATCTTTCCGCATATTAAATTGAAAATACCTCAGCATAAAGCTGAGGTATTTAACCTGGTGCGAGTGACGGGACTTGAACCCGTACGCCAATGACACACGCCCCTCAAACGTGCCTGTCTGCCTATTCCAGCACACTCGCATACCTTCCACGGTGTTTGCAAACTGCTCTGCCGTGAGAACGAAAATGATTATATCACGGGGAAGGACAAATGTCAACTGGATTTGCAGAAAAATTTTCTAATTGGGGGAATTCGGTCAAAGTCACATGAAAAGCTGAATGAGAACCCCGGAGATCACGGCGCAAAGATAGGTGCATACAACAATTTGAAGGCTTTTCTTTTTGTTGGAGCAGCGGCCAAACAAAATCAGATATCCAAAACCAGCGCCGGTGGAGAGTCCGGCGACGGCAGCGCCAAAGGTGATGGATCCCGAAAGGAACAGTTCTACCAGCATCACCGAGATGGCGCAGCCGGGGATCAGGCCAATGAGGGCGGTGATGAAAGGTTGTAAGATACTTCCGGAGAGCAGCAGTGTAGCCAAACTGTCCTCCCCCAACCAAAACAGCAGCAGATTGATGAGGATCATGGTGATGCCGATAAAGACTCCGGTACGCAGGGTGTGGTACAGAGATGAGACAAACAGATTGCTGGAGCATCGTCCGCAACCACACGAAATGCTCGGAGCGGAAGTAGCTTCAGAGGAATCGGTATTCTCGGTTTCATCGGGAGCAGAGGGCGTCTCGTTGTCCTGCCGATTTTGTTCTGCCAGATATTTTTCGTATTCCTGTGCAGCATATTCTTCCTCGTCGTAAAGATCCTGCTGAAGCATTGCGGCTGCTTCGCGGCGAAAAACCGTATGGGTTAGCAGATACCCAAAGAGGATGGCGATGACCAGCTTGCATCCCAGCAGCAGGACCACCTGGGGAAACTGTCCGGGATGGGAAAGCAGCACAGGAACGGCCTCATCGGAGGTTGCAAGAAACACCGAGATCAGGGTTCCTGCTCCAATGACACTGGCGCCGTAAAGTTCTGCGCAGGCGGCAGAGAAACCACACTGAGGAATGGAACCCAAAATTGCGCCGAGAATGGGACCGTATTTTCGCTCTGATTTTCCCACAATCAAACCGATGTTTACACGGCTTTGCAGAAAAAGAATCAGCAAATACACCACATAAAGAAAGGGAAGGGTTTTTAAGGTGTCCAGCACAGCATCCAAAATTGCGTCTGTCATAAAATCATCCTTTGCATCGGTATTTGTTGTGTCAGGGCAAATTTTCTGTTGCAGGATAGGAGGACAAAGCAGTGCAGGAAAAGATTGTGCCTTGACATCGCCGGTTTTTTCTTGTATTCTTGTCGTATCTGAATTGCAAATGCGACTCAGTTGCATTTAAATATTCTACACATCTCCGATTCATTTGTCAAGAGCGTGAAGGAAGGCTTTATATAGCCAATTTTACCAGTGATGGAAGGAGGGGCTCCCAGGCGTAAGGGTTTGGACTTTTTGTCATTTTGACAAGAGAGTTTGCAGAAAACCCATGGTTCTGTCAAAATTGCGGATAGACCAACGGGACAACAAATGGTATAATATATCCGTTTAGAATCATAAATGTACCTATTTATATGTATTTGTATGACTATAGCTGGAAAGGCTGTTGTTGGGTACAACGGTTTTGATGGCGCGAGGCTTTACGCGCTTGGTATCAGTAAGGCGGTGCTTTGAATGGTTTTTCGAATTGGTATTGATATCGGCTCCACAACAGTGAAGGTTGTGGTGTTGGGAAACAACAATGAGATGCTGTTTTCCCATTATGAACGTCATTTTTCACAGGTGCGCACCAAAACCGCCGAGGTTTTGCGTATGGCAAAAGAGATTGTGGGAGACGCACAGGTGCAAGCAGCTGTCTCCGGGTCTGCCGGGTTTGGTGTTGCCAAAGTGACCGGCCTGCCGTTTGTGCAGGAGGTTTTTGCCACTGGGGAAGCGGTCAAGCGCTGGTATCCCGGAACCGACGCGGTAATTGAGCTGGGCGGTGAGGACGCCAAGATCATCTTCATCACCGGTGGGTTGGAGGAGAGAATGAACGGTACCTGTGCCGGAGGCACTGGTGCATTTATCGATCAGATGGCAACTCTTCTGGCGGTAACCCCTGAGGGATTGGATCAGCTGAGCTTACAGTATCAGAAAATTTATCCCATCGCTTCCCGGTGCGGTGTGTTTGCCAAGTCGGATATCCAGCCTTTGCTCAACCAGGGAGCAAACAAGGCGGATATTGCGATGAGTATTTTCCAGGCAGTGGTCAATCAGACCATCACCGGTTTGGCCCAAGGCCGCAGGATTCAGGGTCAAGTGGCTTTTTTGGGTGGTCCTTTGCACTTTTTTAAGGGTTTGCAGCAGCGCTTTCAGGAAACCCTGGGGCTTTCTCCGGAGAAAGCCCTGTTCCCGGAGACCGGGCTGTTTGCCGTGGCGATGGGGACTGCGGCCAGCGCCGAGGAATCCGCAAAGCCGATGGATTTTCAGCAGCTTCTGACCTGTATCGAAAACAGTTCCGGGGAGATGGGGGGCAGCCGTTTTCTGCCTCCGCTGTTTGAAAATCAGGAGGAATATGACGCCTTCTGCCGCCGTCACGCAAGCGCCACGGTGCCCCAGGTCGATATTGCATCCTATGAGGGGGATGCTTATCTGGGGATAGACAGCGGCTCCACCACCACCAAATTGGTGCTGATCGGAGAAAAGGGCGAGATCCTCTTTACATATTACAGCTCCAACAAAAGCAATCCTGTGGATGTGGTGCGGGAACAACTGATTCGTATCCGCACTCTGTGCGAGGAGGGACGGGAACATCCCATCGCCATCAAGGGATGTGTCACCACCGGTTACGGAGAAGACCTGATCAAAAATGCCTTTGCCGCCGATGCCGGTATTGTGGAGACGATGGCGCATTATCGGGCCGCACGGTTTTTCAATCCCAAGGTGGATTTTATTCTGGATATTGGCGGACAGGACATCAAATGTTTTAAGGTTCGCAACAACTCCATCGATTCCATTATGCTCAATGAAGCTTGTTCCTCCGGATGCGGCTCCTTCATTGAAACGTTTGCCCGCTCTATGGGATATACTGCGGAGGAGTTTTCCAAGGTAGGTCTGTTCTCCAAGCATCCGGTGGATTTGGGTTCCCGCTGCACGGTGTTTATGAATTCTTCGGTGAAGCAGGCCCAGAAAGACGGAGCGGGGGTGGAGGATATCTCCGCCGGTTTGTGTATGAGCGTGGTGAAAAACGCCATTTATAAGGTGATTCGTGCGCACAGCGCTCAGGAATTGGGAGAGCATATTGTTGTGCAGGGCGGTACCTTCTACAACGATGCGGTGCTGCGCTGTTTTGAGCAGGAGTTGGGCCGCGACGTCATCCGTCCCGCCATTGCCGGACTGATGGGCGCCTATGGCGCCGCCCTCTATGGCAGGGATATGGGGTGGCAGCAGAGCAGCCTGATCTCCCTGGAACAGCTGCGCCACTTTACCCATACCGCCAAGCCCACCGTCTGCGGGCTGTGCACCAACCACTGCAATTTGACGGTGAATCTTTTCTCCGACGGCAGCCGGTATATTTCCGGAAACCGCTGCGAGCGTCCGCTGGGCGGGAAAAACCGGGAACAGCTGCCCAATCTTTATGCGTTCAAATTGGAACGAGTGAAAAAATTATCTGCCCAGCGAAATCCCGATGCGCCTTTGGGACAGATCGGAATCCCGCTGGGACTGAATATGTATGAAAATCTTCCGTTTTGGCACGCCTTCCTCACCACACTGGGGTTTGACGTGGTGGTTTCGGATGTCTCCACGCTGGAGATCTACTCCAAAGGCAGAGGTTCCATCCCCTCGGATACCGCCTGCTATCCCGCCAAGCTGATTCATGGGCATATTGTGAATCTGCTGGAAAAAGGGGTAAAAGCCATCTTCTATCCTTGTATGTCCTATAACTTTGACGAGGGCAAGGGTGACAACCATTATAACTGCCCTGTGGTGGCCTATTATCCCGAGCTGCTTCATGCCAATATGGCACAGTTGCAGGAAATCGATTTTATGTATCCATTCTTGGGAGTACATCGCCGGCATGACTTCGAGAAAAAAGCATGGCAGTACCTTAAACAGTATTATCCCTCCATCCGTCTTTCCCAGGTGCGAAAGGCTTCGGCGGCGGCTTATGCGGCTTACAATGCCTGGGGTGAGGAGATCCGTGCAAAAGGGGAGGAAATCATCCAGTATTGCCGGGAAAAAGGCAGAAAGATGATTGTGCTGGCCGGCCGTCCTTATCATGTGGACCCAGAGATCAACCATGGTATCGATAGGCTGATTACCCAACTGGGGTTAGCAGTGCTCACCGAGGACAGCGTGGCTCATCTGGTGGAGCCGCAGAAGGTGGATGTGCTCAACCAGTGGACCTACCATACCCGCCTGTACAACGCAGCCGCTTATGTTGCCCGCCAGAAGGATATGGAGTTGGTACAGCTGGTATCGTTTGGCTGTGGGATCGACGCCATTACCACCGATGAGGTGATGGCGATTTTGGAGGAAAAAGGACGGCTGTATACCCAGTTAAAAATCGATGAAATCAACAATCTGGGCGCAGTGCGCATCCGTATCCGCAGCCTTCTTGGCGCAATGGAGGAGCGGGAAAATACCCGGCGGGCCGCAGAGAATCAAAAGGCCTCTGATTTGGAACGGCAACCGGTTGCCGTAGGCGTAGGACGCTGAGAAAGGAGTGAGAAGAATGGCGATGAAACAAAACAATTCCGTTCAGTCTGCAAGGGTCCCGGTGGCACAGTTTACCCCGGAAATGAAAAAAACCCACACCATTCTGATCCCCATGATGTTACCCATTCATTTTGAGATGATTGAACACGTGCTGAGAAAGAACGGGTACCGGACGGAACTGCTGCGCAATGAGGGCAGCAATATCGCCACCGAAGGACTGAAAAACGTCCATAATGATACCTGCTATCCGGCGCTGCTGGTTATTGGACAGATGATGGATGCGCTGCACAGCGGGAAATACGATCCCCACAAGATCGCTTTTATGATTACCCAGACCGGTGGTGGTTGCCGTGCTTCCAACTATATCTATCTGCTGCGCAAGGCACTGGTCAAAAGCGGTTACGGTTATATCCCGGTGGTGGCCATCAACTTTGCCGCCCTGGGAAATGATTCGGAATCCGGGTTTCAGATTACAATACCCATGCTCTATGAAATCGCCCACAGCATTGTGATGGGCGATATGCTGATGTGTCTGCACAATCAGTGCAGACCCTATGAGCTGCATCCGGGGGATACCGATCGGGTTACCAACAAATGGATTGGTGAAATCAATCGGATTCTGGACGGGAAGGCTTCCACCTTAGCTCATAGGCTGCTTGCCTGCTACCCCCAGATTGTCAAGGACTACGACAACATTCATCGAGCTAAGGAGCGTAAGATCCGCGTCGGGGTGGTGGGAGAGATCTATGTCAAATATTCTCCTTTGGGCAACAACAATCTGGAGCGTTTTTTGATTTCCGAGGGCGCTGAACCGGTGGTTCCCGGTCTGATGGATTTTATGCTCTACTGTGTATATAACGGCATTGAGGATCAGCAGCTTTACGGCGGAAGCCGTAAAAAGACGATTGGTTCCCAGCTGCTGTACCGCTACCTGGTGGGCAAACAGCGCCAGGTGATAAAAGCCATTCGCAAACAAGGCAGTTTTAATCCGCCTGGTTGTTTTGCAGATACGCTGGAAATGGTGGAAGGCTATATCAGCAAAGGGGTTAAGATGGGAGAAGGCTGGCTGTTGACCGCGGAAATGGTGGAGCTGATTCACTCTGGGGTGGACAACATTGTGTGCACCCAGCCCTTTGGCTGCCTTCCCAACCACATCGCAGGCAAAGGAATGATCCGGGCCATCAAAGAAAAAAATCCGGAAGCCAATATCATTGCGGTGGACTACGACCCAGGCGCCAGCGAGGTCAATCAGCAGAACCGAATCAAACTGATGCTCGCCACCGCTGCGGTGCGGGAAAAGGAAAAGAAGCGGCAGGCGAAAAAAAAGGGTAATGCTTTTCGGCTTGGAGCAGGGTTCTCCGAGAGAGAATGGATTTGCTGAGGCATCCGCTGCTGGCATAAAGAACGGCGGAAAGGCCAATGTTGTTTCTCCAACCAATAAAGTGCAGCAGGCCGTTGTTTCTTTTTGATATATTTCAGGAGGAGTGCTTCATGTATCTGTTTCTTACCCCAGAACATATCGCCTACTTAAAGCAAACTCTTTCCAGAAAGGATGGGGAGCCTCGTTTCCTCCGCTTTGAGCTGGAATACGCAGGAGAGACCGCAATGCAAAAGGGGCCGTGGAGCGTTACCAACTCTCCGGCAGGCGCGGTCTCGGGAAATCCTCACGATTACTATAGCGTAGGGCCGTATTGGTGGCCGGATCCCAGTGCCCCTGACCCGAAAAAAGCACCCTATATCCGTCGGGATGGGGAGGTAAATCCGGAGAGGTATCTTTACCATCATGTTTCCGATTTTTCTCAGCTGGCCGATGCCGGCGTTACCTTGTGCGCTGCGGGTACCCTGCTGGACCATCCGGAGTATCTGGATCGCGCTGCTCAGTTGTACCAAATTTGGTTTGTGGACGAGAAAACCCGAATGAATCCCCATATGGAATACGCACAGGCGATCCCCAATATCTGCAATGGACGGGGAATCGGGATTATTGAGTTGGGCAGCCTGGATCGCATCATTTTTTCGCTGGGGTTTCTGGAAGCGGCCGGGAAATATAGCGGGCTGCTGTCACAGATGGACCAGTGGATTTCCCAGATGCTGGACTGGCTTCTCAACAGCTCCAACGGGAAAGAGGAAGCGGTTCATGGCAATAACCATGAGGTGTATTATAACGTCCATGTTGGAATGTGCGCTCTTCGTTTGGGACGAAAGGATGTGCTGGAGCAGATTTTTCGCAACTACCGTCAGCGGATTTTGCCCCAGCAGATGCAGCCTGACGGCTCTCTTCCTTTGGAGTTGGAGCGGACCAAATCCCTGCATTATAGCCTGTATTGTCTGGATGCCATGGCAATTCTCTGTGAGATGGCACACTGGGCCGGGGAGGATCTCTGGCACTATGAAGTTGAGGGACGCAGCATTTCCAAAGGAATCGATTTTCTGCTTCCGGCGCTGAACAACCCTTACACATGGTCTTATCAGGAGATTGATGGGGAATTTCCAAGAGATCGTTTGGCTCTGCAGTGGGCTGCACTGCGTTTGGAACGCCCTGATCTTGCGCAACTCAACCAAAAACTCCGTGCCGGTCAGCGGTTGTGGATTGCCAACAATCCTTTTCCGAAAACCTTGATGGAAGGTTATTTCTTCAATTTGCAGCGGTAACACAGATGGGATAAAATCAGGCGCCTCCAAAAGTTTGCGGAACTTTTGGAGGCGCCTTTATCTTTGGTTTGATGAATAGATATGTATTCGTTATCTCTGTCGTTTGGACGAAAAATCCACGTTTTTGCAGCCCATTTCCACCTGAGCGGAGAAATTCGTCAACTGCTCCTGGTTTGGAATCTCCTCGGAGTACCGAACCCGATCGTATATGGGATTGGCGGTCCTGAAAACGTCCTCCATAGATGTCTGAAGGTTCTTTTGCAGGATCTCGCCGGTGGTATCGCTGGGGGAGATGGGACGGGGACGATGGATTCCAAGCAGCGCGCTTTCTTTTCCGGAAGCCTCAGAACCGGTTTTCACCGCCATCATCAGCAGACGGTATCCGTCCCGTACCCGCTGCACAGGATCGGTGACCTGACGCCAGCGGCGCAGTTGACGCCGAAGCTGGCGATGGTTTTGAAAGCCTTCCAGCGTTTTGTTTTCCTTTTCTCGGGAAAGTTCTTCCGTTTCTTCGGTGTAATATCCCTGTTCGCTGCCCAGTTCCTGGATGTGAAAGCAGTTTAAGAAAAAGCGGTAAATTGCAGTGAGGACGCGATGGAAAAAGCCGGATATCGCAGCCCAGATCCGTCTGCGGTTGACAATCAGCAGATAAATCATTCCCGCTATCAGCGCCACCAACAGCAGATTCCACCAGGGACTTCCCTCACTGCCTTCGCCCAACCCGGATAGGTCGGGGGATGTGGTACCACCTCCCCCGGAGGACTCTTCTTCCCCCTGCATCAGGCTGAAAAGCCAGAAGATCAAAATAATCAGATAGGCAAGCAGCAGCCCGCACTTTTTCAGAACCCAAATCAGAGCGCCGCCGATTTGATTGGAAAAAAGCAGCCCCAAAAATACCAGCGCCAACAATCCGGTTGTTAAAAGCAGGTTGTATACCCGGATTTTGCCGGGGAGCGACGCTTTGTCGTGGCGCCGGCGCTCCATCATGATATCAATGTTCTGTTGATTGATCACTACGCCGGTGATCGCGGTGTACAGTCCAAAGGAAAGCGCCAACGGCTCTACCGCGTAGCTGGAGGGGATGGTATCGGCAAACAGCGCCATCAGTGCCATTGGCACCAGGTATATGCCGGCGCATTGGCCAAATTGGGAGAAGGAAAAACTTTGGGTATAACTTTGCGGGATCCGCTGTACCGTCATGACCCAACAGATTTCCAGGGTGATAAAGACTCCCAGCCAGGGAAACAGTATCCCACCGATGCCGTTTTGCGTGGTGGAGGGCCAGAAAAGCAGAGAGAGAATCAGGCAGACCGGAGGACTGACCGCATAGGCCAGCAGCTGTAAAGCAGTGACAGCCGTGCCGCCTTGCCGGTTTTTTCGCTGATAGGACAGGGCCAAATGGCTCAGACCTGCGGGAACAAGGGTACATACCGAAAGACACAAAAGTCCCTTCCAGAAGGCCATCCATCCAAAATAGCGCTGTCCCAAAACAGCCACCGAGAGCAGAATTCCGGGAACCAGCATTAGTGGAATGGTGGCGACGGTAAGCGCTTTGAGTGTCCGAAACAGCAGCCCTCCGGCTGAGGAAAGGGATTTGGCAGAAGTATCCATGTTTTTCTCACTCATCCTGCCACCTCCTCGTCTTTGGAATCTTTCGCTGTTTCCCGCTCCGGCAGACAGAAAATTTCACAATCCTCCGGCAGCGGTTCGGTGGGATATCCCACCAGAAAAAAGGTTACCCGCTTGTCCTGGGCGGCGCATTGGCGGGCAAACTGATACATCTCCTCACACAGGTAGCAGGTGACGATGGTGATGTCGGTGGAGGAGAGGGAGCCTTGCTGATCCCGTAAATTTCTCAGATAGGTGAGAAAATCCTGGGTGCTGCCCGCCGGCATCGCCGCCAGCAGCCGCAGGAGCGATAAGATATATTCCCGCCCAAACTGCTGGGGGGTTTCGGTGGTGATTTTATCCACATTCTCGGTGTTGGAGTTGACTGCCAAGGACACCGGGATACTCTGTTCCAGCGTCTGCTCCAGCAAAGCGGTAGCCACCCGAAAGGACTGTTCAATCTTTTCCGAGTCGATGGCTTCCCCTTGTTCAAAGGGACGGGACTGAAGGTTGAGCAGGATGGTGATACTTTGGCGGGTGGTGTATTCCATATTCCGGATCATGATCTTGGAGAGTTTTGCGGTGGCGTTCCAGTGGATGTTCTTCATCGGATCGCCAGGACGGTATTCCCGTACCCCCGAGACATAAAAGGGATCGGGGATCAACTGGTTTTTTACGGGGTGATCCCCCTGTAGATAGCGGGCATTCACGAAGGTATCTTCCAGATTCACCGGGCGAGGCATTACCAAAATCCTTGCCCTGACACCGGCGTCCCGGGACGCTGTCTGCTGTCCCAGCAGATCGGTGGCCACCAAAACCACCTTCTCAATATCAAATACCCCCCGCTTTAAGCAGGTGACCTTCCAGCGTCGGGTGACCTTCTGATAGCTTTTCATCAGGAAAAAGCTGGGAACAAACCGGCTGTTGTAGGTGATAACCGACTGGCTTGAGGCAAAATCCAGCCATTTGGAGGTGGTGATTTCGGTTTTGAACCAGGGCAGCGGAAGTGCTTTGCGGTTGTAAACTTCCTCCACCAGCTCCACCTGATCCCCCTCAAAGGCTTCCGGACGGTCAAAATTACAGCGATACTCAAAATGGGAGAAAGATTTTTTTGCGAACAGCATTGCCTGCACAAACGCCGCCACAACCATCAAAAATACAGTCACCAAAATCGCCATAGACAGTCCTCACTCCTTCCTTGCGTAATCTTTGGGATTACTGCGCGGCGCCGTTTTCCACCGGAACCGGTACGGATCCCAGGATCTCCGCCACGGTCTGTGCCGTGGTGTTCTCTCCCCGCAGGCCGGAACTGCCGCGGGTGATCAGCCGGTGGGTCATCACGTGGGGGGCGATGGTCTTGACGTCGTCGGGGGTGACAAAATCTCTCCCGGCAAAGGCCGCTCGAACCTGTGCCCCACGCATCAGCGCCAACGCGCCGCGGGGACTCATTCCCAGCCGGACGCCCTGAAATTCACGGGAAGCTCTGGCCAGATCCACAATATATCCTCGTACCGCATCCGAAACCTTTACCGTTTTCACTGCTTGGCGTGCGGCAAGAATCTGGTCTTTGTCGGCCACCGGTTTTAGCGAGTCCAAAGGATTTTGTTGCTGAAACCGGCCCAGCATGGCGCTTTCCGCTTCCCGGTCGGGATATCCCACCGAGAGTTTCATGAAAAAGCGGTCCAGCTGTGCTTCCGGCAGTGGGAAGGTACCGGAGGTTTCAATGGGGTTTTGTGTTGCAATGACAAAAAAAGGCTGCTGCAGCGGATAGGTTACCCCATCCACCGTAATCTGGCCTTCCTCCATGCATTCCAGCAAACTGGACTGGGTACGGGGAGTGGTGCGGTTGATTTCGTCCGCCAACAGAATGCTGGTGAAGATGGGTCCCGGCCTGAATACGAAATCCGACTTTTTCTGGTCAAAAAAGTTGATGCCGGTCAGGTCGGAGGGAAGAATATCCGGGGTAAACTGTACCCTGGAGAAATCTGCATCGATGGATTTGGCGAGCGCTTTGGCCAGGGTGGTTTTCCCGGTGCCGGGCATATCCTCCAGCAGCAAATGCCCGGAAGCAAACAGTGCAGTCAATACCAGATCGATGACCTCCTCTTTGCCGTTGATCACCTTGGAAATATTATTTCGCAGCGCCACGGCCAAGGTGCGGATTTCGCCAATTGGCATAGGCTGTGTTTGCGGAGAGTGTTTTGTTTCGTCCATCTGTTGTCTGACCCCTCTTTCAAATCAATGAACCATCCGGCGAAGCCGCTTCCAGGAAAGTTTTTAGGCATCTTCCCGACAAAAAATGACGCAGTTGTATCGCTGTATGGTTCTATTATAAAATGGTAGAACATTGTATACAGTATATCATAATTGCAATATGGGGTGCAACGATTCGGCTGGAATTTTGCCAAACTTCACCAAACCATCACAGAGATCCCATGGAAACTTTTCCACCTGAATCGGAAAAACCAGTTGTTTCCGGAAAGGGGATTCATTATAATATAAGAATGGATTTTCTTATTTGCTTTTGGTGATAAAATGAAGGAGTAGCCATATGAATACACCAATCATGAACTGGATTGAATCGCTCTGTGCGTTTACAGAAAAGGACAGGGGAGACGGGGTTACCCGTCTTCCGTTTACCCCACAATCGGAGCAGGCGCGGCAATATCTGATGCAGCAGTTGCAAGAATTGGGTTTAACCCCCAAAACCGACCGTTTTGGCACCATCACCGCCCATCTGGAGGGTCAGAAACCGGAAAGCCTGATGATTGGCTCTCACTATGATTCCATCCCCAACGGGGGAAAGTATGACGGAATTGCCGGTATTGTCACGGCGATGGACGCCATTCGGCAGCTGCGTCAGACAGGCCGTACGCCCCGCTGCTCAGTGGATATCATCTGTACCAACGATGAGGAGGGGATTCGTTTCTCCAAAGGGTTTCTCTCTGCCAAGGTGATCTGCGGCCTTCAGAGCGATGAGGAGTTGGAGAGCATCGTGGATGTGAAAACCGGCGAGACGCTCTCCCAGTGTATCCGGCGTTCTCCCTATTGGGAGAATGAAACCATCACCCTTACCGGCGCCCTAAGCCAGGTGCGGCGTTTCCTGGAAATCCATATTGAACAAGGCGGCATTTTGGATGCCGGAGGACAGGATATCGGTCTTGTGGAAAACATTGCAGGAATCCGCCGGTTTTATCTTACCGTCACCGGAAAGGGAAACCATTCCGGCAGTACCCCTATGGCGGGAAGGAAGGACGCCTTGGTCATTGCCAGCCGCATCATCTCCGCCATCCCGGATATGACCGCTCCCTATCCCAAAGCGGTGGCAACGGTGGGCAATATCCTTTGCAAACCCAATTCCATCAACGCCATCCCCGCGCAGGTCCAGTTTAGCCTGGATGTGCGCAGCGGCAAGGAAGGGTATCTCAAATCCCTCAGCGACGATATCTGCCGGATGGCCCGGGATGTGACCGAGGCCGCCGGCGCCGAACTGGATATTCGGGTGGGGACCTATGTCAAGGCGGCTCCAATGTCCCAGGACCTTCTGGGAGAGCTGGAGGACACGGCAAAGGCCATGGGGCTTCGTACCCTGCGGATGGACAGCGGCGCAGGACATGACGCTCAGACCATTGCGGATTTTGTGGAAACGGCAATGCTTTTCCTTCCCAGCGCAGGAGGAATCAGCCATCATCCTGATGAGTACACCGCCCCGCAGTATCTCCAGCAGGCGGCGGATCTTCTTTACCGCTATCTATTATAGCGGTAGCGCGTTGAATTTCACTGAAAAGGGCGGTATCTTCTGTTGGATAGAAAATATAAAAAACTGTTCTCCAACACCATTGTCTTCTCCATCGGTACCTTCAGCTCCAAAATATTGGTGTTCCTGTTGGTACCGTTTTATGTTCATTTTTTGTCAGACGCCGAATACGGTGTGGTGGACCTCATCACCCAGACGGCCAATCTTTTGATTCCTTTGGTCTCTCTGGGCATTGCCAGTGCGGTGCTTCGCTTTGGCCTGGATCAGTCCAGCGACAAGAAAGCGGTCTTTTCCACCGGCGTTGCAGCAATTTTGATCGGATTCCTGCTGTTTTTGCTCACCGTCCCCATTCTGTTGCAGGTTCAGATCATCGGGGAATATACGCTTCTGCTGCTGTTTTATGTTTTCATTGGCTGCTTTCGGCTGCTGTGCACCAATTTTGTGCGCTCTTTGCAGTATGTGAAGTTGTACTCCTTTGACGGCATCCTCTGTACGGTGCTGGTGATTACCTTCAACATTCTCTTTCTGATGCGGTTTGGCTGGGGAATTCAGGGATATGTGCTGGCAACCATCTGTTCCGATTCCTGCTCGGTGCTCTTTTTGACCCTCGCCGCCCGGTTATACCGGTATCTGGATTTTCGGAGAATCAGGGCTTCGGTATACCGGCCAATGCTTCGATATTGTCTGCCGCTGATTCCAGCCAATATCTTTTGGTGGATTACCCACGTCTCCGACCGGTATATGGTGACCTATATGGTCAGCGAGGGAGCCAATGGCCTATATGCCATCGCCTATAAAATCCCAACGATGATCACCATTGTTTCCACCATCTTTATGGAAGCCTGGCAGCTCTCCGCTGTGGTGGAGAAGAATGACCCGGAATTGCCTGGCTTTTTCTCCAATGTTCTTTCCTACTATCAGTCTTTCGTTTTTCTGTGCGGCAGCGGATGCATCCTGTTTTGTAAGGTGCTGATCACACTGCTGACCCTGGGGCAGCCGGATTACTATGTTTCCTGGCGGTATGTCCCTGCGCTGATCATTGCCACCTGCTTTTCCTGCTTCGTCACATTTTTGGGCAGCGTGTATGTGGTGGAAAAAAAGAGTATGGTTTCCTTTCTCACAACGCTGCTGGGGGCGGCCATCAATGTGCTGCTCAATCTGCTGCTGATCCCTTATTTTGGCGCCAACGGCGCTGCGGTTGCCACAGCCTCCGCGTATATCTCCATCTATCTGGTGCGGGCTTACACCACTCGCCGGATGATCCCCATGCAGTTTGGATTTGGAAAAACCTTTCTCAATACCTTGCTGCTGGCAGTACAGATGGCGGTGACGTTGGCGGAGATTCCTCTTTGGTATCTGGTGTCTGGAGTAATCTTTTTGCTGGTGATGGTGATCAATCTGCGGGCGCTGGTGCGGGCGCTTGTGCAGTTGCTGCGAAGAAGGAGAGGATGATTGCTGTACCTTGGATTTTTGGGTACAATATTCTATAAAAATTTCTTTGGATGGTTCAAAAATCTAAAAAGGGATGCCCGAAGAAGGGCATCCCTTTTTGTCGCTATGAAGCCAGATTCCAGAACATCCAAACCGCTTTATGATAATGTTTCCTGCTGCTCTTCTTCAAGGAACCGAAGGGAAGCCTGTAATACCTGGGCGGTGATCCAGGAAGGATTCCAGTTTTGCATCCCGCCGCGCCAGGATGAGAGGTAGCGAAGGATGGTGGGATAGCGAATCTGAAAATAGTTGGTCTGGTAGTATTGTTCCCCTTGCTCTCCCACCACCGAATATCCCCATTCTCCGGGCTGGGTGCAGACGCCATAGGTTAAGGCCTGAGCGACGGTGCGGCCCATCTGCATCAGGCGCTGGTTGCCAGTGGCCTTTCCGTAGTCGTACATCTCCCAGGATGGGAAAAAGACATCCAGATGATGGTTTTGGACGCTGACCCCTGGCCAGCCGGTGGTACAGAACCCTTTTTGATGGCAGACACTGCCCGGCCGGAAACCGGTTTCCCAAAAATAGACGAAGGTGAGCAGCCAATCGGCAGCCACATCCGCTGCCTTCTGATAAAATGGTTCCCCTGTGGCCCGATAGAGCAGCGCTGCCGAGAGGAACATATAAATGCCGGCTTCCTTATCCTCGCATTTTGCATCCAGCGTGGAGCGGGAGAAGGGAAGGTCAAAGGTTTTCATATGGTAGTCATAGTAGCGGGAAAAGATGGTTTGGGCAGTTTGCAGATAGGCCGGGCGGGAAAAATATCCGGCGGCTTTTACCAGCGCGGCGACACAGGGGACGCCGGCGGTGTTGATCATCTGGCTGGCAGGAACTCCCTGTAACGTCCAGGCGGCGGGGAAGATGCCATCCTGGGTCCAGTGGGCGGGATCGGAGAGAAATTCACAGCAGCGCTGCGCCAGCATCTCCCAGGCCGCCGGTACCTGCTGCTGATGACTGCGCAGAAGTGACAGGATATCGATCAGGTCCATCAGCGCTTCCCCCTCCATGCGGGAGGAGAGGTCCGCATCCGGTTTGTCCCAACCGCCGCGCCAGCTCTTTTCTTCGATCATATAGTAGCACCGCAGCAGTCCAGGCACATCGCCTTCACTGCCGTGGACAAAAAATCCCACAGCGTCCAAAGCGCGTTGGAGTCTATGGGTTTCGCCGTACTTCAGCCCCAGCACACATTCCCCCCAGGCCAATTTCAGGGATTGTCCGGTCCAGGCATACAGATAATATTCGGGACGGCGGGAAAGGTTTCCAAAGTCGTTGGCGGCGCCAAAACAGAGATATCCACAGCTGTCGGTGGTGTTCTGATAACGGGTGTCCAGCACCATCTTTTTGTATTCCACCATCTCCCGGAAGGAGTGGGCCGGCTGGTTATGCGGGTGCAAAGCCTCAAATCCCAGCTGCACCAGATTGCGAAATCCACGGCCCTCCCCGACGAAACCGAAATCCAGCAGCCAGGATTTTTCCAGTGTTTGTCCCGCAAACAGTGTTCGGTAGCCGCGCTCATAGGGCAGAGGGGTACACTGCCCGCCGTAGACCATATCTTTGATGCCGGCGAACATCAGCGGCCCGCTCAGCAGCGCTACCGTATCTCCCCGACTTCCATAAAGCGCTCCCAGAGACCAATAATCTCTGTCCTCCCCGATTACCACCTTTGGCAGGGAAAGCACCGAAAAGAAAACCGTCTGCTGTCCTTCCTTCCATTCCAAATTGACACCGGGAATGGGAAGGCGGTGTTCCTCCACAATGACCCCTTTGCCGGGTTCCTTGCCGATATGGGGTACAATCCGCTCCGGATCGGCGGAAGGATTGTCGTTGTAGATGACATGAGGGATGGTGACTTTTTGCGACGCGTCGGTATCGCTGTGCAGCAGCATTCCGCAGCAGTAATTTTCCAGCGGTTCGTTCCCCAGGTTTTTAAAGATGACGCTGAGGGATACCGCGCCCTGAGGCGGCAAGCGAAGGGTTATCTCAGCCGATTCCCCTGTTTTTTCAAAGTGGCACAGCAGCGCATCCTTCTCCACCTGTGCTTGACAGAAAGAGAAAGAAGCGTCGGTATGCCAGGGGCGGCTGTGGGAGGAAAACAGCAGCTTTTGCAGCGATTGACGCCAGATGGGCTGTCCTTCCCAGGCAAGTGTGATCTGCTGCCTTTTTACATCCAGAATCAGGGAGCGGGAGCCCTCGTGCAGTGACAGGTACATCCAATCATTCCTTTCGATATGGTTTTGTTTTGATCGATGAGAGACGAACGTGATGGCAATCCGCCATATCTTAGCTCCATTATAGCATACCGGTTGCTGAGCCGCCATCTGCAAAAAAACTTTGCCTGGAAAGAATGGTTTTCCCAAAGGCGGAAAAGGCGTGGTGACAGATACTTTCTCCTTGCATACCAGGAAAGTTTTTGGTATACTAAAAAGAGTATGTATCGTCATGTCCTTGGAACGGTGTTTTTTTGATGTGTTTTGCTGCAAGGAGGTATGCTTCATGGCGCTCACCGTGGCCCTTGTCAAACGTCTGGCCAAATCTGCGGTAACCTATTATGCCGGATATCGGGATTACCGCAGTGGGGGTGTCACCGGATATCAGCGGGATACCGATGAGACTCAGGATTATATTTGGGGAAAGGTGACTGATGAACGGTATGAGCAGCAGGATGTGGGGGTGGGATTGGACCCGGAGAGCGGAAATCCCAAATGGTTTCGGTGCAGCTGTTCTCAAGCAGTGGCGGGAAGCGGGCTATGCCGTCACGGTGTGGCGCTGCTGCTGTATCACTGTGATCAGCAAACGGTGAACCATATGATGACCGCTACCGATCTGATGAACCGGCAGGAAGGTTCCACTGCTTCATCCAACACAACCCCGCAGAAAACCGATTTTTTAGCGACCCAAATGCTGGGAAAATACCGGGAAGAAGAAGCAGCGCATATGATGGCCAGCTCTCTTGCCCGGGAAGATCGCCTGACAGCGCAGCCGCATCTCTCCTTTGATTACAACGACCGTCCGCAAATTTATATCACAGTGGGAAACAAACGCCCTTACATCGTCAAAGATATGGGAAAATTTTGCTCCGACATGATGGATGGTCGGGTGGCCTCCTACGGCAAGGGATTGGAGTTTGTTCACCATATGCAGGCGTTTACCGAGGAATCCCAGCGGCTGGTCCAATTTGTGCTGGACAAGTATGAGGAGTACCAACGATTCTGCCTGTACACCGGGAGCATTACCCAGGATAAACGGTTCCTTCCCCTTTCCCCAGCCTCCTTCGATCAATTTTTTGAGATGTATGATGGGAAGATCCTGGAAATACGGGAAAAGGATGTTTATCAAAGTTGTACTCTGGTCAGCAAAAACCCTTCCATCGATATTACGGTGCGGGGTGGTGGGGCTGGTTTTTCTTTCAGCGGGCCCGGTTATTTGCTGCTACTAGGAGAGGGACAGAACTACCTGCTGATGAAGGATACCCTTTATCGATGTGACCAGGCTTTCTCCCGCAAAACCCAAAATTTCCTCTCCGCACTGCAGGAAGCCGACGGATATCTCTACATTGCACACAAAGATATGCCGGCTTTCTGCGCTGACGTACTGCCGGTGGTACAGGGGTATCTGAATTTTTGCGGAGATCTGGAGCGGCTAGAGAGCTTTTCTCCCGATTCCCTGGAGGTGGAGCTATATTTGGATGCGCCGGCCCGCAATAAGGTAACTGCCAAGGTGGTGTACCGTTATGGAGAAGTAAGTCTGAATCCCTATGATGAAAAGCCGCCGGAAAAACAGATCCGCCGCGATCCCCGGGGAGAGTTTAAAATGAAACTCTTGACCCAGAAGTATTTTAACCATATTGAGCCTGATCGGCAGCTACTTTATTTTGAAGGCGGGGACGAGGAGATTTATCACTTTGTCGTGGAGGGGCTTCCGGCGCTGATGCAGGCCGCAACGATACAGGTTACCGATCGCTTCAGCAATATGGGAGTGATCCAGCCACCCAACGTTTCGGTGGGGGTGCGTTTGGAGAGCGATCTGTTGGAGATGGAGATCGATACGGGGGAATTTCCGCTGGAGGAGTTGACAGAAGTGCTCCATGCCTACCGGCTGGGGCAAAAGTATTACCGTCTGACCGACGGACGGTTTATGCAACTGGAGGACAATTCCCTTTCAGGGCTCTCCCAGCTGGCCGATGGGTTGGAGCTGGGCCGGGAGGAGCTGCGGCAGAGGGCCATCCGCCTTCCTCGATACCGGGCGCTTTATCTGGATCGGGTGTTGGGGGAACAGGAAGAAATCAACCTCAATCGGGACCGGCGTTACCGTAACCTGTTGCGGGAGATGAAGGCGGTGGAGGATAGCGAGTTTGAGGTTCCCCATTGCCTGGTGTCGATGCTGCGCAACTATCAAAAGGTTGGTTTTCGCTGGCTAAAAACGATGGAGCGATATGGATTTGGAGGAATTCTTGCAGACGATATGGGGCTTGGAAAAACGCTGCAGGTGATTGCGCTGCTGGTATCGGCAAAGGAGGAGGGGATAAACCAACCTTCTCTGATTGTGGCGCCCACGTCCTTGGTCTTTAACTGGGAAAGCGAGCTGCATCGTTTTGCCCCTCAGCTTCGCGTCTGCATCGTCGCCGGGGATACCGTTCAGCGCCGCGGGATGCTGGAAACCCTCTCAGAGTACGATGTGGCGGTTACCTCCTATGATCTGCTCAAGCGGGATATCCCGCTGTATGAATCTTTGCAGTTTCATTATCACATTATAGATGAAGCTCAGTATATCAAAAACCATACCACCCAAAACGCCAAGGCGGTCAAAGCGGTGCAAAGCCGCCAGCGTTTTGCCCTCACCGGTACGCCGGTGGAAAACCGCCTCAGCGAGTTATGGAGCATCTTTGATTTTCTGATGCCGGGGCTGCTTTACAGTTATAACAAGTTCCGGGAAAAATTTGAGCTGCCCATCGTCAAAAACCGGGACGAGAAGGCGCTGGAACAGCTGAGCCGTATGATTCTTCCCTTCGTGCTGCGGCGCCTGAAAAAGGATGTGCTCAAGGAGCTGCCCAGCAAGACCGAGACGGTGCTGTATGCCACTTTGACGGGAGAACAGCGCAAGCTGTATCTGGCCTATGCCGCCCAGGCGCGTCAGCAGCTGATGGAGGATATGGAAAAACCGGGGCCATCCAATCGCATGATGGTGCTCTCGCTGTTGACACGTATGCGGCAGATCTGCTGCGATCCTTCCCTGTGTCTGGAAAATTACAGCGGGGGCGGCGCGAAGGAAGAGCTTTGCGTTGAGCTGATCCACAACGCCATGGAGGGTGGCCACAAAGTGCTGCTGTTTTCCCAGTTTACTTCTATGCTATCGATTTTGGAAAAGCGCCTGGAGCGTGAGGGAATTCGGTACTATATCCTGAGCGGCTCCACCTCCCGGGAAAACCGGCTGAAACTGGTCAATCGCTTTAACCGGGATGATACCCAGGTGTTCCTGATCTCCCTCAAAGCAGGGGGAACCGGACTGAATCTGACAGCTGCTGACGTTGTGATTCACTACGATCCCTGGTGGAATCTTTCGGCTCAGAATCAGGCCACCGACCGGGCCCATCGGATTGGACAGAAAAACAGCGTGCAGGTATTTAAGCTGATTGCCAAGGACACGGTGGAGGAGAAAATCTGTAAAATGCAGGAGCAAAAGCAGGAATTGGCGGAATCGGTTATCCAGCAGGGGGACGGCGCCATCCTGCGCATGAGCGGAGAGGAACTGATGCAGATTTTGGAGTAAACCTTTCCGAATCCGATTTTATGGGATAGGGTTGGACATTTGTTTTTTTATAAACTCCCGGTTTTGCACGGCAAGATTATGGATAAAAGAGTTTTGTCCGTCGTCCGAAAAATTTTGGGGGAGTATATCTTTTACAACATGGAAAGAAGGAATGGAAGATGACCGGTTTAACCTCAGTTACCTTTCGCCAGCTGAAGGCAGAGGAGATTATCGCACTGGCCTGTAAGGCGCAGCTGCAGGGAATCGAATGGGGTGGGGATGTGCACGCACCGGCAGGAGCGACCACGGTTGCCCGCCAGCTGCGGGAGCGGACGCTGGATGCGGGGCTCAAGGTGCTTTCCTATGGATCCTACTATCGTCTGGGGAACCAGATGGAGTTTGTTCCGGTGTTGGAGACGGCTGTGGCGCTGGGTGCGCCTGTGATCCGGATTTGGGCGGGAACCTTTGGTTCGGCAAAGGCCGTCGAGACCGATTATCTCACCCTCAGCGCAGAACTGCGCAGCATCTGTGCCATGGCGCAGGCGGATGGCATCGGCATAGCGCTGGAGTACCATCGCAATACCCTTACCGACTGCAAGGAGAGTGCCCAGAAACTCGTCACGCTGACAGATTCCCCCAACCTATCCTGTTACTGGCAGCCCAACCCGGAGCTTGCGGTGGAAGAACATCTACGGGAAATTCAGACGATTCTTCCGTATTTTTCTAACGTCCATGTTTTTCACTGGACTGCTGGGGAAAATAAGGAGAACATCCGTCATCCATTGTCGGAAGGATATGAGGTTTGGAGAAGATATCTGGACGCCCTTGCCAAATGTGGGCGGCCGTTTCACACCATCCTGGAGTTTGTACGGCAGGATAGTCCGGAACAATTTTTGGAGGATGCCGCTGTTTTGCGGCGGCTGACTGGCTGCTGAGCGTGAAAAGCGCTTTCTTTTTGCAGCGCAAGGGAAGAGAGATCCAGTTTATGAGAAAAGTGTTTGTATGACAGCAAAAATGCACGGCCAAGAGGATCCTTGACCGTGCATTTGCTTTTAACAAAATCTCAGGATTTTCGGTTACCGGGGAAGGAGAATGGTTGCGGAAGCTTTGCCCGCTCTGGGAGCGGAGACGGTGAGGGTAATCTCGCTTCCCGGCTGTGCTTTTACCACCCAGCTGAGCTTTTTGGCGCAGGGGTCGTGGGAGGAAGTGGTAGGACCAATATGTCCATAGGTTACCTTCACGCCGGAGAACCCTTGCAGATGTCCGATGCTCTCCTTCTCTTTTCCAGCCAGAATCTGCACACCATCGCCGGAGAGCTGGGCGGTGAGGGGCTGAGCGACCCGCAGCTCCACCGCTTCCTTGGTGATATAGGTGGGAAGATACCCCAGATTTTCTACCACTGCATCGATCTGATAGCAGTCTCCGCCGACAGGGGTGACCTTCAACTGATCCAGGGAGAGGCGAGGCAGCGTTTTGAGGTAGCGAAGGAGGAACTTGGTATGTTTCTCCACCTCCTGCGGCAGGAATTTGACAGGACAGTTCTGTACCACCGTCTTGTTGTCCAGTCCGCCGATTTCCACTTCTCCCAGCTCCGGATGCTGGAACACGGTCCAATCCTTAAAGCCCTGTCCGTCGTTTTGCTCGTCCACCCATTTGAGCCGTGCGACGGCTATGTCCTCCTGGGTTTCATCGGGGATGCTCTGGGGACGGGGCCAGGGATGGGGGAAACCTACCCGAGGATTGAGATCCCAGCACTCACAGGTGAAATCCATAATCCCCATAACGAAATGGTTAAAGTCGTCGAAAGCGCCCACCACCGACATATTGGCGTTGCCAACATAATCGTCCTTGATGTTGACAGCCGGATAGGTGGTTTCCTCGGTCGCCATCTTGCCAATCTCCCGATAGCGTTCCATATCCTCCTTGGGGCAATCCTTGGCGGACTTCATTCCCGGCGGGAAGAGATACATACCGCCCATGGTGTGGAAATTGAGGATGGCGCAGAGATTCTTTTGAGCATGGATAAACTTGGCCATCGTTTGGCTCTCCACATTGGACAGGGCATAAGCGCCGGAACCGGCCTGTTTGTTTTCGGGAAGCCAGTTGCAGGGAAAGTTGCGGTTGAGATCGTTTCCGTATAGGGCGGGAGCGGGCTGCAGCGATACGCCGTCGAAATCCAGCACTTTGCCCTCGGAATAAAGATTATAAAATTCCCCGTCCATATCGTCGGGACGACGCTTGGCCATAACCCGGGGATCCTTTTTGGAAATTTTCCATACGCCGTTTTTCGCCTTGACCCGCATCAACCGGATGACGCCGTCCCCATCGATGTCCTCGGGCTGTACGCCGGGCTGAGGTTCGTCAAAAGGATGGGGCTTATTGACCGAGCGGAGCTGTACCGGTGTGGTCAGATACAGTTCAGAACCATCGGGAGAGATGCGGGGGACACAGTAGACGGTGAAGGCTTTGAGCAGAGGTGCAATCTCCGGGGTATCCCGGTTGGAGAGCAGGTAGTCCAAAAAGTACATGGCGCACATGGAGCCGGTGACTTCCCCGGCATGGATGTTGCCGGTGACGCACAGCGCCGGCTTTTCAGAAAAATCGCCGCTGCTCAGATCGGTCAACTCGAATTTCCAGATGTCCCTTCCTTCCCCGGTTTTTCCCAGGGAGGTCAGCCGACAGTACTGCGGATAGGCACTGACATATTCCTGCAGGATCTGGGTAATTTCGTGATACCGATAGTAGTGGTCATAGGTGTGGGTAACTTTCAAGACGTTTCCTCCTTTGGCCTTTCCCTCCGGCAATCTGGACACCGGAAAGGAAAAGTATCATCGATTTTTGTATTATTATACTGTATTTTCCTTTCCAATACCAGTATTTGGCGTCAAAAATTGAGAATTTCATTTCCAGTTTTTCAAAGGGAAAGCATTTCTTTTTTGATGTACTTTTGAAAAAGCTGTGTTATAATAAATACAAAGCGTCGCCGTATTTTCCCGCTGCCGGGAAAATACGGTGCGACCGGAGTTGGCCTCTGGACGGCCGCCGGGAAAGAAAACAGACGTATAGGAGGCTATCACCATGGTACAGTATGATTTTGACCGCATCATCGACCGCAGCGGTACTGACAGCAGCAAACACACCTTTGATGCTGCAAAAGGAAAGACCCCAGATATGATTCCACTTTGGGTGGCGGACATGGATTTCAAAGCTCCTGATGAGGTCATCCAGCGGATGAAGGACCGGTGTGAGCATGGCATTTTTGGCTATACCCGGGTGGGAGAAGGATATATCCGCGCCGTGCAGGGATGGTTTGAAAAACGTTTTGATTGGAAGGTGCCGGAGGAGTGGATGGTACGCACCCCCGGTGTGGTGTATGCGGTTAACGCCGCCATCCAGGTTTTGACCCAGGAAGGGGATGCGGTTTTGATCCAAAGTCCCGTATATCATCCCTTCAACAACTGCATCGTTGCAAGCAAACGGCGCACGGTGCGCAATCCGCTGGTGTATGACGGCAAGAGATATACCATCGATTTTGAAGATTTTGAGAAGAAGATTGTGGAGGAAAAGGTAAAACTGTTTGTCCTTTGCAGTCCCCACAACCCGGTGGGGCGGGTGTGGACCCGGGAAGAGCTGACCCGTATGGGTGAAATCTGTCTCAAACACCATGTGTTTGTGATTTCCGATGAAATTCACTGTGATTTTGTGTTCTCCGGACATCGGCATATCCCCTTCGCCTCCATCTGCGAATCGTTTGCCCGCAATTCCATCACATGTACCGCGCCCAGCAAAACCTTTAACCTGGCCGGACTGCAAACCTCCAACATCTTTATCCCGGATGAGACGGTGAGAGAGCAGATCAAGGCCTGCAAGAGCGCTCAGCACTGCGGAGAGCCTACGATTTTTGGACTGGTTGCCTGTCAGGCGGCCTATGAATGCGGCGAAGAATGGCTGGAGCAGCTTTTGGCATATTTGGAGACCAGCGCAGAAAAGGTATCCGCCTATTTTGCCCAGAATCTGCCCCAGATTCATGTAGTAAAACCGGAAGGGACCTATCTGCTGTGGTTGGATTGCCGCGGTTTGCCCATCCCTCCGGAGCAGGTGGACGCCTTTATGCTGGAGAAAGCCAAGGTTTGGTTTAACGACGGCGGTATGTTTGGAACTGAGGGAATCGGTTTTGAGCGGATGAATATGGGTTCTCCCTGGTCGGTATTGGAGCAGGCCTGCGCCCGGATTGTGGACGCCGCCAAAAAACTGTAAATCATCCGCAGCGGGGAAAGATAGTCTCTGTGAATATCGTGAGCAACCCCTTTGCCGTCACAGAAAGGAAGATGCGGGATTGATCATCAAAGAAACGGTTGAAATGCCAGGTTTTTTGCCGGATACCCGAACGGTTCACATCTACTTGCCGGACGATTATCGTCCTTCCAAACAATATGACGTGCTGTATATGTTCGATGGGCACAATCTGTTTTATGACAGCGACGCCACCTACGGCAAGAGCTGGGGGATGAAGGCGTATCTGGATACCCATCCACAGGATCTGTTGGTGGTGGGATTGGAGTGTTCCCATCAGGGGGATGAGCGGCTCAATGAGTACTGTCCTTACACCATCCAATGCCCCTGGTCCTCCGGGAAAATTACCGGTAAAGGAAAGATGACGATGGACTATCTAGTCCATCAGCTCAAACCCTATATCGACAACCGGTTTGCCACCCGTCCCGACGCCGCCCATACCTTCATCGCCGGAAGCTCTATGGGAGGGCTGATGAGTCTATACGCTGCTGTGCGGTATCCGGAGATATTTTCTGGCGCTGCCTGCCTGTCGCCTTCCTTCTCCATCTGCCTTCCTCAGCTCCGCCAGGAGATTGCGATTGTGAAAAGTCTTTGTTCCATGCGAATTTATATGGATATGGGGACGCTGGAAATGCAGGAACATATGGCCGAGACGGTGGATCGGATGTTGACCATTTCTCATCTGCTCAGCGAAAAGGGCGCGGTATGTTATCCCCGGATTGTGTTGGGAGGAGGGCATAACGAGGCCAGCTGGGAAAGACAGATTCCAGTATTTCTTCCTTTTTTGCGCCGTCGTCAAATGTAAAAATATACATCGACGCGATTTGGCAACCCTACCAAAGATTTTCCGGCTTTTTCTCTTTTTTGCCGGGAATCGTGAAGTTTTTCTGAACAAAAAGCAAACAATTCTTGCTTTTTTCGCGCAAAACACCTATAATAGATACGGTTGTTTCATAACAGAAACAATTTAGCGACACAGTTGTGCGTGTTTGTATTGTGTTGTGACCCCGCACGGCGGGGAGAGAACGCAGTACAAATGCCCTGTGTGAAAAAAAGAGGAGGAAGAACATGAGTTTAGCTTCTATGTTCAAAATTACCGAGCGTAAGTCTTCCGTCAAGACCGAAATCATTGCCGGTCTGACCACCTTTATGACGATGGCTTACATTCTCATCGTGCAGCCCGGAGCCATCTGCGGCTACGGTCCCGACGCTGGCATCACCGATCCCGCCGGCGTATTCATCAGCAAGGAAGCCATTATGGTTACCTGCGCACTGATCAGTGCGGTGATTACCCTGCTGATGGGCTTTTATGCAAACTTGCCTTTTGCCCTCTCCACCGGCCTTGGCTCCAACTTTATGTTTGGTGCTCTGATTGCTTCTGGTGAGTGCACCTACGGGCGCGCAATGCTGATCACCCTGATTTCCGGTATCATCTTTGTGCTGCTGAGCGCCTTTGGTATCCGGGATCTGATTGTGAAGATGATCCCCAAAAACATCAAGATCTCCATCAGTACCGCCATTGGTTTCTTCATTGCCTATGTCGGCTTTAAGAACACCGGCATCGGTACCTTCACCGACGGCATCGCTATGGGCGATTTCACCCAGCCCGCAGTGCTGCTGGCTGTTCTCGGCCTGCTGCTCATTGGCGTGCTGACCGCTTACAAGGTAAACGGCGCTATCCTCATTGGTATTGTGGTGATCACCGTTTTGGGCATTCCTTTTGGTGTGACCGTTCTTCCCGAGCAGTTCTTCAAGGTTCCGGATATGAGCGCCATCAGCAATATCGTGTTTAACTTCGATGCGGCTGGTTTCCTGGCTCCTTCCACCCTGACTCTGATGTTCATCGTTTTTGTAGGCGACTTTTTCTCCACCCTGGGCACTGTTCTGGGCGTTGCCGGCAAAGCCGGTATGCTGGATAAAGACGGCAACCTGCCTGAGATCCAGAAGCCCTTCCTGGTAGACGCTATCGGTACCTGCGTGGGCGCCATGTTTGGTTGTACCACCATCACTACTTATGTAGAGTCCAGCGCCGGTGTTGAGGCGGGCGGCCGTACCGGTTTGACCGCCATCACTACTGCGGTAATGTTCCTGCTGACCATCTTTGCGTCCCCGCTGTTCCTGATGATCCCCAACGCCGCGACCGGACCTGCTCTGATCTTCGTGGGCTTCCTGATGATCTCCGGTTTCGCTCAGGTGGATTTCAGCGATTTCACCGAGGCTTTTGGCCCCTTTGTGATGATTATGTTCACCGCCTTTGCCGGTTCCATTGCAGCCGGTATCTCTGCCGGTATTCTGGCCTATGTGTTCATCAAGGTTGCTACCGGTAAATTTAAGGATGTCCCGGTGGGTATGTACATCCTGGCCATCCCGCTGATCCTCTATTTCATCTACGGCTAATCCCATAGAAACACTTGTATATGGTATGATGCAGATCCCCCAGCCACGATATGCTTTGCCGGATGGTTGGGGGATTTTCTTCATATATTCTGAAATTCCAAATACCGCATGAAAGGAGCGTATTGACTTATGAAAATTCAGCCTAAGGACCGCCGTGAACTGCTGAAGGCCGCGATGGGAAAGATTCCCTGCGATCTGGCAGTTACCAATGTCCGGTATGTCAATCTGTTCACCGGTGAGGTGTATCCCGCCACGGTTTTTGTGCATCAGGGCTTTGTGGTCCATGTGGAGGTCAAAGAGCCTGATAAAGAGCTTTCGCTTGCCAAACAGGTGATAGACGGCGAAAACCATTTCCTGATCCCCGGCCTGATTGATGCCCATGTTCATATTGAGAGCAGTATGCTCACCCCCCGCAACTTTGCCAGAGCGGTGCTACCCAGAGGCACCACCACCGTAGTTACCGATCCCCATGAGATCACCAACGTCTTTGGAGAAGAGGCGGTTCGGTATATGCATGATGCGGGCTACGATCTGCCCATGACCCAGTATATCGATATTCCCTCCTGCGTTCCTTCGGTGCCCGGACTGGAAAAAGCCGGAGCTGTCATCGACGCGCAGGCAGTAGATCGTCTGGCCAAGCTGCCTCATGTTATCGGCCTCGCCGAGGTGATGGACTTTATCGGCGTCGTCGAGGGTGAGGACCGGATGATGGACATCATTGAGGTGGCAGAGAAAAACGGCCTGTATATCCAGGGACATCTTCCCGGCGCAACCGGTCGTATGGTCTCCGCTTATCTCATCGGCGGCCCCACCACCTGCCATGAAACCCGGGAAACCTGGGAAGCGGTGGAAAAGCTGCGCGCCGGCATCCATGTGGACGCCCGGGAGAGCTCCATCACCAAGAATATGGCTGCAATCCTCGCCGGCGTGCGGGATCACAAGTTCCATGACCATCTGAGCCTTTGCACCGACGACCGGGAAGCGGACGATATCCTCTATGTCGGCCATATGGACGAGGTGCTGCGCCAGGCGGTTAAAAATGGGTTGGACGGCATCACTGCCCTCAAATCTGCAACCCTCAACACCGCCAAGGAGATCGGTATCGAAAATCTGGGCGCTGTGGCTCCCGGCTATGTAGCGGATATGCTGCTGGTGGATAATTTGGCCGACTTTACCGTTCTGTCGGTGTTCCATCACGGCACGCTGGTGGCGAAGGACGGCAAGCTGGTTGCCGATATTCAGGACAAACCCTTTGAGATCGAGACCCGCAACTCGATGAATGTCCCCACCCTGACGCTGGAAGATTTCCGCCTGAAGGCGCCTACCAGCGGTGATACGGTGAAGGTCAATGTGCTCACCTATTATTCGGATCTGCTTTCGGTGACCAAGGCGGTGACCGAGGAAGTTCCGGTGAAGGATGGTCTGGTGGATATTTCCGGTGATCCCGAGCTCTGCTACGCCATGATTATCAACCGGTACGGAGCAGGCGGAGTTACCTTCGGTCTGGTCCGTGGGTTTGGCCTGAAAAAGGGCGCCAACGGTTCTACCGTCTCCCATGACTGCCATAATCTTTCCATTGTATTTAAGGATGCAGAGACCGGCTTTGCGGTGTATCAGGCGCTGGCCAATTGCGGCGGCGGTATGGCCTGCGGTGAAAACGGCAAGATCACTGGACTTTTGAAACTCAATGTGGGCGGCCTGATGTCGGATCAGCGCCCCGAACTGGTGGCTGAGCAGTCTGACGCCATGAAGAAGGCACTCAACGCTTTGGGTCTTCCGCAGAAGAATCCGCTTCTGCGCATTGCTACCATGGCGCTGCCGGTTATCCCGGAAGCTAAGTTCAGCGATTTGGGATTGGTGGATGTTTTGGGCAAGAAGCTGATTCCCATCTTTCCCCAGTAATCAAAGCACTTTCCAGAAAGCATTTTAAGCAACGCCCATGCCTGAAAATTTCTTCGGGCATGGGCGTTTTCCACATGGTACGATTTTGAAGGAGGTTTTACAATGTATCAAACGGTCACAGCTCTTTATTTTTCTCCCACCGGCAATACCCGTAAAAGCGTGGAAGCGATGGCGAAGGCCATCACCCCCCAGATACAGTCGGTGGATCTGACCGCTCTAAAACCGGTGGAGCCTCATACCTTTTCGGCGCAGGACCTGGTAATTTTTGGAGCACCGGTGTATGGAGGCAGAATTCCCGCCGTTGCCCGCCAGCGCTTTTTGAATTTCCAGGGGCAGGGGACTCCCTGTCTGGTGGCGGTGACCTACGGAAACCGGGATTTTGACGACGCGCTGCTGGAACTGGCAGAGTTGGCCGCCTCCCAGGGATTTGTCGTCAAGGGCGCTGCGGCGCTGGTTGGGCGGCATACCTACGGGGAGATTCAGACGCAGCGACCCGACGAGGCGGATCTGCAGATGGACCAGGCCTTTGCCCGCAAGGCCATCGAAAACGATGAAGGGAAAACGATCTCGATTCCCGGCAACCATCCTTACAAGGATGGCGGAGCTGGTGGAAGTTTTCGCCCTCTGACCTCCGAAAAGTGTGTCAAATGCGGCCTGTGCGTCAAACAGTGCCCTGTGGGAGCCATTGGGGAGGACTGCAAAACCATTCAGGAGTGCTGTATCGCCTGTTTCCGCTGCATCCGGAATTGCCCCACGGGCGCCAAAAATATGAAGGAGCCTAACTATCAGGCCTTTGCTGTCTCCTTCACCCAGCGTTTACAGCAGAGAAAAGAAAACCAGTATTTTCTTTGAAAATCGGATGAGATATGCAGGAAAGCTTTGCTGTTATCGGCCTTGATTCCTGCAAGGGATGCGAGTATAATGAAAAAACACGGTAATTTGCTGTGACATCGCTATTTTGAGGAGACGAGCAACATGGTAAAGGATATGACCAACGGCAACATTGCCAAACATCTCATCTACTATTCGATTCCTCTGATTCTGGGCAACCTCTTTCAGCTGACCTACAATGCGGTGGACTCCATCATTGTGGGAAAATGTGCCGGAGAATCGGCGTTGGCGGCGGTGGGCGCGGCCAGCCCGGTGATGAACATTGTAATTTTGGGAATCAACGGGTTGTGCATTGGCGCCTCGGTGCTGATGAGTGAGTTTTTTGGCGGCGGCAAGCAGGAGGATTTCCGGCGGGAATTTTCTACAACGCTGCTGTTTGGCACCATCTTTTCCCTGAGCGTGATGGTGCTGGGGCTGCTGCTCAGCGGCAGCATCCTGCGGCTTCTGAAGGTGCCGGAGGAGATTCTGGATATGAGCGTGCTGTATCTGCGCATCATCTTCTGCGGCCTTCCCTTTACCTGTTTTTACAATGCCTACGCTTCCGGTATGCGCAGTGTGGGAGATTCCAAGACGCCGGTAAACTTTTTGGCGTTTGCTTCGGTGCTCAACGCGGCTTTGGACTATCTGTTCATCGCCATCTTCCGCTGGGGCGTGGCCGGCGCCGCCGTTGCTACGGTGATAGCGCAGGCGGTCTCCGCACTTTTGTGCGTGGGATATGTTTATCGCAAACTGCCTCTGCTGGCGCTGCAGGGGAAGGAGCTTCGCATCCATAAGGATCTTTTGGGACAAACCCTGCGCCACGGCAGCGTTACCGCTTTGCAGCAAGCGACCCAGCCCATTGGAAAGCTGCTGATCCAGGGGATGGTCAACGAGCTTGGCGTGGCGGCCATCGCCACCTTTAACGCCGTCAGCCGGGTGGATGATTTCGCCTTTACTCCGGAACAGAGCATCTCTCACGGTATGATGACCTTCATTGCCCAAAACCGTGGCGCCAAAAAGAAGGACAGGGTTCATTCCGGTCTGCGGGTGGGTCTTACCGTCGAGTTTGGCTATTGGGTGATTATCTGTCTGGTGATTTTGCTGCTGCGCACCCCCATCATGCGGCTTTTTGCCTCCGCCGACCAGACGGAGATGATTGCTTTGGGTTCCGCTTATCTGCTGCGGATGGCGTTCTTCTACATCATGCCGGCTTTCACCAACGGTATGCAGGGATTTTTCCGCGGTGTGGGCAACATGAACATTACCTTTATCTCCACCTTTATTCAGATTTCGATTCGGGTCATCTGTATTGCCATTATGATGCCCTATATGGGCCTGGTGGCAGTGGCATATGCCAGCCTGATCGGTTGGGCCTGTATGCTGCTCTTTGAGGTACCTTACTACTTCAAATACAAACGGGAAGGATTCCACCTTCCCCAGTAACCTTTGCCGGAAAGCCTGCCACGATGCAGGCTTTCTTTTATGCTTTATGCGCAGCGGAAAAAGAAAATTGCTTCCCTTCCAATTTTATCAAAAGTATGCTACACTTAAGGCAGCAACGGTTCGGAAGGAGACAGAAAAATGGTACCATTGGAACAGATTCAGATTTATATGTTGGATATGGACGGCACCTTCTATCTGGGTGGGAAGATCTTTGAGTGGTCCTTTGATTTTTTGGACAAGCTGAAGGAGCAGGGAAAGGATTTTGTGTTTCTCACCAACAATTCTTCCAACAGCAAGGAGAGCTATGTCAGGAAGCTGGAAAAGATGGGGCTGAAGGTATCCGGGGAGAAGGTGATTTCCTCCGGGGAAGCCACTACCATCTACCTCAATCGCCGCAAGCCAGGGGCAAAAATTTATCTGGTGGGTACGCCGGTGCTGGAACAGGAATTTCAGCAGGCTGGATTTGTTTTGACCGATCAGAATCCTGATTTTGTGGTTGTAGGGTTTGATACCACCCTCACCTATGAAAAGCTCTGGAAACTTTGCGACTTTGTCCGCGGCGGGGTGGAATACATCTGTACCCATCCCGATTTCAACTGTCCCATCGAGGGCGGATATATGCCGGATATCGGCGGAATCATCGCCTTTGTACAGGCGTGTACCGGCAAACGGCCGGATATCATCATCGGGAAACCCTACCAGTATATCGTGGACGCCGTGATGGAGAAACTGGGAGTGGAAAAAGACCAGGTGGCGATGGTGGGAGACCGGTTATATACCGACATTGCCATGGGCAAAAACAGCGGTATTACCTCCATATTGGTGCTCAGCGGTGAGACCTCGCTGGCGGATCTGGAGAATTCCGAGATACAGCCGGACTATGTTTTTGAAAATTTAGGAAAAATTGCCCAGCAGCTGTAAGGCGTGGGCGGGAAAGGCAGAACGAACAATGGCCGAGATTGAAAAAATTACCATTCGAAAAACAGTAGCTCCTGAGGACTATCGCTATGCGATTTATTTTAATGTGTTGTTTCGCAACCGGTGGATGCCGGTGGTTTTGGTTGCGCTGGTGGTACTCTCCTTGCTGGAGATACTCTACTGTGCGCTTACGGGATTTGCCAATAATTTCAACTACACCTTACTGACGGCGATTTTGATTTTGCTGTTTACCGGTTTTATCTTCTATAAGACCGAAACCACTGCCCGCAAACTGATTCGCAACAGCTATGAGGTGATGGGACAGAACCGCACCGTCATCTTCTCAGAGGAAAATGTGATCGTGGAAGGACAGCAGCAGGGAGATTTTGCGGTGCTGGATTGGGATACCCTGAGCAAAGCTTATGAACTCAAGAAATACTTTATCGTCTATTTCACTGCGCCCAAAACCATCACTGTGCCCAAAGAGGCAATGGATTATGATGAGATGCGCCAGCTCACCAAGCTGCTGCAAAAGAAATGTGGGAAAAACTTTATCAATCGGGCCTGATGGACCTGTATTGGGGGAAAGGAGCTGTGCCTTATGGTCGAAAGAAAGACGGCGGCGGTCGGAGTTGGAATCTGCTCGGTGCTGGCGATGGCGGCTGGCGCCGCTCTTTACCGGTGTGAGCGTTCGATTGCCGTCAGCCAGCTGGAGATCAAGGCAGCGGTAACCGCACCGCTTCGTGTTGTACATCTTTCTGACCTTCATGGAAGGGTATTCGGAAAAGGAAACCAGCGGCTGCTCAGCAAAATACTGAGCTGTGGTCCGGATCTGATTGTGGTGACCGGCAATCTGGTCGGCGCCAATCCCTCCGATCGGGAGATCCGTCAAAGCGTCTCCCTGCTGCGAGGGCTCAGCGATTATGCGCCGGTTTTCTTTGTTTGCGGCGGCCAGGAGCATCAGCTGAAGGATTTGCAGGCCTTTCTTGGCACGCTGCGCCGGAGCGGCGTGACGGTACTGCAAAATGAGATGGTTTCCCTTCAGGTTGGGGAACAGCAGGTTACGGTTCTTGGATTGGAGGAATATCCGGAATCATCCGATCTCCATGGGCTGCTGCGGGATTTTGAGCTGCAGGACGGGTTTCGGCTGCTGCTTTGCAGCGCTCCGGATGGATTTTTCCACAATGGACAGGAATCCTATCAGAACTTCTATTTTGATCTGATGCTCTCCGGCAGAGGACAGAGGCGGGAATCATCTTTCTCTTTCCAGAGAGGGGAAGTTCTGCGTTTTCAGCGCCGTCAACAGACCTATGGGGAGATGCCCAAGCTGGTGGTAAGCCGTGGACTATCAAACGGGAGAACGCTGCTCTCGCATTTTCATCGTTCGGAAATCGTCTGCGTTTTTGTTGCTCCTGTGGAGGAACAGCAGTTGTCCGCCGTGCCGTCTCAGATGCTGTGAGCTGTGAAAAAGTTGGATGATGTCAGTTGCCAGCTACCAGCTGCCAGGCTTCTGGCAGCTGATTTTTTTGCGCTTTTTGGGGAAAATCCATATTGATAATGTACATAAAATTATTGAAATATTGAGTAAATTGTACGAACTTATCAAATCCCCCTTGCAAAAGCATAAGGGATATGCTAGTATATAGATGCAGAAAGGAAAGGTGATACCGATGACCTAGTGAGATGCAATTCCTTGATGGACTTGATAATCTGAAGGTGCTTCAAAGGTTGTTTTTGGTTTGGCAATGATCTGAGTAATTGGTGAAAAACCTGGTGCGAAAAGCAAATTTATTTCATTGCGGTAGGAACAGAAAACGGCAGAATTTGAGGAAACCAACTGAAGTTCGAAAAGCGATATGTAGGAAGGTATGTAACCCAATGCACAATGCTTAATGCGAATGATCTTTTGATCTTTGGTGGCAAACGCAGGATCGTGTAAAATCAAAAAGGCGCTGAAGTTTTCTAAGGGAACCAGCGAAAAGACGCACTGTTTGAAACGATAACTACACGAAGGAACGGTAAACGCCAATGTACAGCAGTTGACAGATTTCATCTTCTCTAGGAATAGCAAATTTACGTTTCACTTCTTTCAAGTTTCAGCTTTTCGGTAAATGAGAAATTCGTCTCAAATGCGATCGTTAGATTGTGATTGGATCATAAAGATGACAAACAACCAATGGTAGGAAACCATTTGGGTACTTGTTGACAGAAACGCTGTAGTTTTCGATCAATACAAGCACGAAGCGGATGGACAGGAATCGATTGGAAGTGCTGGAAGGAATTGAGATTTGAAAGGGAAATGTGCTGTTCTAGTAAACCCCTCGGAGTTGTGTGTAAGCCATGGTCAGCATACAGTTCCAAAGCAATTTCTATAGATCGCGAAATCCTCCAAAAATTTGTTTGTGAGTCTATTGAAAGAGCATCTTTTTTAGAAAGGACGAGGTTTTATAGAAACGCCGGTTAATATGAGAACGGCCTGATTCGAAGTGTAGAAAAGCTTTGGATCAGGCCGTTTTTATATATAATATCCAAAAAAGATCATAAGATGATCCGTAATATGTATCGTCTCTGTGCCGGTTCTTCTTCGTCTGGAAAAAACTTCAATATTATACATAAATAGATGGTTTTCAACCGAAAAGATTGATATATATTAAGATTGACGCCCCGTGATTTTGGAATATAATAAGACTTGATCTCAAAAGCAACAATAACAGAAACGGGGTAATATTTATGGAAAACATTTTTCTGAATGATTTTGATAGCTTTGAGCCTTTTATGCTTGCTCAGATTTTCCGTCTGTTTGAGCGCTCTAAGAAAAACAAATAATATCCGGACATGGATCGGTTTGCAGGGACGACATTTGTCGCCCCTCTTTTTTTGTGCCAGAATCCCTACTTTTCGCAGTCCACTCGATGTTCATAGAAAAATATAAAAAAATCAAATCAAAATTCTATGAAACGCCATTCCATTTTTTGAGCAACTTTGCTATAATATAGATAAGCGTAAGCGGTTGTTTGTCTGTTTTTTCAAATGCGTTGAAGGCTGGTATGCTTTGGACATATCCGCCTGTTTGACCTGTCAGGAAACATCGTTGCTGGCCAATGCCGCCGCAACAATCACAACAAAAGGGATGATGGCTATGAGACCAAAAGTTGCGTTGGTTGGCGCCTCCGGATATGGCAATCATTATGCGGATATGTTGCTCCATCGCGTGGACCCTGAAAGTTATATTTTGGAAGGCGTAATCGATCCTTACGCCGTAAAAGCGCCTCTTTATACGGAAATTTTGGCGCGGGGTATCCCGATCTACGATACTTTGGAGCAGTTTTACGAGAAGCATACCGCCGATTTGGTCTTGCTGGTTACCCCCATACGGTTTCATAAATCCCAGGCAATCACCGCGATGGAACATGGTTCCAACGTTTTGTGTGAAAAACCCCTGATGACCAATATCGATGAGGTAGAGGAGCTCCGTCAGGTGGTAGCCCGCACCGGACGCCAGATGGCGGTGGGATTCCAGTGGTCTTTTTCACCTTCCCTGCTGCAGATCAAACGGGATATTCTCAATGGCGTTTTTGGGAAACCAGTTTTGTTCCAAAATCTTACGGTATTTCCCCGATATGACCGGTATTTTAACCGGAACAACTGGGCCGGAAAAGTTTTTGATCCGTCCGGCGCGCTGGTGCTGGATTCGGTTGCTACCAACGCTACGGCCCACTATCTGCACAACATCTTCTTCATGTTGGGGGATAGCATCTCCACTTCTGCCATGCCCACATCGGTGAAGGCTTCGCTGTATCGGGTCAATCCCATCGAAACCTTTGACAGCTGCTTTATGTCCGGCGTATTTGGGAGCGGATGCCGTTTTCAGTATCTGACCACCCACTGTGCGGTGGAGAATATCCAGCCGGTGCTGCGCTATGCTTTTGAAAACGCGGTGTTGACCTACGATTCCAACATTCCAAATTCCGGAATTACCGTCACCTTCAAGGATGGTCGGGTCATGCAGTATGATTCTCCCAGTCGGAATACCTTGTCCTACGATGAAAAACTAAAATTCATGATCGACAATGTGACCGAAAATAAGCCAATCCCCTGTGGTATCGATGCGGTGATGCCGCATATGAAAGTATGCGACGCGCTGTTTGATACGGTTGAGATCAACGCTTTCCCGGCGGAGCTGGTTTATCGCGCTCCTGACCCGATGGCGCCGCTGGGAAGTCAGGCAGGCGGAAACTTTGTAAAAGGGCTGTATCAGGATATGATGCGCTGTATGCAGGAAAATCTCCTTCCTGACGAGTTGGGGCTGCCTTGGGCAAAACCCTCCACCGTCATCCAGTTGGGGGAGTATCAGCATTTCAGCGGAGCCAAAGTGGGATACCACGCAAAAGGATGATCCGCTAGCAGCAGGGTGCGATGGGTTTCCCTCTGCATAAAAGATGAGATCAATGATTTAGGAGTGAGATCAATGCTCAAGGATTTTCAAAATCCCGGCGAGTTTTATCGGATTAAGCCGTTCTGGTTTTGGAACGGAGATATGAATCCCGCAGAAATCCGTCATCAGATTCATGAGATGAAGGCAAAAGGATTGGGCGGATTTTTCCTCTGCGCCCGTCAGGGGTTGACGGTGCCTTATCTTTCCGATCAATGGTTTGAGGCCTGCAAGGTTGCTGTGGAAGCCGCCAAGGAGGAAGGATTGGAAGTATGGCTGTATGACGAGTATCCCTATCCCAGTGGTATGAGCGGCGGTGAGGTAACGCTGCAACATCCCGAAGCGGTACATACCTATATGGTCTCCTCCGTCTTTTCGGTGAAGAAAGGGGAGGAAGTCTACCGGGAAATGGAATGGGCTCCGGTGCTCTACGCCAAGGCGATTCCTGAGGTAGACGGAAAGCCACAGTGGGAGCAGGCCATCGACATTACCGGGGAGATCGGCATCATCCAAACCCAGCAGATCTATCAGCGTACCGGCCTGACCGCCTACAACGATAAACGGTATTTCTCCTACGGCCCGCAGAAAACCCTCAGCTGGAAAGCGCCTGAGGAGGCGGAGAGCTATCGGGTTGTGGTGGTTCAGCAAAAGGCCATTGACGATTTCAAATATTACGGTACGTTCCTGGATCCCTGCAACCGGGAGGCGGTGAAAACCTTCTTGGAGACCACCCATGAAGGATACCGCAAAGCCATCGGGCAGTATTTCGGCACGGTGGTAAAGGGAATGTTCTCCGATGAAACCGGTTTCCTCAGCCAGATTCCCTGGTCCAACCAGCTGCCGGAGCCCTTTGAGAAGAAATATGGCTACAGCATTTTGGATCACCTGGCAGCGCTGCACTGCGCCGATTATCCCAACGCCAGAAAGATTCGTTACGATTTCTATCAGTTGGCTCATGAGATATTCCGCAGCGCGTATCACGAGCAGATAGCTCAGTGGTGTAACGAAAACCATCTGCTGTACTGCACCGAGGTGCCTTCCATGCGCGGCACCACCCAGCTGTACAGCACCGTCCCCGGCGGCGACTGCGCCCACGAAAAATTGGGCAAAGAGTTGGACTGGATGCTGGACAAGGATTTCTCCAACTATCGCTCCAACGCCAAGCAGGTCAGCTCCTGGAAACGGCAAAACAATGTGGATTACGCTATGATTGAAAGTTTCCACTCGGTGGGTTGGTCCATGACCATTCAGGACGCCAAGTGGATGCTGGATAAGCTGGCCATTTTCGGCGTAAACCTGTACAATTTCCACGCGTATTACTATACCATCGACGGCATCACCAAGCACGATGCTCCGCCCTCCCAGTTCCTGCAAAATCCCTACTGGAAACATTATCGCCAGTTGGGAGATTATGTGGGACGTCTGGGCGCTTGGGTCACCGGCAGCGAGACCACAACCCGCATTGCGGTGTTGGATCCGGTTACCAGCCAGTGGGTCCGCTTGGGCAATCCTCTTCATGGGTTCCATTACGGCGGCACCGATCCCAAGGAGCAGCAGGAGTTAGAGTGTATTTCCGGAGATTGGCTGACGCTGCTCAAGGCCATGATCTACTCCCATATTGAGTACGAGCATCTGGATGCGGAGAGACTGCCTGGCGCCGTGATTGAAAACGGTACCATTCAGGTGGGCAGAGCGGTATATGATACCCTTGTCATTCCGCCGATCACTACACTGGAAAACTGCGCGGTGGAAGCACTGGAGAAGTTCATTGCCCAAGGCGGCAAGGTTGTCTCTTTTGGTGTCACCCCCTATGAGAATATTCAGGATCAGACCGACATTGACAGTGTGTCCCAGCGGCTTCTGGGAATGGCTGGATCTCAGGTGAAGGACGGATATTTTAACGCCACCGCAAGTTGCGAAGTGCTTCACAGCGGCAATACCGCCTTTGTCCGGATGCCCGCCCATATTTCCACCGATGAAATGATGAAATTGGTGGAGAAAACCCTGCGCCGGGAGGATGATATTCTCCTGACCCTGCCTGCAGCCGAGGTCAAACAGGTGATCATGGGGGTTCGTGAGAATCAGGATGGACGCTATGTCATGATTACCAATCAGGGAAAGGACGCCTTTGCCTGTGAGATCTTTGACCCCAAGGCAACAAGCTGGTATGAGTGCAGCTTTGAGGACGGTTCGGTGCGTCGGGCGGGGGAAGGAAAGACGCTGAAGGTCTCCTTTGATTCCTTCCAGTCCCGTATCTTCTGCGCGGCGGAAGGGGAGAGCCCTCTGCAAACAGAGGCGCTGGAAGCCAAAAAGGAAGCTGTGGAGAAGATTACCGTCTCTACCGTCCAGCCCATGCATATTTCCCCGGTGGAACACAATATTTGCCGTTTGGAATATTTCGATGTTGCCCTTGACGGGAAACATTATCCCAATGTGGCGGCTGGTACCTTTATCGAACAGTTCTCCATCCATAAGATGGCGGACAGCGAAAACATCAGCTTTACCCAGAGCTTTGGTACCCCCAAGATGCCGCTGATACATTATCCTCTCGAGGCACGTTATACCGCAACCTTTACGGTGGAGACAATGCCCAGTAAATTGGCACTGCTGTTTGAAAATCGTGCGATCATGGGGAAACATACCATCTCGATCAACGGTACCCCCATTCCGGCAGATCGTTTTGTCCCCACGCTGGTGACGGATTTCAACAACACCATGGCTGATATCCACGATCTGGTAAAACTGGGTGAGAATGTTTTGACGGTGGATTGCACCATCGAAGCAAGCTGGCACGGCGTTTCCGATCCCCTCTATCTGATGGGTGATTTTGGGGTTGTGGGGAAAACCTGTCTGACCCGGCAGCCGGAGCAGGCGGTGTTTATGCCTGGCGTGGTGGAAGGCTTCCCCTATTACAGCGGAGAGCTTACCTTCACCGGCAGCTTTGAGGCAAAACGTGTTTCCGGTCCGGTTGAGATTCGTCTGGACAAAGCGGTTTATGACTGTGTGGAAGTGCTGGTCAACGGGGAATCGCTGGGAACCCGTGTATTTACCCCGTATTGCTGGACGGTGCAGGGCGAAAAGCTTCACGACGGCAAAAACAGCATTACGATAAAGGTTACCAACACTCTGGCCAATATGCTGGATGGCCGGTATTTTGACTACGAGGCACATAAACTGGTGGAGATCTGATGATTTTCTGTCAAAGGCGCGGTCTGTAATGTTTTCGATACATAGCAAACCGCGTCGAAGCTCCAAAAAGATCCCTGTTGGCTTACCCCCGAAAGGGTGTTTGGTTCCAATATACTTTTTCCCTTTATAATGTAGATTTGTAAGGAGGAGTTTGTTATGCAAAAAGAATTTACCATCGCCTATATTGGCGGCGGCTCTCGTGGCTGGGCCTGGGGTCTGATGAGCGACCTGGCTTCTACCCCTGATCTGTCTGGAACTGTGCGGCTGTATGATATCGATAAGGAGGCCGCTCTCCACAACGAGATCATCGGCAACAAGCTCAAAGGCCGTGAGGACGTCAAGAGCCATTTCAATTATGTAGCGGTGGATACCCTGGAGCAGGCTTTGACCGGCGCTGACTTTGTGGTACTTTCCATCCTGCCCGGTACCTTTGATGAGATGGAATCCGACGTTCACGCTCCTGAGAAATACGGCATCTGGCAGTCTGTCGGCGATACCGTTGGCCCTGGCGGCATCATCCGTGCACTGCGCACCCTGCCTTATTATGTTGAGTTTGCAGAAGCCATCAAGAAGTACTGCCCCAACGCTTGGGTCATCAACTACACCAACCCCATGACCATGTGTGTTCAGGTTATGTATCGCGTATTCCCCCAGATCAAAGCTTTCGGTTGCTGCCATGAGGTGTTTGGTACCCAGAAACTGATTGCCGCTATGGTGCAGGACGCCAAGGGTATCGAGCATGTGGACCGCAGCGAGATCAAGGTAAACGTTCAGGGCATCAACCACTTTACCTGGCTCAATGAGATTTCCTATAAGGGCGAGGACCTGATGCCCATGTATCGGGAATTTGCTCAGAAGTATGCGGAAACCGGCTACACCGGAGGTAAGGACGACAACTGGATGAACAACTCTTTCGCCTGCGCCAATATGGTGAAGTTCGATCTATTCAACCGTTACGGTGTCGTGGCCGCTGCTGGCGACCGTCATCTGGCTGAGTTCTGCCCGCCGTGGTATCTGAAGAATCCGGAGACCGTAAAGGCCTGGAAGTTTGGTCTGACCACCGTCAGCTATCGTAAGGAAGACCTGAAGAAGCGTCTTGCCAGAAGCGCGCGTCTGGTCAGCGGTGAGGAGCAGATGGAGCTCAAGACCACCGGTGAGGAAGGCGTTCTGCAGATGAAAGCCCTTATGGGCATGACTACCTTGGTCACCAACGTCAACATCCCCAACTATGGTCAGATTCCCAATCTGCCTCTGGGTGCTGTTGTTGAGACCAACGCGGTCTTCTCCCACAACAGCCTGAAACCTGTTTTTGCTGGTCCTATGAATCAATCTGTTCTGCCTCTGGTTTCCAGACACTGTGAAAATCAGCGTTTGGTCGTGGATGCCGTTATCAACAAGGATCTTTCTCTTGCTTTCAAAGCGTTCTGCAACGATCCTCTGATGACTGCCAACCGCACCGATGCCAAGGCTTTGTTTGACGAGATGGTCAACAATACCAAGAAGTATCTTGGTTGGTTTGGTCTGTAATTCATCCACAAGCAGTTTTATAGGCCGCCGGGATTTCCCGGCGGCCTATTTCAAATGCATATCTTTGGCCTTCCAAGGTGTCTCCGTAAGAAAGGATAGAAACATTGAAATGAACAATACCGAGAAAATTGAACTCTTTGAAAGCAGGTCGATCCCCAGCGCAGTGGCCCAGCTGGCCATCCCTACCGTTCTTTCCTCTTTGGTGATGGTGCTGTACAATTTGGCGGACACCTACTTTGTGGGAATGCTGGCGGATCCAATACAGAATGCGGCGGTTACTTTGGCGGCTCCCGTGTTATTGGCTTTTAACGCGGTAAATAACTTATTTGGAGTTGGAAGTTCCAGCATGATGAGCCGGGCAATGGGAAGCCGGGACTATCCTTTGGTTTCTCAAAGCTCTGCTTTTGGATTTTATTGCGCGTTGTTCAGCGGAATCCTTTTTTCCGCTGTCTGTACCATATTTCTGCAGCCGCTGCTGATTTTGTTGGGAGCAACCGAGGTTACCAGCGCGGCTACCCAGGAATATATGTTTTGGACCGTCACCTGTGGCGCTGCGCCCTCCATTGTCAATGTTGTGATGGCTTATCTGGTTCGTTCGGAAGGTTCTGCTTTACATGCCAGCATTGGTACGATGAGCGGATGTATTCTCAATATGATTCTGGACCCCATCTTTATTCTTCCTTGGGGATTTAATATGGGGGTAGCCGGTGCAGGACTGGCAACCTTCCTCTCCAACTGTGTTGCCTGTCTCTATTTCTTTGTGCTGCTTTGGTTGAAGCGGGGCAATACCTTCGTCTGCATCGATATTCGCAAACTCCGTTTTACCCGTCAGATTGTAGTGGGAGTATGCAGTGTGGGGGTTCCTGCTTCCATTCAAAATTTGCTTAATGTTACTGGCATGACCATCCTCAACAATTTTACGGCTGTTTACGGCGCGGATGCGGTGGCCGCTATGGGAATTTCCCATAAAATCGCCCAGGTGCCGTTCCAGGTGGCTTTGGGACTCTCCCAGGGGGTTATGCCTCTGATCGGATACAATTTTTCCAGCGGAAATACCCCTCGTATGAAGGCGGGGTTTGTATTTGCAATGAAGCTGATGCTTACAGCAATGCTGGTTTCTTTGGTATTTTTCCAACTGTTGGCCGGCCCCATCGTGCGTGCGTTTATGGATAGCGATGTGATTGTCGCTTATGGCACCAGCTTCTTGAGAGCCAACAGTTTGGCGTTGCCCTTCCTCTGTATGGATTTCCTGGCAGTCGGTGTTTTTCAGGCCATCGGCTATGGCCGGTTTGCGCTGCTTTTTGCCATTCTGCGCAAAATTGTATTTGAAATTCCGGCACTGTATATTCTTAACTGGCTTCTCCCTCTCTATGGCCTGCCCTTCGCTCAGCCTGTTGCGGAGGTAATCCTTGCTGTTGTTGCTGTAGTGATGCTAAGTCGTATTTTCCGTACCCTTTCCTTAAAAACCTCCAAATAACTCCTGAAAAAACAGCGCTGCGGTCTTATATCACCGCAGCGCTGTTTTTTGTCCGTAAACAGGTTTACCATTCGGTTCGTGTGATGGTGCGGATCACCTTTCCCACAATTCGAAGTTCATTGAGCCGTTCCCCAGAGATGATTTCCGGAGGATAGTCGGGGTTAAAGGGCTGTAAAATCACACTTCCCTCCGCTTTGATGACCTTCTTTAAGGTTCCTTCATATCCGTTAAGGATCACCACCGCCAAATCTCCGCTGTCCACATCCTCCTGTTTTCGTACCAGAGCGAGATCGCCATCGTGGATACGTGGCTCCATGCTATCGCCTTTTACCAAAAGATAGAAGCAGTCGGTGGTGTTTTTGGAGGTTACCATCTCATATCCGAGCAGCTCTTCATAGGCAATTCCGCCATATCCCGCTCGAACCGACCCAATGACCGCTACCATGGGATAGTCGTTCGGTTCGCTGCCGCCTATGCGGGATATCAGTTCATCCAGCGTCGGGGCGGCATTGGGCAGATCGGAGTTGCCCAAAAGATAATCCACGCTCACCCCCAAATAGGAGGCAATGCGGGAAAGGGTTGAAAGGTCTGGCTCTCTGCGTCCTTTCTCGTATTGATTAAAGGTATTAGCCGGTATTCCCAATTCTTTGGCCATATCTTTTTGTAGTATTTTCTTTTGCAGGCGCAGTTCACGGATGCGCAGCATATCGTTCCCTCCTATCGGTTTGGTTATTTCTATTATATTCCCAAAACGTGATTAAATCAATAAAATTCACAAATATATTGACAAATTCATGGATTGTGGTATAATCATTCTCAGATAGAGAACATATGTTCCTTATCTGCCTTTTACTAGGACATAGAGAAAGGAGGCGTAGGTGTAGGCGATCTACCTCCGAAGTGGAGGGAAGGGGATACAACAGAGGGGAGGATGGATATGACCCAAGAACGGCTCAGACAGTTACCGTGGTTGTTGCGGGAAAGGCAATACCAGGAGACGCTATGTCAGGATCCGTTGGCGCAGCGCAGGACAGGAGGAATGCTATTTGGGAAAAGGTTGACAAAGGAGGAAGGAAAAATTTTGGAGCAAGATACAGCATTATGCAGTCGTGCGCGAGAAATTGCCCGTAGAGCACTGGAAAAACGACTGGACGAAACGGAACGGCTGTTCGCCTTTATTGAACAGGTTGAGGACAGTGAGATGCGTATGCTGTTGACCAAACGGTTTGTGGAGCAAAAGAGCTGGCAGTCCATAGCTTTTGAGATGGGTGCGTATGACGAGAGCGTTCCCCGCAAAAAGGTACAGAGGTTTTTGCGTTCCACCGAGCATAGAAAAGAGGTGGAGATATGAGTTTACCGGAAAAAGAGAAGCAAGTTCGTCCGACGCACAAGACAACCGGCGTTCCCGCGTTACAGGCCAAGGGAGATATGACGGAAGAGGTTGTGGATGGAGGTAAAAAACGTTCTTGCAGGACAAAGTCATCCTCCGGCACCCAAAAGCGGCGAGCAAAAAGAAAGACAGACAATGGCATGTCCAGCGAATGTAAGCCACACGCAGTGGCGTTGCGGGAGATGCTATTGGGCCAGCTGGAGGCGATTGCTGTGAATACCGATACCCCTCCTAGAGAACGCCTGAAAGCCATAGAGATGCTGGAGCAGCTGACCCATGAGGATACACAGACTTCCCGGCAGGAAATGGTTGTGCGGGTGGAGGTGACCGATGAGACGTGAATACATTGACCATATCCATCTCCAGTCGGGTATTCAACAGCGTTTATCTGCCTTTTTTGGAAGATCAGCGGCGGTATCTGGTATTTTATGGGGGAGCCGGTTCCGGAAAATCGGTCTTTATCTGTCAACGGTATCTTTACCGGCTGCTGCGGGAACCAGGGCGGAACCTGTTGGTTGTGCGCGGGGTGGAACGAGCCAATCGCACCAGCACCTTTGCGCTGTTTAAGCAAACGATTCAGTCTTGGGGGTTATCCGCGTTTTTTAAGATACGGGAGGATGAAATGCGGATTGTTTGTCTACTGGGTGGCAGTGAGATTCTATTTCGCGGGCTGAGCGATGTGGAGCAGCTCAAATCCATTACCTTCACCGGCGGTGTTCTCACCGACGTCTGGATTGAGGAGGCTTCAGAGATTGCCGAAAAGGATTTTCAGCAGTTGGATGTCCGTCTCAGAGGCAGAGGCCGGAAAAAACAGATGGTGCTGAGTTTTAATCCGATCAGTATGAATCACTGGTTAAAGCGGCGCTTTTTTGATCATCCGATGAAGGAAGTGGGAGTTCTTCACACCACCTATCGGAACAACCGTTTTCTGGATGCCGAATACCAGGCACTGCTGGAAAGTTACCGGGAGAGTGATCCCTACTATTATCAGGTGTACTGTCTGGGACAGTGGGGGGTATACGGCAATACGGTGTTCGATCGAGAGAAAACCGCCGCCCAGCTTTCCCACAGAATGGAACAAAAACCATTGCGGGAAGGATATTTTCAGTGGCGGGAAGAGGGTGCAAGGCTACGGGACATTCACTGGGTGGATGCACAGGATGGTTATATCCGGCTTTATCGACTGCCCGAGCAGGGGCAGCGGTATGTCTTGGGCGGTGATACGGCAGGAGAGGGGTCGGATGCTTTTGTGGGGCAGGTGATGGCTGTCGCCAGCGGGGAACAAGTAGCGGTGCTCCGGCACAGGATGGATGAAGATCTGTATGCCAAACAGATTTACTGCCTGGGGACCTATTACGCCCAGGCGCTGGTGGGAATTGAGACCAACTTTTCCACCTTTCCGGTGCGGGAATTGCAGCGGCTGGGATATCCTCATCAGTTTGTGCGCCGCAGCGAGGACGACTATACTCATCGACTGCACACCTCCTACGGATTTCGCACCACATCGGTAACCCGTCCGGTCATCCTTTCCATGCTGATTACCTTTGCCCGGGAGAATCCGGAGAAGATCAACGACATAACCACCCTGGAGGAGATGCTGACCTTTGTGCGCAACCGCAGCGGACGTCCTGAAGCCCAGAGCGGCGCCCACGATGATTGCGTGATGGCGCTGGCCATCGCCTGCTATCTGCGGGAAAGCTGGTGGGAGCAGGGAAGCACAGGGGAGGGAACCGATACCTCCGGATGGACAGAGGATATGTGGGAGGATTACCGGCAGGCCAATGAGGAAGAAAAGCGATATCTGTTACAGCGCTGGGGGTGTAGCACCGTATCAAGAGATCTTAAAGGATAGGATCACTCCCCAATTACAAAACATACTGTTGAGATCCGTGTAGAGAAAAGCTAAGCCCTGTCGATCTCCGAGAGAATGAGATGGAAATCGGCAGGGCTGTGCTGTGCTATGTTGTGGGATAAATAGGGAAGAAGGGGGAAATGTTTTGAATATTTATGGCTACATTCGGGTTAGTACCCAGGAACAGAATGAGGACAGACAACGGATATCCATGCAGAATGTTGGGGTGCCAGCCAAAAACATTTATATGGACAAACGTTCCGGAAAAGATTTTAATCGGCCCAAATATCAAAAATTGCTGCGAAAAATGAGAAAGGACGATCTGCTCTATATTAAGAGTATCGATCGCTTGGGGCGTAACTATGAGGAGATTCTGTTTCAGTGGCGACTGCTGACCAAAGACAAGGGGATAGACATTGTGGTGCTGGATATGCCGTTACTGGATACCCGGCGTGGAAAGGATTTGATGGGGACGTTTCTCAGCGATATCGTTTTGCAGGTGCTTTCCTTTGTGGCTGAGAACGAGCGCACCAATATCCGGCAACGGCAGGCAGAAGGCATTGCCGCAGCAAAAGCACGAGGGGTAAAATTTGGAAGGCCGCCATTGCCGTTGCCGGATGGGTTTTATGAGATACATAAAGCATGGAGAGAAGGCCGCCTTACCCTCAAGCAGGCATCGGAGGCTTGCGGAATGAAGGCAGGAACGTTTTATGGAAAAGCCAGAAAGTTTGAAAATAACGATTAAATGGAAAATACCACAAATTTGGAAAGGTGTACCTTTCCAAATTTGTGGTATTTTATTTACTGTACTAATTATACTCTAGTTTTTTATTTTTTTCAAGTTAAATAGCACAAATTTTTAGGTAAAAACAGCTTTTATTGCATGTTTTAAAAAGTACACTATAAAAAACCAAATTTGTTAGAATATTTATCATAATAAATGGTTGCTTGCCAGCAGAAATTAGCAGTCTGGCTTGTAATAAATATCATTTGAGGAGTGTATAGTTATGGCAAATATCAAACAGATGCGTTTTTTACATCGCAGTATAGCATTTGTATTATCTGTTGTCGTTTTATTTACCATTTGGAGTGTAAATGCGACGGAAGTATATGCTGCAAATTATTCTACTGGAACTTATGTTGTTAACCATTCCAGCGGTGTAAACGTGCGTACTTCAGCATCCACTTCCAGTTCCATTCGCGGAGCTGCGGCCAAAGGAATTAGCTTTACGGTTTCTAAGGTTTCCGGCAGTTGGGGATATACTTCGTCTATTAAGACGATCAACGGCACAAAAAGCGGATGGATTTCCCTCAATTATTGTGTTAAAAAAACTCTTAACAAGCCAACAGTAACAGTTTCCTATAATTCTATGGGTAATTTAACTACTCTTACGAAAGGAAAAGGACAACATTTGTCAGGGACGATTGTAACTACCGGAAGTAAGATTAGCTCGATCAACGCAAAAATCGTCAACAGAACTAGTAATAAAACAGCTCTCAGCAAAACGGTTTATCCTTCTTCATATAGCTATAAACTGTATGGTTCTACGTTAGACTACAGTATGACCTTTGGGTCTTTGGGTGCAGGGAGTTATAACTTGGTGTATACCGTCAAAGCAGCAAACGGTACGACCAAAACTTATACAGATACCTTTACGGTGAAATCAAGCAGCACCAGCAACAAAACAACGACAAATAATCTGACAGATTATAATAATTTCCAGGTAGTTAAAGGATTTAAAACCTCGTTTTGCCTGGATCAGAATGATTATAGCAAATTCATAATGAATGGCAGGAATCAGGGATGCACGGCAGTGAGCGCGTGCATAGCCATCAGCATTAAGAGAGGATCACTTTGCAATCCGAAATCCTATCCATGGAGTTCACAAGGTTGTTCTTGGAACTATTGTAAAGGTATTTCATCGGAGTCGTCCAGTAAAAAATTGCAACAAATTGCAAAGCTGATACAGCAGGGAAAAGCAGTTGCTCTTTGGGCAAATGAGAATCATATGGTGTGTGTCGTTGGCGTTAGAAAAGGAGCAAATCTCAATAGTCTGAAATCTTCTGATTTATTGATTGTGGATCCGTATGGCGGTAAGATTACAACGTTAAATAAAGCACAGCGCGGCGGCTATGTTTATACAAAATACAAAATGTATGTTGCCGCATAAGTCTCAGCGCGATTGCAGATAAAGCAATATTATATCCTTAATAAGAATGATACAGAGAAAGTTGTTGTTAAAAAGTATTGTATGTTTAGGCGCCTTGCCTTTCCACCTTGACTTTCCCTCTTTCCTATGGTACCCTTTTGTTGAAAACGGATGCCGGGATACCGGGAAAAGAAGGAAGGGACATTCATGGTATTGGTAATCTTGACCGCCCTGGGAGTGGGAGGCGCTACGCTTTTCGGTTCCCTGTTGGGCTTTGGCTTACATAAAATTCCCCACAGCTGGAACGACGGTGTGCTTGGCTTTGCCGCGGGAATTATGACCGCGGCTGCGGTGGTGGGACTGATTCTTCCCTCCGCAGAGCTGGCAGGAAAAAGCGGATTTTGGATGACCGCCCTGGGCATTTTGGCAGGTGCAGTGTTCCTCAACGCTATGGATCGGCTGACCCCTCATCTGCATCACCTTTCCGGAGTGGATGCGGAGGAACATAAAAACAACGCAGCCTTAAATAAAGTGATGCTTTTTGTGATGGCCATTGCCATCCACAACCTGCCGGAAGGTTTGGCGGCCGGCGTCAGTTTTGGGAGCGGGGACGTGAGCGGTGCTTTTACGGTGGCGGCGGGAATTATGCTGCAAAATATCCCCGAGGGTGCAGTGACCATCTCTCCACTGCTGCTGGCAGGCGTAAGCAGAAGGAGAGCGCTGGTGATTGGACTGCTTACCGGCCTGGTGGAGGTGGTGGGCACCTTTGTCGGCTATTTTGCCGCCTCCCTTTCCGGAAGTATTTTACCCTTTTCCCTGGCGTTTGCGGGAGGAACCATGCTGTATGTGATCAGCGATGAGATGATCCCGGAAACCCACAGCCATGGTTACCAGAGGCTGGCTACCTACGCCTTTTTGATCGGCTTTACGGTGATGATCGGGATGGATCTTTGGTTGGGATGATTTCCTGTAAAAGGTTAGCTGAAAAAGAATACAAAAGACCGGCACCCTTTCGAGTAATGAACTGCTCAAAAGGGTGCCGGTTTTTGTTTTGGATGGTTGGTTTTGATGGGACGCCTTTATCTGTTACAAACGGCAATCTCTGATTTATTCGATGGAGGCCAGCACTTTAAATTCGTCCTTCAGGTCCTGGTACAGCTTGGTGTACAGTTCATAATAAGGCGCATATTTGGCGGCATTTTCCGGGATGGGAGATTGGGTCAGCTTCTTTTTGATGATGGCGTCGCAGGCAGATACCACGTCGGGGTAGAGTCCTGCGCCTACCGCTGCCAAGATCGCGGCGCCCAGAGCAGGTCCTTCCTTGGAGGTGACGGTGCTGACGTTACATCCATACAGATCCGCCAGCATCTGGCGCCATACCGAGCTGGTTCCGCCGCCGCCGCAGGCCATCATATCGTCAATCTGGACTCCCATCTCCCGCAGGATATTCATGCAATCGTTGAGAGAGTAAGTGACCCCTTCCATCACCGCACGGATCAGATCCCGTTTTTGGTGCATGGCGGAAAGACCAAAGAACACACCCCGGCAGTCCGGATCCAGATGAGGGGTGCGTTCGCCCATCAGGTAGGGAAGATAGATCAGCCGGTTGGAGCCGATGGGGGATTTGTTGGCTTCACTGTCCATCAGATAGTAGGGGGAGACGTCCATCGAGCGGGCGGTCTCGGTCTCCGCCTGGCAGAAGTTATCCCGCATCCATTTCAGGGAAAGTCCAGCCCCCTGGGTAACTCCCATCACGTGCCAGCATCCAGGCACGGCACAGCAGAAGGTATGTACCCGGCCTTTGGGGTCGATGGAAATTTGATCGGTATGGGCAAACACCACGCCGGAAGTACCAATGGTGGTAAACGCTTTTCCATCGGTGACGATACCGGTTCCAACAGCGGCAGCAGCGTTGTCGCCTGCGCCGGCCACCACCGGGGTGCCTTCCCGCAAACCGGTGCGCTGGGCGGCCTGGGCGGTGACGGTACCGGTGATTTCGGGGGATTCATACACCTTTCCGAGAAGAGATTTGGAGATATTCAGTTTATCCAGTACCTCGTCGGACCAGCAGCGGCCGGGAATATCCAACAGCTGCATCCCGGAAGCATCCGACACATCGGTGGCGTATTCTCCGGTAAGTTTGAAGCGGATATAATCTTTGGGCAGCAGAATATGGCGGCATTTGGCGTAGATTTCCGGTTTATTGTTGCGTACCCAGAGAATTTTGGAAGCGGTGAAGCCGGTGAGAGCCGGATTGGCAGTGATCTCAATCAGCCGCTGCGCGCCTACCTTGCGGGTAATTTCATCGCACTCTTTGGCGGTACGCTGATCGCACCAGATGATGGAATTCATCAGCACTTCGTTGTTTTCGTCTAGCATCACCAAGCCGTGCATCTGGCCGGACATACCAACCCCCTTGATGTCCGAGGGATCGATGCCGCTGGAACGGATGATATCGTATACCGTGTATACCACTGCGTTCCACCAATCGTTGGGATCCTGTTCCGCCCAGCCGTTATGAGGCTGGTACAGCGGGTACTCAGCTGTGCTGGAAGCTACGACATTTCCTGAAACATCAAAGAGTACCGATTTGGTGCCGGAGGTTCCAATATCGATGCCAATGACATAGTTCATGCTCATAAAAATCATCTTTCCTTTCCTGATGCAGATAAAAAGCCCTGTGTAAAATCATCTGTGGGTTTTACAAAGGACTAGTGCGCTTTGCATGAATTTGAAATGATTTTCTCGGATTTTTCATCAATGTGCTACAACCTTATAAGGATAGGATAATATGAACGGAAGAAATTGTCAATCGGAAAATCTCCGCTGGCAGGTTTGCCAGATCATTGCCGCCAAGACCTTTGTGTACGAAAAACTTTTTGCCAGTTTCGTTTAAAAAATGAGCTGGTTGCCGCATCCTTTTGATGCCGGCAGATTACAAGATGGGTCTATAGCGGAAAAATATGTGGCATTGCCGAGAATGTTTGTATCAAATCAGAGAAAACATGACACGAAAAAATCGCTGTAACAAAGGGAATATCCTCCCGCAAAAAAGACGGGTTATGGTCGATGCAGGCATTTTTCAGATACTAAGAATCCGTTCTACACAAAGTTCTGTGATTCTTCACAAGTTTTTCATCTATTAGCCTTGAAAACATAGTATAAATATAGTAAAATAAAAATAGATTCTCATATTCCTTCTCAATCTGGTATTGAGGAGGTTCCTTCGATTCCTTTTCCGGGAATCACGGATGCAACACCGTTTTGGAAAAGGTTTCGTAAATGCGATATTCCTGTTTGGCAAAAAATTGCAAGAATGGGTGATGTTTGTATGGCAATGACGTTGGATGAACGGTATCTCAAAGGTTTTGTGGAACCCCACGAGTTGGAGGCGGTTACCACGCAGGTGGAGGCAGCCCATAAACTCCTCCATGAAAAATCTGGTCTTGGAAACGATTTCCTGGGTTGGGTTACCCTTCCCACCGACTACGATAAGGAGGAATTTGCCCGCATTCAAAAGGCTGCGGAAAAAATCAAAAAGGACAGCGATATTTTGATCGCGATTGGTATCGGAGGTTCCTATTTGGGCGCCCGTTCCGCTATCGATCTTCTTTGTTCTCCCTTCTATAACAATCTGAAGAAAGATACCCCTGATATATATTTTGCCGGCAACAACATCAGCCCGTCCTATCTCAATGAGCTGCTGAAGATCTGTGAGGGTAAGGATATCTCGGTCAATATCATCTCCAAATCCGGTACCACCACCGAACCTGCGCTGGCATTTCGTATCTTCCGGGAACTGCTGGAAAAGAAATACGGCAAAGAGGGTGCGAAGGGCCGTATCTATGCCACCACCGATAAGGCCAGAGGTACTTTGAAGGAGTTGGCCGACAAGGAAGGCTATGAGACCTTTGTGATTCCCGATGACGTTGGCGGCCGTTTCTCGGTTCTCACCGCTGTGGGGTTGCTGCCCATCGCCGTTTCCGGCGTGGACATCGCCGCTATCATGGAGGGTGCGGCTGAGGCACAGAAAGCCCTTTCGGTTTGTGATCTCTCCAAGAACGATGCGTATCGCTATGCGGCTTTGCGCAACATCCTTTACCGCAAAGGCAAATCCATTGAGCTGCTGGTCAGCTACGATCCCTGCTTTACCCAGATGGCCGAATGGTACAAGCAGCTGTTTGGCGAGAGCGAAGGCAAGGATAAGAAAGGTCTCTTCCCGGCATCGGTTACCTTCTCCACCGATCTGCACTCCATGGGACAGTTTATCCAGGATGGCGCTCGGGTGATGTTCGAGACAGTGGTCAATATCCAGAAGCCTAAGAGCGATCTGTTCATTCAGGACGATCCCAATAACTTTGATGGGCTTAACTTCCTGTCCAATCAGAATATGTCCATTGTCAATCAGAAAGCTTTTGAGGGAACGGTTCTGGCCCACACTGAGGGCGGTGTCCCCAATCTGGTGCTCAATCTTCCTGAGATTACTCCCAAGGAATATGGCTATATGGTTTACTTCTTTGAGACGGCCTGTGCCATCTCCGGCTATATGTTGGGGGTCAATCCCTTTAACCAGCCCGGTGTGGAAAGTTACAAGAAAAATATGTTTGCGCTGCTGGGAAAACCCGGATATGAGGGAATGAAAGCGGAATTGGAAGCAAAGTTAGGCTGATTGGCTCCGTTTCAAGTGAGGTTTGTATGAAGGCTTCCCTTCATATTTCCCATACCCAACACCTTAGCACTTTTGATTCACAACCTAGATTTTAGCTAAGAGAGGAAAATGTGTTATGATGAAACTCATCGTTGGCAACAAAGGCTCCGGCAAAACCAAAACCCTGATCAAGATGGTAAACGATGCTGTCGCTGTGACCAAGGGCAATGTGGTCTGCGTGGAAAAAGGTTCTGTGATGACCTTTGATATCAACTATAAAGCCCGTCTGATTGACATCGACCATTATGATGTAATGGGTTATGACGCGCTGTACGGATTCCTGACCGGTATTTTGGCAGGAAACTATGATATCACCCACCTGTTTGTGGATGCTACCCTGCGCATTGGTGGTCGGGATTATGTGGCTTTGGCGGATATGCTGGCAAAGATGAAGAAGGTTGTCTCCGAGAGAGGCGATACGGAGTTGGTCTTTACCATCAGCTGCGATAAGTCTGAGTTGCCTGAGAGTGTTCAGGATATGATCCTGTAAGACAGTTTTGCCATAAAATCAAAAAAACTGCGGGTAGAACATGTGAATTAAAGACTGGCCTGACGAAGCGAGAGCGGAGCCAGGCCAGTCTTTGTCTGGAGTTGCTCGTAGTTATAGAAGTGGATGCACTCGTCGATCAGATTGTTGGTTTGCTGAAATGTTTTAAGTTTTTGGCGGTAAATGCATTCGGTTTTTAGAATACCAAATGCTGGTTGGGGTGACTGTGGGGCCTCCGGGACTGGCAGGCCAGGGATGCTGCAGTTCCATCCCAGCGGGCCTTCCAGAAGTAGATGTACGACCGGCTCTTGTTGTACTTTTGGCTGGCACAGCTGATGCCGTATTTCTCCGCATATTTCATTGGGGATTGCCGATATGCCATGTTCTGTGTTATACTGTTGCTCATGAAGGATATGGCCTTTTCGTTAAGCTGTTGTCCACAACTTCAACTGTAACCGATATGGCCATATCCTTCATCCTTTTTTAAACAAGTATTGGACTTCTACAGGTATGCCGAGAAACGCCTGAAAGCTCCCCTTGCTTGGGGACAGGCCCTTGTGTTATAATAAATTAGGAGCCGGGGGAGTGGGCCTTCCCCGATTCCCGGTTCTCTTAACCGGAGAACAGTTTGATCAGAATGAGTATCCAGCCGATCAAGGAGATCACTCTGATCAGGAGCTTTTCAAGCTGCTCTGTCAGCTTGATGAGCTCTTTTATTTTGTCCTGCATTCCTTAAATCCACGCCAACATCCGGTGTGTTTTTTCACAAGGAAAACAATAATGCTGTTAAGCTGATCCACAGATCAGCTGCTTAGAGGAGATATTTTTACTGTGCATTTACTGTGTATTTTATAGTCCTTTTCCGTCCTTTTTTGCTATTTTTGTTTCACAAATGAAATTTATATAGAGACCGTATAAAACGGCTTAGTTAAGCCAAAAACAAGGAGAAAAAACAAAAATGCCATCCAGTAAATTCTGGATGGCATTGGAGCGGATAACGGGAATCGAACCCGTAACCTCAGCTTGGGAAGCTGATGTTTTACCACTAAACTACACCCGCATAATTTAGCTCCCTTTTGCAAAATCCATTATATCCCATCCGTTATCAATTGTCAAGCATCAGTATATGCTTTCCGCTCCCAGGGTTACACACAGATTGGAGCAATGAGAAAAGCAAGGCCATCCGTTGTTTTGCCTTGCAGGATAAGTAGAAGGATGATATAATCAGAAAATAAAATGGTAAGGTTGTACATCACAGAAAGGGGAAAATGCGGTGGAAAGAATGAGAAAATTCTTATGGCTGTTACCAGTATTGCTGCTGTGTGCCGCGTGCAGCAGAGGAAACATTGAACACGTGCAGATTGTCCCGTGGGAAACGTCGGAGATTTATACCGATGAGGATATTTCTTCTGCCATCGATACAGCGATAGATTATTTTCAAAAGGAATTCGGAGGTTGTACGCTGACCGAAATCCGTTATGCCGGAGATGATTCCGCTGATGCGTATGTGGATTGGGCGCAGCAGTTTGACGCGGACGAAGCGATTGTGCTCTATTCTTCCTTTGATGTGGATGATTCCGGGGGGGATGGATCCCTCAACCCCAACACAACCTATCGCAATTGGAATTGGGTTTTGGTGAGAGACGGATTGGGTTCCTGGAAACACGCAACCCATGGATATTGATGAAACGCCGCCCAAAGGCGTGATCAATAGGATGCGGCTGTATGGGCAAAATGATGAAAGTCGCTTCATGAACAGAGGAAGGTTTTTCGCTCGGCGAAAAACCTTCCTCGTTGCTTTTATGCGATGTTTCAGTGGATGCATTGTCCTAAGATGACATCCAAAATTTAGGCGGCAGGGCGCCAATTATTTGTGCGGAGAGGAAAGAGATTCCCGCTCCATCGTCTCAGCCGCCCAAAGAACCGCCGCAACCGCTTCTTTGGCGTTGACTCTTTGAGGGTAGTGTACATAATCCTCATAGCTTTTTTGTACACAAAGGCCGTCGCAGGCGTGTAAAATATCGATGAACCCCTTTTCGTTGCGGACAGCCCGCCGGCGAAGCCCTTTCATGGCGTTTTCTGCCGCTTTCCTATAGGCAGTATCTTTTTCCGGGAACAGCCGCGCTGTTTCCGCTAGGGCATAGGTAAACATGGCGCTTCCGGAGGTATCTGTCCAGTTGTCCTCTCCCCGAGGCTTGTCCACCACCTGATACCAAAGTCCGTCAGAGCCTTGGAGGGTACACAGGGAGTCCAGAAGCATGGTCAGGCGTTGACGCATCCGGAGGTAGGCGGGATGCGTTTGGGGAAGTTGGCGTACAAGTTCGGTGAGAATCAAGGCGTACCATCCCAATCCTTCGCTCCAGACGTCGCTGGAACAGCCGGTTTCAGGATTTGCCCAAACGGTTTGCGGATCTTCGCTCCAGGCGTGGTACAGCAATCCGCCCTGTTTGTGACAGCACTGAAAGATATAGTCCAGCTGCCGGATGACTTCCTCTGTGCATCCCGCAGTGTCGTCCACATACTGAGCATAACCCAACAGGAACATACCGCCCATAAACACGCCATCCACCCACATCTGACCGGACAGGCCGCGCCGGGAATGCAGAAATCCTCCGCATCGATTGCGAGGATAGTCGGAGAAGGAGGCGAGAATGGCGTTGCAGGCGGTGCGGTACCGCGGTTCCCCTGTCTGCTGCAAGGCCCAGCAGAGGATGCTGCCCGCCATCATATCGTCCATGCTGTTTCCCTGGAAGCGATAGAGCGCTCCTTGAGGACTGACGTGATGCTGGGCAAACGCCAGCACATAATCCCGATAACACGCTTCACCGGTATCCTGGTACAGACGGATGAAGCCCTGTAATAGGAATCCTTGCGGATAACACCAGGAGCGAAAAGGATAGTTGTCTGGATGCGGATACCGCTTCATCAGCGTTTCCGCCAACTGGACGGAGAGAGAATCCTGTGGTTTCATAAGAAAAGCACCCCTTCTTTTGGCCCGATTCGTATACCGTCGGGCTTTTTTTGACAAAATTGTACACCCACAAGAATCGAATTTCGATAGAGAATTTCTCCAATAAAGTTTGTTTTCATTGCATCTTTTCACGGAAGATAAGGGGAGAGGGTGGAAAGATGACAAAACAAGCCCGGCATTGCTGGAAGGTATGCTTTACCTACCAGCAATGCCGGGCTATTTTAGATGAAATATCTCAAACAGAATGGTTCTTCCTACGTTTTCACAGGAGAGAGGAAAATGGAATCCGTCCAATACCGTTTTCAGTCTACCAGCTGAAACCCTGCGTCGGTCAGTGCCTGACGGATGGCTTTGACATGAGCATGGTCACGGGTCTCCATCTGTACCTCCAGCTCACAGGCGGTGATGGCGGTACCTTCTGCGCTGCGATTATGACTGACTGCCAGGATGTTGGCTCCCATCCGGGCGACGATCTGAGAGACTTTCAGCAGTTCTCCGGGACGGTCGGTGAGGGAAACTGTCAGGCTGGCGGTGCGCCCTGCGGTCAGCAGGCCGCGGGAGATCACCCGGGAGAGGATGTTGACGTCGATGTTGCCGCCGGAGACTACGCAGACAGCTTTTTTGCCTTTGAGATCTACCTTTCCAAACATGGCGGCAGCTACCGATACCGCTCCGGCGCCCTCGGCGATAAGTTTCTGCTGTTCGATCAAGGTGAGGATGGCGGTGGCAATCTCATCCTCGGTGACTGTGACAATCTCGTCCACATACTGCTGTACCAGGGAGAAGGTGATGTCGCCGGGTTTCTTTACTGCGATACCGTCGGCGATGGTGGAAACGCTGGGCAGCTCTTCCGCCTGGCCGTCACGGATGGAGTTATACATGGAGGGAGCGCCGGCGGCCTGTACGCCATACACCTTGCATTTGGGGCAAAGGGATTTGATGGCGAAGGCGACACCGGAAATCAGTCCACCACCGCCGATGGGAACCAGCACTGCGTCCACATCCGGCATCTGGTTGATGATTTCCAGCCCGATGGTTCCCTGTCCGGCAATGACGTCCTCGTCGTTGAAGGGATGGATAAAGGTACGTCCGGATTCCTCCTGAATCTCGCAGGCGCGACGGTAAGCGTCGTCGTACACGCCGTCCACCAGTTCCACATGGGCGCCAAAGCGGCGGGTCGCCTCAATTTTGGAGATGGGGGCGGTGGAGGGGATACAGATGGTGGCGTCGATGCCGCCTCTTGCAGCCGCCAGCGCTACACCCTGGGCGTGATTACCAGCCGAACAGGCAATGACGCCGTGGGATTTCTCTTCTTCGGTGAGGTTATGGATCTTATAGTAGGCGCCACGCACCTTAAAAGAACCGGTAACCTGAAGATTTTCGGTCTTGAGAAACAGCTCACAATCCGGACGAATGTTGGGCGCCTGAATGATGTCGGTTGTTCTGGCAACCTCCTTGAGCACCTTGCTGGCATCGTAAATTTTGTCGATGGTAAGCATATTTACACCTCTCCTATCCATATGACCGGAATTGGAATTTTCCGGTCATGTCAGTTTTATTTTAGCGGTATCCTTTGGCGGATGGTACCGCAGCTTTGCAAATCTTGGAATTGCCCAAATGACCAAAAGAGGCTATAATGGTAGAATCCTTATAATTACAGTATACGTCAAAAAATTCCGTCGTCAAGGTGTTTACAGGTGAAAGACAAATTTATTTTTTGCACTTACTGAGAAAACACTATCCGGAAATAGGACTGGAGGTATCCAACTGCAATGGAAAAATGTTATCTTTGTCCCCGGGGCTGTGGGGTGGACCGGGAAAAGGAAACCGGTGTGTGTGGGATGCACGCTGCTCCGGTGGTGGCTCGGGCTGGGGTCCATCTCTGGGAGGAGCCATGTATCAGCGGGGAAAGAGGTTCCGGAACCGTCTTTTTTTCCGGTTGTAGTTTGCGGTGTGTATTTTGCCAAAACGATTCCATCAGCTGGCAGCGCTATGGCGCTGTCATCACGGTGCAGCGGCTGCGGGATATCTTTTGGGAACTGATTGAAAAAGGGGTGCACAACATCAATCTGGTCACCCCCACCCATTTTGCCGCCGCCATCGCGGAGGCTTTGGAACAGCCTTTGCCGGTACCGGTGGTATACAATTCCAGCGGCTATGAATCGGTGGAAACTTTGAAGATGCTGGAGGGAAAGATTCAGATTTATCTGCCGGATATGAAATACTCGGACAACGAGGCGGCAAAAATCTATTCCGGTGCGCCGGATTATTTTGAGACAGCCCAGAAAGCCATCGATGAGATGTTCCGCCAGGTGGGCAGATACCGAATGAACGAGGACGGGACGCTGATGGAGCGGGGGCTGATTGTGCGCCATCTGATCCTTCCTTCCCATCTGCGCAATACCTACGGGGTGATCGACTGGTTTGCCCGGCGGTTTTCCCCGGGGGATGCCATGCTCAGCCTGATGAGCCAGTATATTCCCAGCGGCCATGCTTCCCAGTTTCCCAAGATAAACCGCACCATCACCGCAAGGGAATACCATAAAGCCCAGGAATATCTCTTTGCCAGCGGCATTGAGGACGGCTTCCTGCAAAGCCGGAAGGCGGCCAGCGATCGGTTTGTGCCGGTGTTTGACCTGGAAGGGGTATTACCCTCGGAGTAAAAGCAATATCTTTTTTGTTGCACCGGTTGCAAAAATTGAGTATAATGGTGTTAAAATCAGCGCAGTAACGGCCTTTGACTTTAATTTGTTAGAAAGAAGGGATGTTATGCAGCAGAATCAGGCCAAGTTATATGTGGAACGGGAATTCACCGTTGCCCAGGCAGATCAGAGACTCTTCAGCTCCTTCCTGGAACATCTGGGGCGGGCCATCTATGAGGGAATCTATGAGCCGGGGCATCCGCTGGCGGATGAGGACGGCTTTCGCACCGATGTGCTGAAACTGGTGCGGGAGTTGGGGGTTTCTCATGTACGGTATCCTGGGGGTAATTTTCTCTCCGGATATAACTGGCGGGACGGTATTGGTCCCAAGGAAAAGCGACCCACCCGGTTGGATCTGGCTTGGCACACCATCGAGAGCAACCAGTTTGGCATCGATGAGTTTGTGGATTGGTGCAAAAAGGCTGGAACCTCGGTAATGGGTGCGGTGAATATGGGCACCGGTACCCCCAAAGATGCGGGGGAACTGGTGGAATACTGCAACTTCCCCGGCGGCACCGCCCTGTCCGATCTTCGGATTGAGAATGGACACAAGGACCCCCACAACATCAAGCTCTGGTGCATTGGCAACGAGATGGACGGGGATTGGCAGATCTGCCATCTGGACGCGGTGGATTACGGAAAGAAAGCGCTGGAAGCCGCGAAGATTATGAAATGGGTGGACCCGGAATTGGAACTGGTGGTCTGCGGCAGCGCTTCCACACTGCAAAAAACCTATCCCGAATGGGATCGGGTGGTGTTGGAACACACCTATGAGCAGGTGGATTATCTTTCTTTACACCGCTATTACGAGAATTTTGACAACGATCTGGATTTTCTGGCATCCTTTGCGGATATGGAGGATTTTATCCATACCATCGTCAGCACCTGCGATTATGTCAAGGCCCTCAAACGCAGCAAAAAGAAGATGATGCTCTCCTTCGACGAGTGGAATATCTGGTATCAGCGCAACACCACCCCTCACGATTGGATGCCGGCTCCTCCGGTGCTGGAGGACCATTATTCGGTGCTGGACGCCCTGGCTTTTGCAGGATTGGGTATGACGCTTCTGAACCACGCCGACCGGGTGAAGATTGCCTGTCTGGCCCAGCTGGTCAACGTCATCGCCCCCATCTTTACCGAGAAAAATGGACGGGTGATCCGGCAGAGCATCTACTATCCCTTCCAGCTGCTCTCCCGCTATGGCAGTGCCGGTACCGTGCTCAAGCCGGTCTGCATTTCGCCCAAAGCTGAAACCCAGTACGGCGATGTCCCGGTGCTGCACACCAGCGCTGTATACGATCCCCAGCAGGGGACGGTTACCGTTTTTGCCCTGAACATCGGCAAGGAGCCTATGGAGTTAACCCTTTCGCTGGGTTCCTTCGGGAAGGTTTCGATGGAGCAGTGGATCTGTCTGAAAAATGAAAATCTGCATCTGAAAAATACCTTTGCATCCCCGGAAGCCACCGCTCCTGTCTCGATGCCGTGTATTTCCGGCGTTTTCTCCGAGACACAGCTCTCGGTGCCGGGAATTTCCTGGAATGTGCTGCGCTTTCGGGTACAGCCCGGAATCGTTTGAAGCTCCTGCCCGGTAGGAAGGTTAGGGCTGGATTTGAAACGGGGCCTATGTTTGGGCAGATCATCAATGTTTTCAACGTACCGGTTTCAATCGGTGCGATTTTCAAAAGGAGTTGTTCTCAATGGAAAAAGTATCTCTGGACCTTTTTACCCAGTACAAGTTCCTCAGCGGACTTGCCATCTCGCCGGACGGCGCCCATGCGGCGTTTACCGTCAGCCGCTGCAACATGGAAACCAACGGATACAGCCACAACATCTGGCTGTATGATTTTGGTACCGGCGCTGTCACTCAGCTCACCGGCATGGACAGCGAGCGCAGCTTTATCTGGGAGGATGCTGACACCCTTCTGTTCCCTGCGGTGCGCAAGGAAAAACATAAAAAAGAGATTGCCCAGGGCAAATATCTCACCGTTTTCCAGAAGATTTCCATCCACGGCGGCGAGGCCCAGGAAGCTTTTACCGTGCCTCTGAAGGTTTCCTCCATCCGTAAACTGGGTGGCGGAAAATATCTGCTGGAAGCCCACTTTGATCTCTCCCGCCCCGACATTGAGTCGATGACCGGTGAGGAGCAGAAAAAAGCGCTGGCAGCCCAGAAAGAAGAACAGGATTACTGGGTATTCGACGAGCTGCCCTTCTGGGTCAACGGCAAAGGCGTTACCAACAAACAGCGCAACCGCCTGTACATCCTGGACACCAACACCGGTAAGACCCAGCCGGTTTCCGCTCCCACCTGCAACGTAAACGCTGTGGCTCTCAGCGAAGACAAACAGAAGATCGCCTACGCTGGACCGGATTACGATTCGGTGAACCCCCAGTTTGCCGCAGTTAAGCTCTATGACATCGCCAGCGAAACCACCGAAACACTGGTAGAGCCCCAGTATACCGTGATGCGGGTAGCCTTTATGGGTGACAAGGTGCTCTTCTCCGGTTCCGACCGCAAGCACTATGGCACCAGCGAGAACGCCAAGTTCTACACCGTCGATCCCGCTACCAAGGAGATTGCCCTCTTCTCCGATCCTGATCGGGCGGCCGGCAACTCTGTAGGTTCCGACTGCCGTCTGGGCGCCGGTACCGGCTTTAAGATGGTGGACGGCGTTCCCTACAGCCTGTTTACTTTTGACAATACCTCCTACATCTCCCGTATGGAGGCCGATGGAACCGTAACGCCTTTGACCGCCGATAAGGGCAGTGTGGACTGCTTCGATATGAAGGACGGCAAGGTGCTCTTTATCGGTATGCGGGATATGCGTTTGCAGGAGCTGTACAGCTTTGATATGGCTACCGGTTCCGAAACCCGGATTACCGGATTTAATGCGGAGATTACCGACAAATACTATGTCGCCACCCCCGAGCCGCTGAGCTTTGTCAACAGCGACGGCGTGCGCATCGACGGCTGGGTGATGAAACCCTACGATTACGATGAAAGCAAGACCTATCCGGCCATCTTTGATATCCATGGCGGTCCTAAGGCGGCTTACGGTGCGGTGTATACCCACGAAATGCAGTTCTGGGCCAGCGAGGGATACTTTGTATTCTACTGCAACCCCAGAGGCAGCGACGGCCGTGGCAACGAGTTTGCCGACCTGCGGGGCAAATACGGTACGGTGGATTATTCCGACCTGATGGATTTCTGCGATAAGGTTCTGGAAAAATATCCCCAGATCGATCAGAAGAAGGTCTGCGAGACCGGCGGCAGCTACGGTGGCTTTATGACCAACTGGATCATCGGCCACACCAACCGTTTTGCAGCCTGCGCTTCCCAACGCTCCATCTCCAACTGGATCAGCAAGTGCCTGACCACCGATATCGGTTACTACCACAACATGGACGCCATGCAGTCCACCCCCTGGAGCGATTTCGACAAGATGTGGGGCTTCTCTCCGCTGAAATACGCGGACAAGTGCACTACCCCCACCCTGTTCATCCATTCCGGGGAGGATTACCGCTGCTGGCAGTCGGAGGGCATTCAGATGTACACTGCCCTCAAATATCACGGCTGCGATGCCCGTCTGTGCTACTTTAAGGGAGAGAACCATGAGCTTTCCCGCTCCGGCAAACCCAAACACAGAATCCGCCGCCTGACTGAGATCACCCGGTGGTTTGACAAATACGTCAAATAAGCAGCGAAACAGTTGTAACCATTTGCCGCAGCGCCCTTTGGGCGCTGTGGTTTTTGTTTTATCTGGCTTGGCGATAGATTTTCCAGAGCAGGGGGAGAGGTACCTGCCCCGGTATCTTCTGATTTGAAACGAAAGAAAAGAAGAAATTGCTTAATAATTAGTAGCACATGTTTTTTGTAAAATTGACAATATTGATTGGATATGATATCATTTAATTAAAAATATGTAAAAGGAGGAGAAACCATGAGAAAAACCGCATGGGTTTTGGTGATCAGCATATTGCTGGTGGGACTTTTCGGAATGGGATGCCAGAACCGGCAAGCGCCGGCGCCAGCGCAGGAGCAAAGCCCTCTGGATTATTTTGCTGTGTATGAGCAGGGCAGCTACCGGCTGCGGGATATCCCCTGGGGCGCCAGTGTGGAGCAGGCGCAGCAGATTCTTGCAGATTCCGGGCGGGAGATGGGCTTTTTCCGCAGCACCACCCCCACCCAGCAGGTGTATCTCGTCACCACCCCCATTCAGTTTTCTCAGCCGGAGATGAGCGGGGTACAGTGGCTGTATTTTGAGCAGGGACAGCTCATCGCCGCCCAGCTTTACTTTTACACCACCGCCTTTGCCACCGAGCAGTTTCCCCTCGGCGGGAGCCAGGAGCAGCCCACCATGACGGTGGATTACAGCCTGCTGAGCCCGGAAAGCGATCTGAACATCACCTTTTCGGTGCTCACCGAGGAACAGCTTCCCCAGATAACCGAGACGCTGGAGAGCCAGTTGGCGGAAAGGTATCCGGAGCAGACGGTACGCTCGGATGGAGCGGAGAGCCTGCTGAATGGCGGTTACTGGCAGGGCGGGGAAAGCAATATGTTTTCCGCCTCCTCCATGGCAGACACGCCCGATGGGATTCCCTACGCCATTGTGCTGGCCATCAGCGGTATACCGGAATGACAGATCAAAAATAATATACAAACAAGAGAAACAAGCAAAATAATACGATGTGTATTCATTTCTAAAGACGCCCTGGGTGGGAAGAAAAGATTTTTTCGTCTCGTCCAGGGTGTTCGTTGTGTAGGGGTCGGATTGTCGGAAAAAAATTGAGGGAATGTAAAGGAAACCCCTTGACATCCATGCCGGGATCCTGTATACTATCTCAAGGTTATGGATGTAAAGTGTTCAGCTTTACATGGAAGGAAGAGAAGCATGGCGGAAGGTAAGAACTGGGAGGTTTCCCTGCTGCTGGATTTTTACGGCGAGATGCTCACCGAAAAGCAGCGGGAAGTGATTGACCTGTACTACAATCAGGATCTTTCTCTGGCGGAGATATCCCAGATCGCCCATATCACCCGGCAAGGGGTGCGGGACAGCATCAAGCGCGGGGAGACGATGCTTTTTGAATTTGAGGAAAAGCTCCATCTGGCCCAGCGGTTTCAAAAACAGCAGCAGGCGCTGCAGGAGATCGCGGAGATGTGCGGTCAGTTAAGGCGGTACGCCAGCACCCATGTCTATTCCAAACAGATCATCCAGCTGACCGACCAGATTGCCGGGATTGCCCGGCAACTTTCAGAACAGGAAGAAAATTCGTAAGGAGGATGCCCGATGGCTTTTGAGGGTTTGACCGATAAACTAGCCGCTGCGTTTAAAAAGCTGCGGGCCAAGGGAAAGCTCACCGAGTCCGACATCAAGGAGGCAATGCGGGAGGTTCGTCTTGCACTGCTGGAGGCCGACGTCAACTATAAGGTGGCCAAGGACTTTATCGCCACGGTATCAGCGCGGGCTGTGGGAGCCGATGTGCTGGAAAGCCTGACCCCCGCCCAACAGATTATTAAGATCGTCAACGATGAGCTGACGGCGCTGATGGGTTCCACCAACAGCCGGATCAACATCTCTTCCCGAATCCCCACTGTGATTATGATGTGCGGTTTGCAGGGCGCCGGTAAAACCACCCACGCCGCCAAACTGGCACGATACTTTAAGCAGCAGGGCCGTCGTCCTATGCTGGTGGCCTGTGACATCTACCGTCCCGCCGCCATCCAGCAGTTGCAGGTGGTAGGCGCCAAGGCTGAAACCCCTGTCTTTGAGCGGGGGACCCAAAACCCGGTGGATACCGCCAAGGAGGCGATTTCCTACGCTCGGGATTATGGTCACGATATTGTGATTTTGGATACCGCTGGACGGCTGCATATTGACGAGGCGTTGATGCAGGAGCTGCGCAACATCAAGTCCGCTGTGGTTCCCCACGAGATTTTGCTGGTGATTGATGCCATGGTTGGTCAGGATGCGGTCAATGTGGCCAAGACCTTTGACGAAAACCTGGGAATCGACGGGGTGATCCTCACCAAACTGGACGGCGATACCCGCGGTGGCGCGGCCCTCTCGGTCAAGGCGGTCACCGGAAAGCCCATCAAGTTTGTGGGTACCGGTGAGAAGCTGGAGGATCTGGAACCTTTCTATCCCGACCGTATGGCTTCCCGGATTTTGGGCATGGGCGATGTGCTGACCCTCATCGAGAAGGCCCAGACCCAGGTGGATGAAAAGGAAGCCGAGGAGATGGCCCGCAAGCTCAAAGCCAACTCCTTTGATCTCAACGATCTGTTGGCCCAGATGAAACAGATGAAGAAGATGGGACCTCTGGGACAGCTGTTAAATATGTTCCCCGGTGTTTCCGGGAAGATCACCGAGGATGAAGTTTCCGCCGGTGAGCAGCAGCTGAAAAAGATCGAATCCATCATCTATTCCATGACTCCCAGAGAGCGGGAGAAGCCCAGCATCATCAATCCCTCCCGCAAGCGCCGCATTGCCATGGGCAGCGGTACCAAGGTGGAGGACGTCAACCGGCTGCTCAAACAGTTTGAACAGATGCAGAAGATGATGAAGCAGCTGGGCAGCCTTTCCAAAGGAAAGCGCCGCAGAATGATGTCCCAGTTCCCCGGAGGATTCCCCATGTAATTTGTTTTTCCCCGGTTTCCGGTGAAAATATATCCCTGCGCTCTCGCGCTGTCAGCCATCGGCGCGGTGCGTTCCAACGGTTTTTACCGCTTTTCGGTAAAAATACAGAGATCATAAAATTTTTTGGAGGTGACAGCAATGGCTGTTAAAATTAGACTGCGTCGTATGGGCGTTAAGAAGGCTCCTTTCTATCGTATCGTGGTGGCCGATTCCAGATATCCCCGCGATGGCCGGTTCATCGAGGAACTGGGTTACTATGATCCCACCAAAGAGCCCACCGTCGTAAAGGTTGACGGCGAGAAGGCCAAAAAGTGGATCGCCAACGGTGCTCAGCCCACCGATACCGTGAAGGTTCTGCTGAAAAAGACCGGTATCCTTTAATTTGGAAAGCGGTTTAAGCCGGAAATTTATCTCCGATCCTGTTTTCGAAGGAGGGCTTCATAGATGGAACAACTGATCATGACCATTGCGAAAGGTCTTGTGGAAGATAAAAATGCGGTACAGATTGTCGCCGATCCGCCCCTGGAGGATGGTACTGTGGTGTATCATCTCCATGTGGCCCAGGAGGATATGGGCCGGGTAATCGGAAAACAGGGAAGAATTGCAAAAGCCATTCGTACTGTGGTCCGTGCCGCGGCCAACAAGGAAAACGTAAAAGTTTCGGTGGAGATCGATTGATCCTCTGTCCGGCAATCTTTTATGCGTAGAGAACGCCACCCGGCTTTGTCCCCGAGCATGGGAAAGCTGGGTGGCTTTTTGCAGTTTTTTCAAAATTTTTCCTTATTCGACGAATATCAAAATTTTATACAAAAAGGTTCCTTTTTTCGGGAGAACCATGTTATAATGAATGTACATCGTCTGATGCACGATATATCTTGAAAACAAAAAACGTTTGGAGATCTATCGTATCTTCACAAATAGGGCCGCCAACGCAACAGAGAGGACGGAAGAAAGATATGCCTGAGATTTGGGATTTATACGACGCCCGGCGAAATGCCACCGGTGAGACCATTCAGCGTGGACAGACTCTGCCGGAGGGGAGATATCATCTGGTGGTGCACGGTTGGGTAATCAACAGCAAAAATGAGGTTTTGATGACCCAACGTCATCCGGAAAAACCGTTCCCTATGCTGTGGGAATGTACTGGTGGTTCAGCGATAGCTGGCGAGAGCAGCGGTGTTGCGGTATTGCGAGAACTGCGGGAAGAGATTGGCGTCTCTTTCTCTCTGCTGGACGGGCGCCGTCTCCAGAGTATCCGCAGGGAGGATGCTTTTGTGGATGTCTGGGTGTTCCGCGGCGATTTGGAGATCAATAAGCTGGTGCTACAGCAGGAAGAAGTTGTGGCCGCGAAATGGGTCACGCCGGAAATCTTCCGGGATATGTTCCAGCAGCAACGGGTTGTGCCCTCGCTGTACTATTTTCCCTCCCTGTATCAGCGGGTGATGCGGGGCGGAATTTGACGCTTTGCGAAGAGCGCCTGTGTCGGAGCTGTTTTTGGGCTTCGCCGACACAGGCCTTTTTTTGACTTTTCCCATCCAGGCCGAGGGGGCTCCACGGTGCTCGGGTATAGGAGCAACAAAAAAGTCCATCGCCCCAAAGGGACGATGGAACAGGAAGATAGGGTGGAGTAAAGTTGGTGATCCGTTATTTGGCGGCGGGTTTGAGATGCCCATCCAGCCATCTGAGGATTTCGGTGAGTCTCTTGATGCGGTGGCGAGGTTTGCCGGAGCGGGAAAGCTCATGGTTTTCTCCCTTAAACAGGCACATCTCGCTCTCCACGCCGTGGTATTTCAGTGCGGAGAACATCTGGAAGCCTTCGGTCAGTGGGCAGTTGTAGTCCTCCAGCGAATGGATAAACAGGGTGGGGGTTACCGCGTTGCAGGCATACTTCAGCGGCGCATGATCCCACAGTTTTTCCACATCGCTCCAGGGAGTTGCCTGGAACTGTTCCGAGTCAAAGGAATACCCGATGCAGGATACCCCGAAATCGCTGATGGGGTTGCAGAAGGAACGCTGGGAGACGATAGCCGCAAACCGGTCGGTATGTCCCACCATCCAGTTGGCCATGTATCCGCCGTAGCTGCCGCCGATGGCTGCCAAGTGTTTGGCGTCCATCTGGGGATACTGCTCCAGCACATGGTCGGTAAACTCCATAAAGTCCTGGAAATCAATGCTGCCGTATTTGCCGCGCAGGTCGGCAAACTGGGCGCCGCGTCCGTCGCTGCCTCTGGGATTGCAGTAGAATACAAAGTATCCTTCGCTGCAGAGCATCTGCATTTCATGGACAAACAGCTGTCCCCAGGCTACACAGGGGCCTCCATGCATCGAGAGCACACCGGGATAAGTTTTCTTGGGATCAAAATGAATGGGTTTGAGCACCCAGCCATCGATGCGAACGCCATCGGAATTGACAAAACCGGCATATTCGGGCTGTGCAATATAGCGTCCCTCCAGAGCGGCCTCGTTGATGTGGGTCAGCTGGCGATAGCCGTTTTGCGCATCGTAGCAGTAAACCTCCTGCAACCTGCGCTCCACCATGGCGATAAAGTAGATGCGGTCTCCCTGAACGCTCAGGCATTCCACTGCGCCTTCCAGCTTGGGCAGTTTTTCACAAACGCCCTGGGTGGTGAGGGTGTTGAGACCACATACATCCACTTCGGTGGTCAGATATACCAGCTTGCCATCCTGAATACCGGTGGAGGCGCCGCCGCCGTAACGGCAATCGGAGGATACGTTGCAGCGCAGGGTAAAATCGTTATCCGCAATCTTATGGTAGGAGAGGGTGGACAGATCGCACAGATAGAAATCGTCCTTATCGGAATTGCCCAGCTGGTCCGCCTTGGTAGCGGTGAAGAACAGCTGGTCTGCACAGCACTGCAGCTGTCCCAGACGAAGTTCATCTTGAGGAATAATGGTTTTGGTTTCGCCGGAAGCTATATCATACAGGAACAGGCCGTTTTTGTTCCATTTGATGCGGTCAAAGAGCTGACCGGTATAGACAATCTGCTTTTTGTCCGGCGTAATGCTGACGGCTGCGGCGTTGAACATCGGGGCGGTGATGGCGGTGAGTTTCTGAGAAGGTTCGTGATAGAGCATCAGGGTACTGCGGTGCCCGCTGACATAACCGATCCCGTTGTCCCAGAAGGGCAGTTCGGTGATGCGGATGTAATCCTTTTCATCCTTCTTTTGTCCCGGGGTCCAATCGGGATTGAGGTTGGTATCCACATCCACCTTGACCAGATACAGCTCTCCAGAAATAAGAGGCCAGATGGAAAGCACCGGATAATCCACCGTAAAGGCCGGGGCAGCTTCGCCGGTTACTACATTGCGCCGGGTGTATGCGGTACCCATGCCGCCAGCAGCGCGTTTGGCGCAAAGGATGGTGTCCTCCGTATCCCAGACAAAGGACTTTTCAGTGGGTTCACCGCCGGGGAAGGGGATAAGGGTCTGGGAAGAAAGATCCATCAACTGAATCTTGCTTTGATAGCCGTTGGTGACCCGGCTCTGACGGTTGACCACAAAGGCGGCATATCCGCCCTTCGGGGAGCATTGGAGCTGGGAAAGGAACTGATATCCCAGCAGATCCAGCATCTTGACTTTTTTCATGATGATGTCTCCATTCTGCATGATTTGTGTGGGAAAAGCGCTTTTTGTGAAAAGTTTTCCCCAACGATGACCGCTGCCTTTATGGGGCAGCCAAGCTGGTTCCTATTATAAACCACATTGCTCTGATGTGCAAACCTTTCCGCATAAATCGCCATCTGGACTAAAAAAAGGTACCCTGGTATAGTCAAATTTATGTATAAATATTCTTGACATTTTACACAGAAAGCAATATGATATTAAACAGGATGGTGCTGGAAGCTCTACAAACTGTATCAGTTGCTTGCGCCGCGTAAAAAAAGAATCTTTTTCAGAGGGCACGGCTGCAGTGTGGATTTTGATGTCTTTTTTGATAGCGGTTTGGAAGATTCTGAAAGTTTTTGCGGAAGCCTAAGATGAATAACGAAAGCCATCGGTTGGTAAAGAATGCAGTATTTGTTGCATACTGTTTCTTTTGCCAGTTTTTTTGCTGTTTTGGGCGAAAGCCCCGGCACCTTTGCGGTCTCTGTTGTCCGGGTTTGAAAGTAAGTTTTTCTCCGGTATGCAGTTTTTGTCCCTCTGTCTATCATACCATCAGCGATAAGGAGAATGCAAAATGATAAAATATACACTCAAACGTTTGCTGCTGGGGTTCATCACCCTGTTTGTGCTGGCGACGGTGACCTTTTTCCTGATGAAGGCGATTCCCGGTTCTCCCTTCGGCGCGGAAATTTCTCAGCTGCCGGCGGCAACGGTGGAAAAGTTGTACGCCAAATATAACCTGGACAAGAGTATCCCTGAGCAGTATGTGATCTACCTGAAAAACGTGATCCGGGGTGATTTTGGCGAGTCCCTGCTGCGCAAAGGCACCGACGTCACCACCATTATCGCCAAGGCGGCTCCCGTTACCATGAAGTTGGGCGCGGTTGCGTTTGTCTTTTCGATGTTGGTGGGTATTACCTTGGGCATTGTGGCGGCACTGACCAAACACCGCTGGATCAGCAATGCGGTGATGGTTCTGGCAACGGTGGGCGTCAGCGTTCCCAGCTTTCTCTTTGCGCTGATGCTGATGATCGTTTTTGGCGTTCAGCTTCAGATTCTTCCTATCATTGGACTGAAAGGCCCCCTCAACTACATTATGCCTACGGTGGCGCTTTCCCTCTATCCCATTTCCATGGTGTCCCGTCTGGTGCGCTCCAGTATGAGTGAGGCGGTAAAGCAGGATTATATGGTGCTTGCCCGCTCCAAAGGTACCGCGCCTTTCTGGGTGATTGTAAAGCATGGACTGAAAAACTGCCTGATTCCTGTAGTTACCTATGCGGGACCTCTGGTTGCTTACCTGATGACCGGCAGCTTTGTCATCGAAAGCCTCTTTTCCATTCCCGGGCTGGGCGGTGAGTTTGTCACCAGCGTTACCAACCGTGACTACACTTTGATTATGGCGCTGACCATCTTCTTTGGCGCCCTCATTATTATTGCCAATATCCTGACGGATCTGCTCAGCGCACTGATCGATCCGCGTATTAAGCTGGAGAAAGGGAAGACTGCTGCATGAATCTCAAAGAATACAACAAAGAAATGCTCACCAGAGAGATGTTCCAACCTCTGGACAAAAGCGAGCAGAATAGTGAATTTATTGCGATGGAAACCAAAAGCTTTGCCAGAGACGCCTGGATACGCTTCAAAAGAAACAAACTGGCGCTTTTGGGGTTGATTTTCCTCGGAATTGTGGTGGTGCTTGCCATCTTTGTGCCGATATTCTCCCCCTATACATACGAACAGATGGATATGACCGCTCTCAATGCCAATCCCAGTCTGGCTCATCCTATGGGGACCGACCGGTTTGGACGGGATATCCTTGTGCGGGTAATGTATGGCGCCCGGATTTCTCTCTCGGTGGGATTTTCCTCCGCAGCCATCAGCCTGTGCATCGGCATCATGTACGGAGGCATTGCCGGATATGTGGGCGGTAAAACAGATATGCTGATGATGCGGATTGTGGATATCATCTATTCCATTCCCAGTATGCTCTATGTGATTTTGGTTATGCTGATCTTCGGCAGCAATATCTGGTCGATTTTGATCGGTATCTGTATTTCGTCTTGGATCGGAATGGCGCGTTTGGTTCGCGCTCAGGTAATGAGTCTGAAAGAACAGGAGTTTGCCCTGGCCGCCTATGTACTGGGTGCCAGCACCAAGCGAATTTTGTTTAAACATTTGATTATCAACTGTATTGGTCCCATCATCGTCAATCTGACCTTGATGGTTCCCTCCGCCATCTTTACCGAGGCTTTCCTCAGCTTTGTCGGTATTGGTATCAGCGCCCCTGCGGCCAGCTGGGGAACTTTGGCCAACGAGGCCAGAGGATTGGTGGAAACCTATCCCATCCAGATTATCTGGCCTGTGGCGGCCATCTGCCTGACCATGCTTTCCCTCAACTTTATCGGTGACGGTGTTGGGGAAGCGTTGGATCCCAAGAAAAAGTGATGGAGAGAAGCAAAGAGAAAGGAATGGCCGTTACCATGAATCCAGAGAGCACAAATCTTTTGGAAGTCAAACACCTGACCACCGAGTTTGAAACGGAACAGGGAACTGTAAAAGCGGTTCGTGACGTCAGCTTTACGGTGAAAAAGGGTGAAATATTGGGTATCGTCGGCGAGTCCGGTAGTGGAAAAAGCCAGGCGATGTATTCTGTGATGGGTCTGTTGGCGCGCAACGGTGTGGTCAAAGAGGGCAGTATGCTCTTTGACGGACACGATATCTCCCCGTTGAGTTTTGAGGGAGGATTGAAGGCATACGACAAATATATGCAGGGCGTGCGTGGAAACACTCTCTCTATGATTTTTCAGGACCCGATGTCGTTTCTCAATCCGGTTCTGAACATTGAGACCCAGCTGGTGGAACCCATGCTCAATCATATGAAGATCTCTCGCAAAGAGGCGCGGGAAAAAGCCATAGAACTGCTTCGGCAGGTGGGGATTCCTTCCCCGGAAACCAGATTGCGCCAGTATCCCCATGAGTTTTCCGGCGGTATGCGCCAGAGAATCATCATTGCCATTGCACTGGCCTGCAATCCAAAGCTCATCATCGCTGATGAACCTACCACAGCACTGGATGTGACCATTCAGGCTAAAATTTTACAACTGATTAAGGATATGCAGCGTAAATCCGGTTCCAGTGTGATGCTGATTACCCATGATCTGGGTGTGGTAGCCAATATGTGCAGCCGTATTGTAATTATGTACGGTGGTAAAATTGTTGAGGTTGGCACGGCGGATGAAATTTTCTTCCAGCCCCATCATCCCTATACCTCCGGATTGCTTGCCTGCGTCAACAATCCAGAGGAGGAAGATAAAGAACTTCAGCCCATTCCCGGTTCTCCGCCTGACCTTCTGAAGCCTCCGGCTGGATGTCCTTTTGTGGATCGCTGCAGTTGTGCCATGCGTATCTGTAAAGATTATATGCCGGAAATGACAGAACTCTCCCCAACCCATCGTTGTGCCTGCTGGTTGGAACAGAAAAAGGAGGTACTGGCATGAATGAAGGACCAATTTTAAAGGTAAGCCACCTGAAAACCTATTTTGGCAGCAAAGGCGGCCTTTTCTCCAAAGGAAAGGTTGTTAAAGCGGTCAACGACGTCTCGTTTGAGATTTTACATAATGAAACCTTTGGTTTGGTAGGCGAATCTGGCTGCGGAAAAAGCACGCTAGGCCGTACCATTGTAAAAATCAATGAACCCACCTCCGGTTCCATTGAGTTCGAGGGCCGTGATATTGTAAAGATGAAAGGCGCTGAACTCAAAGCTTTCCGTCGTGATTTACAGATGATCTTTCAGGATCCCTACGCTTCTCTCAACTCAAGAATGACGGTGGGCGAGATCATCCGGGAACCGATGGAGATTCATGGCCTTTATAATTCCACCAAAGAGCGGGATCAGAAGGTCAGTGAGCTGTTGGAAACGGTAGGACTCAAGCCTGACCATATCCGCCGGTATCCCCACGAGTTTTCCGGCGGCCAGCGGCAGCGGATCTGTATTGCCCGTACTTTGGCTCTTAATCCCAAATTCATCATCTGTGATGAACCGATTTCGGCGCTGGATGTTTCGATTCAGGCACAGATTATCAATCTGCTGCAAAGAATCCAGAAGGAGCGTCAGATTTCCTATCTTTTCATTGCCCATGATCTGGGAATTGTAAAGCATATCTCCCACCGTATCGGCGTGATGTATCTGGGCAGTCTGGTGGAGGTAGGAGAGAGCAACTCCCTTTATCGGGAGCCGATGCATCCTTACACCAAAGCGCTGCTCAGCGCCATTCCCATTCCCGATCCCCGGGTAGAGCGGAGCAAAGCGGCAGTTGAGATCAGCGGGGAACTGCCAAGTCCTCTGGATCTTCCCAGCGGTTGTGCTTTCCGTACTCGGTGTCCTTTTGCCAGCGAGCGTTGCGCCAAAGAGACACCTCAGCTGCGTCAGGTCGGGGATCGCCAGGTTGCTTGTTTCCTATACGAAAAATAAGGAAAAGGCTGTCAGATGCTGTTTGAAGCGCATCTGACAGCTTTTTTGCATAGGTCATTGATTGTGGCTCCCCTTGCCGTGGATTTGAGAGGCAGACAACGAAAAGGCTCACGACGCATAGCGACGTGAGCCAAAATTTTATCGGTGCAATTAGTCGATGAGAACCAGCGGTTTGATCAGATCGGCAGGTTTATTCTTCATCAGCATCAGTGCAGGTTCCACGTTTTCCAGTCCATGGAAGGTATGGGTGATGAGTTTTTCGGGATGAATCCGATGCGTCTCAACCAAGCGTGCCAGCTTTTCAGAACGCAGGCGGCCGCCGGGCATCAGGCCGCCGCAGACGGATTTATGTCCCATACCGCAGCCCCATTCCACACGGGGAATCTTCACATAGTCGCCTTCGCCCAGATAGTTGACGTTTCCGATTTTGCCGCCGGGTTTGAGCATCCGGATGGCCTGGGCAAAGGTATCGTTGTCGCCGCCGGCAATTACAATGGCATCCAACCCTGCTCCGTGGGTTTTCTCCATGATCTGATCCACAATGTCTCCCTGACGGTAGTTGATGATCTCAGTTGCGCCAAATTCCAGCGCCAAATCGGCGCAATTTTTACGGGAACCCACCGCATAGATATTGGCTGCACCGCGAATGGCTGCTGCGGCTACCGACATCAAGCCCACAGGCCCGATTCCAATTACCGCAATGTTATCGCCAAACTGGACGTCGGCCAGCTCTACACCATGGAAGCCGGTAGGAACCATATCGCTGATCATACAGGCAGCGCCCAAGTCCATTCCGTCAGGAAGCAAAGCCAGGTTACCATCGGCATCGTTTACATGGAAATATTCTCCGAATACGCCATCTTTGAAGTTGGAGAACTTCCAGCCGGAGAGCATACCGCCGGAATGCATGGCGTAACCGCCCTGCGCTGCAAGAGAACTCCAGTCGGGAGTGATGGCGGAGACCAAAACTTTATCTCCAACCTTAAAGTCCTTTACCAAGCTGCCAACTTCCACTACCTCGCCAACCGCTTCATGGCCAAGGATCATATTATGGCGTTCGCCAATGGCGCCGGACCACACTGTATGCACATCAGAGGTGCAGGGAGCCAGCGCCAGGGGTTTACAGATTGCGTCCAGAGGACCACAAACAGGGGTATCCTTGGTGATCCAACCGGTCTTGCCGATTTGAAGCATTGCAAATCCTTTCATATGTCTTTCCTCCTTAAAATAGTTCAGAGTACCTTCATCGAACGCTGCCGAGAAAGCAGGCTTATTTATTGTTGACAGTAGGGTACGTTTTGATGTATGGGTCGCAGATGGTTTTATATCTGAGAATATACGATGTTGAGGCTGAAAAATACCTGGATTCCCGCGCGGCTTCGGTTTTCCATCAGCACTATGATAATATTGTATTTTTTTTAACAATCCATTGATAGCGGTTTGTATGAAAAATATGTGAAATATTTTTGAACGAAGGTATGGGAGAGAGGAAAACAATGAAAGAAAAAATAGGAGGATTACATTGTAATACCTCCTATTCTTAAGTAGTTTACTTTTGTTTGTGGTTAAAAACAGTTGATAAATCCCATATTTCGAATATTTTCTATACTAATACGAATGCTTTCAAATGGATCCAAATCATAGGAAGTATCTTGTTCAATAGGCATATATTTTACGCCTGTTTGAATGCAGGTATCGATAATGGCCGGAATATTTAGATTGCCGGTGCCGATTTCTGCAAATTGTACCACCTGTTTGCGCAAGACTTTCGGAGAACGTTCGGTACCTAAAACACCTTCTTGCGGCATCACAATACGGTAATCTTTCAGATGAACCAAATCTGCCCGTCCCTCTAATTTTTGAATCCAGTGGATGGGATCTTGACCGCCAAACTGTAACCAATGGGTATCCAATTCAAAGCCTACATAGCGTGGATCTGTATTTTGTTCTAACAATTCTAAGCCGTAAATCCCTTGATATTTCTGAAATTCAAATTCATGATGATGGTGATACAATTTTATTCCATAATGAGATAGCTTCTCACCATATATATTCAGTCGTTGCGCATAACGCAGATGCCCTTCTTTGTTTCCGTAAGCCCAGTAAGGTAACATGCCTATGCGCAGATATTTACAACCGAATCGGTTGGCGTATTCAGCCATTTCGTCTAAGTTTTCTTGTAAATTGAGAACATCATCGTTGGGACTGGTAGGTTCCAGACCTACATTCATGACGCAGATGTGAAGTCCTAATTGATGACATAAAGTCTCAATTTCCGGCACAGTATCTCGATTGACAGGAACTTTAGAGAGTTCAACCTCTTTTACTCCGATTTGATGGAGAAAGTTCATAACTCTTGCGTATCCCTCGTCTTTGACTACTTTACTAAATACGATGGTCTGTACTGCTACTTTTGGGTATTCCATATTGCCACTTCCTTTTCAATAGAATGATCGGTTTATTTCTTAGGCGGAATGAACCATGGCTCTACTGTGATATTTCCGATATGGACGTTGTCGTCTAGTTGGAGTAAAAACATCGCGATTTGTGCGATATCTTCTGGTCGAAGCATCTTCTTTTTTCGTTCTTCCGATACAGGTTGTGTTTTATGTGACCAGATATTGGTGTTTACGGGTCCGGGGCTAATGGAAGTAACACGAATTCCAGTTCCTTTATACTGCTCTATCAATCCTTCGGTTACGGCTCGTGCGGCGTATTTGGAGGCAGAATAAGCAATACCACCCCCACTGGATTGAAAGGCGGCGGTTGATAAAATATTGAGAATAAACCCCTGGTTTTGTTGTTTCATATATGGGATTGTTTGACGTGTACAATATAAAACAGAATTGAGATTGGTATGAAGAATTCGCTCGAACTCTTCACGATGCAGTTGTTCTAAGTCCATAAAACTATGTTGACTGACCCCGGCACAGTTTATAAGAATATCAATTTGACCAAAACAATTACCAATTTCCGAAATCACTCGTATACATTCTTCTTCACGCTCCAAACTTGCGGGAAAAGCGAACATCTTTCCTGGAAATTGTTCGTTTTGCTGATGAGTGATTTTTTGGAGATCTTCGGATGTCCGCGAAACAGCCGCAACCGTTACTCCATGTTCCAAAAGAGCCTGAGAAATTGCTAGACCAATACCCTTACTGGCTCCAGTGACTACTGCAACCTTTCCTTTTAAATCAATTTTCATATGGTTTCCTCCTAAAGCCAGCGGGAAGCTTTATGAAAGCTCCCCGCCAACTTCGCTGAGAATTATGTTTTTCAATCCCCTATTTTATATAATCATCCAGCGAACAACGATCCAAAAATTCCAAAATTTCGCCATCTGGGCCAATGACATTCATTACATGAAAGTCTCCCATGCCAGAAACCTTGGGTTCAGGGCAGATGATACCTTGAGATTCCAGATACTTCTTTGTTTCAAAGCAATCCTTTACACGGAAAGCGATATGACATAACGGCTTTTCAACCTTGGGTTTACCGATGGAATAAAGGGATTCCAATGTATCTGGTCCAAATTTATAGTAACTCATTACCGAACCAGTTTTACGAAGGTGTAAACGGCAAGTACTTTCCA